>NZ_JAMGZK010000007.1 GCF_025564065.1 Silvania hatchlandensis | reverse complement strand
GCTTATGCCATTGCACTAACCTCCTGATGTCCGACCAGGATTAGCTAACCTTCGTGCTCCTCCGTTACTCTTTAGGAGGAGACCGCCCCAGTCAAACTACCCACCAGACACTGTCCGCAACCCGGATTACGGGTCTACGTTAGAACACCAGCCATTAAAGGGTGGTATTTCAAGGTTGGCTCCACGCAGACTGGCGTCCACGCTTCAAAGCCTCCCACCTATCCTACACATCAAGGACCAGTGTTCAGTGTCAAG
>NZ_JAMGZK010000006.1 GCF_025564065.1 Silvania hatchlandensis | reverse complement strand
CTAACTGGAGGACCGAACCGACTAATGTTGAAAAATTAGCGGATGACTTGTGGCTGGGGGTGAAAGGCCAATCAAACCGGGAGATAGCTGGTTCTCCCCGAAAGCTATTTAGGTAGCGCCTCGTGAATTCATCTTCGGGGGTAGAGCACTGTTTCGGCTAGGGGGCCATCCCGGCTTACCAACCCGATGCAAACTACGAATACCGAAGAATGTTATCACGGGAGACACACGGCGGGTGCTAACGTCCGTCGTGAA
>NZ_JAMGZK010000012.1 GCF_025564065.1 Silvania hatchlandensis | reverse complement strand
TGTTCGACTGATTCAGTTTCTACTGAGATGAATGCCGACCTGAAAGCAGCATCTAACTGTCCGGGCTGACAGTCGTTGAGCCTCGGTAGTAGACGTTATGAATGTCCGCTCTGTGCCAGAAGCGGACATTGCGTGTGAACCCGCACTGATCCTACCCACGTAATGTGGACACGGCCCTAAGCGAGGTTCTGGTTTTCAAACTGTTCCGGGCTGAGTCCGCCACAGGCGCTGTGACGTCTCCAGCGATTGTAATCACACTCGATATAATTAAAC
>NZ_JAMGZK010000013.1 GCF_025564065.1 Silvania hatchlandensis | reverse complement strand
AACAGTTCGTTGTCGTGAAAATTTGAGAGACTCGAACACACCGCTTATCTGCTCTTATTACGGAGAGCAGACACAGTGTGTCGTTTCAATTTTCAGCTTGATCCAGATTTTTAAAGAGCAAAACTTCTTAATGCACTCGGAAGTACATTCAGAAGTTCATCATTCATCAGACAATCTGTGTGGACACTACAAAGGCAGGTTCTTTAAGGTAAGGAGGTGATCCAACCGCAGGTTCCCCTACGGTTACCTTGTTACGACTTCACCCCAGTCATGAATCACAAAGTGGTAA
>NZ_JAMGZK010000014.1 GCF_025564065.1 Silvania hatchlandensis | reverse complement strand
ATCCTTTGTTGCCAGCGGTTCGGCCGGGAACTCAAAGGAGACTGCCAGTGATAAACTGGAGGAAGGTGGGGATGACGTCAAGTCATCATGGCCCTTACGAGTAGGGCTACACACGTGCTACAATGGCGTATACAAAGAGAAGCGACCTCGCGAGAGCAAGCGGACCTCATAAAGTACGTCGTAGTCCGGATTGGAGTCTGCAACTCGACTCCATGAAGTCGGAATCGCTAGTAATCGTAGATCAGAATGCTACGGTGAATACGTTCCCGGGCCTTGTACACACCGCCCGTCACACCATGGGAGT
>NZ_JAMGZK010000015.1 GCF_025564065.1 Silvania hatchlandensis | reverse complement strand
CCGAGATAACAGCCATACTGTTGTTTCATGGTCTGCGAGACAATCGCAAGCACCAGGGAGGATAACGTTGCGTTAGCAACGGCCCGAAGGGTGAGGCGCAGCCGAGTAATCCTCCCGGATGCACCATCTTTTACTTCCTGTCGTTTTCGAAACGGGACGAAGTATCAAGTAGTACAGCAGTAAATCCCGATGCATCCGTAGCTCAGCTGGATAGAGTACTCGGCTACGAACCGAGCGGTCGGAGGTTCGAATCCTCCCGGATGCACCATATTCTCCGAGATAACAGCCATACTGTTGTTTCATGGTCTGCGAGAC
>NZ_JAMGZK010000016.1 GCF_025564065.1 Silvania hatchlandensis | reverse complement strand
CCGAGATAACAGCCATACTGTTGTTTCATGGTCTGCGAGACAATCGCAAGCACCAGGGAGGATAACGTTGCGTTAGCAACGGCCCGAAGGGTGAGGCGCAGCCGAGTAATCCTCCCGGATGCACCATTTACTATTTTTGAACGCAGTACCCTGATGCATCCGTAGCTCAGCTGGATAGAGTACTCGGCTACGAACCGAGCGGTCGGAGGTTCGAATCCTCCCGGATGCACCATATTCTCCGAGATAACAGCCATACTGTTGTTTCATGGTCTGCGAGACAATCGCAAGCACCAGGGAGGATAACGTTGCGTTAGCAACGGCCCGAAGGGTGAGGC
>NZ_JAMGZK010000053.1 GCF_025564065.1 Silvania hatchlandensis | reverse complement strand
CGTTGCGGAATTCTGGCGTGTGCTGTTTGCGTGGCTTCTTACTGGTTGATGCTGGTTTTGTCATGAGTCACCTCTGATTGAGAGTTTACTCACTTAGTCGCGTGTCCACTATTCGCGGGTAGGATCAGAACCCGACTGGGCAGTCCCATCAACAATCACGGTATCTTCGGTCGGTGCGGCAAAGCCGGTTGCGGGGATTAACGCGAAAGCAATACAGGCTGCCAGCAGCGATGGTTTGGCGACTGGCTGGCGTTGCCCGTCCCTGGAGTGATTCATGAAAGACATCGAAAAACCCTTTCTGAGTGAATTGTGAATGTTATGCCCCAGTTCTGTAAGCACAGTCTGAGGTCGTTTTCTATGTTAAAAATGCGCATGAAAATGCAAATGCGAAATATACGCATTGTGATTAAACCTGTAAACAGACGTTTCAGCCGTAAATGAAATTAGGTTTCAGGATTTCAGGGGGAAGGGCAGTGAACGTCAGAGCAGAAATTGCACGATAAAGAAAGAAATCGAGGGATAAGGTTGAAAGGTCAGGAGAAAGTCGCTCATACTCATGCGTTGCATCACATTATTATGCGCCTGCGCCAGGTGGGTGGTTGCCGGGCACGCCGCCAGATTAAATGAATAAGGAAAACCTCATGGCTGAAGAAACCATTTTCAGTAAAATTATCCGTCGCGAGATCCCGGCAGATATCGTCTATCAGGATGAACTGGTCACGGCTTTTCGCGATATTTCACCGCAGGCGCCGACTCATATCCTGATCATTCCTAATATTCTGATTCCGACGGTCAATGACGTGAAAACTGAGCATGAAGTGGCTTTAGGCCGTATGCTGACAGTAGCAGCAAAAATTGCTGAGCAGGAAGGGGTTGCCGAAGACGGTTATCGTTTGATCATGAATTGTAATCGCCATGGTGGTCAGGAAGTTTATCACATTCATATGCATCTGCTGGGCGGTCGACCGCTGGGGCCGATGCTGGCGTATAAAGGTCTTTAACATGCAAAGAGGATGGACGGCGGCGCTGGTCGTGGTGATGCTACTGGCGGGATGCAGCAGCAAACCGTCAATACCGGTCAATGACGATCAGACGCTGGTCATGGAATCATCCGTGCTGGCGGCCGGGATCACCGCCGACCAACCTTCGCTGACGGTGAGCGACACCAATCCGTCCGCGTCCTCTTCGCTGTTTAATGAAAGAGATGAGCCGGTTACCGTCCATTACCGTTTTTTCTGGTATGACGCCAGAGGCCTGGAAATGCACCCGCTTGAGGCGCCGCGCAGCGTGACTCTCCCGGCAAGATCGGCGATCACGCTGTACGGCAGCGCGAATTATCTGGGTGCGCATAAGGTCAGACTTTATCTATATCTTTGAGGGGTGAACCTTGATTAAAAACATCAGTCGTTACGCGCTCGTCACGGCTTTTGCACTTTTCCTGTCGGGCTGTATTAGCCGCACTGAGCAGCCACCTGCGCCGGTAGAAGAAGTGAAGCCGGGCACCGAGCAGCCGGTTCAGCCGACGCAGCCGGTCCCGGTGGTGCCAAGCGTGCCAACGGTACCGTCGCAGCCGGGTCCGATTGAACATCCGGATGCCACCGCTCAGCCTGCGCCGCGCGAACGTCATTACGACTGGAACGGTGCGATGCAGCCGATGGTGGGTAAAATGCTGCAGGCCCAGGGCGTTACCGCAGGCAGCGTGCTGCTGGTGGATAGCGTCAATAACCGCACCAATGGCAGCCTGAACGCCGGTGAAGCGACGGAAACCCTGCGCAATGCGCTGGCGAACAACGGGAAATTTACTCTGGTGTCGGCCCAGCAGCTGGGTGTGGCCAAGCAGCAGTTAGGCCTTTCACCGCAGGACAGCCTCGGATCGCGCAGTAAAGCTATCGGCATTGCCCGCAACGTGGGCGCGCAGTACGTGCTTTACTCCAGTGCGACCGGCAACGTCAACGCGCCAGCCCTGCAAATGCAGCTGATGCTGGTTCAGACAGGTGAAATTATCTGGTCAGGTAAAGGTGCAGTTCAGCAACAGTAATCTGACGCGCGACACGCTGATGTCGCGCTTTTTCCCGCACTATCGTCTTCTCGCGCCGCAGGCCCATCCCGGGCTGAGCGGCGCGAGTTGCATTATTGAGCATGATTCGCACCGTCTGGTGCTGCGTCAGTATCATGCCGGGCTTGCCACGCGGGCCCATTTTCGCCGCCAGTATCACGCGCTACGCCATCTTCCCGCCGACCTTGCACCCAGGCCGCACTTTTTCAGCCCCGACTGGCTGGCGGTTGACTATCTGGCCGGTGATGTCGCCCCCGCGCTGCCACCCGCCCCTGAGCTTGTCGCAATGCTTATTCATCTGCATCAGCAGCCGCCGTTTGGCTGGCGCATCACCCTGATGCCGCTGCTGGAGCAATACTGGCTGCAGGCTTCGCCCTCCCGGCGTACACCGTCGTGGCTACGATGGTATAAACGGCTGCAAAAACGGGGCGAGCCGCGACCTTTGAGACTGGCGCCACTGCATATGGATGTGCATGCAGGTAATATCGTCATCACCCGGTCAGGGCCCCGGCTGCTGGACTGGGAATATGCGGGCGACGGTGACATTGCGCTGGAGCTTGCCAGCGTCTGGACCGACAATAGCGCGCAGCGTCAGCACCTGCTGGCCGCCTATGCGCAAGCCGCAAAGCTGGATTTAACCCTGCTACAGCGTCAGGTGGCGCGCTGGCGCCCCTGGGTACAGATGCTGATGGCGGGCTGGTTTGAGCTGCGCTGGCAGCAAACGCAAGACAAACAATTTATTGCACTGGCCGATGCAAGTTGGCGCCAGTTATCAAAAATGGAATAAGGGAGGTGTGTGTGGGTCCGGTCATGTTGGATGTGGAAGGTTATGAGCTGGATGCGGAAGAGCGTGAAATTCTGGCGCATCCGCAGGTAGGGGGCTTGATCCTGTTTACCCGCAATTATCACGATCCCGCGCAGCTGCGCGAGCTGGTTCGCCAGATCCGCGACGCTTCGCATCACCGTCTGGTGGTGGCCGTGGATCAGGAAGGCGGTCGGGTACAGCGTTTTCGCGATGGCTTTACCCGTCTGCCGGCTGCCCAGTCGTTTGCTGCGCTGCTCGGGATGGAAGAGGGCGGTAAACTGGCGCAGGATGCAGGCTGGCTGATGGCCAGCGAGATGATCGCCATGGATATTGATATCAGCTTTGCCCCGGTGCTCGACGTCGGGCATATCAGTGCCGCCATCGGTGAGCGTGCTTATCATGACGAGCCGCAAAAAGCGCTGCAGATGGCGACCCGCTTTATTGACGGCATGCATGATGCCGGAATGAAAACCACCGGCAAACATTTCCCGGGTCACGGTGCCGTGACGGCGGACTCGCATAAAGAGACCCCGCGCGATCCGCGCGCTGAGGCGCAGATCCGCGCCAGAGACATGTCTGTCTTCCGCTCGCTTATCAGCGACAACAAGCTTGATGCCATTATGCCTGCGCATGTGATCTACACCGATGTCGATCCGCGCCCGGCCAGCGGCTCGCCACACTGGCTAAAAACCGTGCTGCGTCAGGAGCTGGGCTTTAACGGTGTGATTTTCTCTGACGATCTGTCGATGGAAGGGGCGGCAATTATGGGGAGCTACGCGGAACGCGGTCAGGCATCGCTGGATGCGGGTTGCGATATGATCCTGGTCTGCAATAATCGTAAAGGTGCCGTCAGCGTGTTGGATAACCTGTCGCCGATCAATGCTGAGCGTGTTACACAATTGTATCATAAAGGTTCTTTTAGCCGTCAGGAGCTGCGGGATTCCGCACGCTGGAAAACCGTGAATGCGCAGCTTGAGGCGCTTCATGAGCAATGGCAGGCGCATAAAGCGGAGCAGTAACCCTTCCTGGTAAGCGTAGTGTGGCGAGGATACGATGATCATCTATTTGCACGGTTTTGATTCGAACAGTCCCGGTAATCACGAGAAAGTCCTGCAGTTGCAGTTTATTGATCCGGATGTACGGCTGATTAGCTACAGCACGCGTCATCCGAAACACGATATGCAGCATCTGCTGAAAGAAGTGGACAAAATGCTGCAGCTAAACGTTGATGAGCGTCCGTTGATTTGCGGCGTCGGCCTGGGGGGATACTGGGCGGAGCGTATTGGCTTCTTGTGTGATATCCGCCAGGTGGTGTTCAACCCGAACCTGTTCCCGAATGAGAACATGGAGGGCAAAATCGACCGGCCGGAAGAGTATGTGGATATCGCCACCAAATGCGTGAGCAACTTCCGCGAGAAGAACCGCGATCGCTGCCTGGTGATCCTCTCCCGCAGCGACGAAGCCCTTAACAGTTCGCGCTCGGCGGAGTTACTGCACCACTACTATGAAATTGTCTGGGATGAACAGCAGACGCATAAGTTCAAGAATATCGCCCCGCACCTGCAGCGCATCAAGGCCTTTAAAACCTTAGGTTAATCCCCTCGCTTTTTCATCTAAACCCGGCAACGAAACGTTAGCCGGGTTTTCTTTTTGCTAAGCTTGATTAATTTTCAAGCGGCAAAACTTGACGCACATCAATTTTGGTATGACCAATGCACCGATCATGTTATTCTCATGGCAGTTGAATGGTTTCAGTGCTGTAACTTGTTGTTAACTAAAGGTTATTTTTATAACTTTTAGTTAACAATTGGTTAATAATTTGAGGGGGTCACGTTGACTACGCCATTGAAAAAGATAGTGATTGTGGGCGGCGGTGCTGGCGGCTTAGAACTGGCTACGCAGCTGGGTAAAAAACTCGGACGCGGTAAAAAAGCCAAAGTTACGCTCGTTGATCGCAACCATAGCCATCTGTGGAAACCGCTGCTGCACGAAGTGGCCACCGGCTCTCTGGATGAGGGCGTGGATGCGCTGAGCTATCTGGCGCATGCGCGCAACCACGATTTCCAGTTCCAGCTGGGTTCAGTGATGGACATCAACCGTGAAAGCAAAACCATTACCCTGGCGGAGCTGCGCGATGAGAAGGGCGAGCTGCTGGTGCCGGAGCGCAAGCTGGCGTACGACACCCTGGTAATGGCGCTGGGCAGTACCTCCAACGACTTCAACACCCCGGGCGTGAAAGAGCACTGCATCTTCCTCGACAACCCGCACCAGGCGCGTCGTTTCCACCAGGAAATGCTGAACCTGTTCCTGAAATACTCCAATAACCTCGGCGCGAATGGCAAGGTCAACATTACCATCGTCGGCGGCGGTGCGACCGGCGTTGAGCTCTCTGCCGAACTGCATAACGCGGTGAAACAGCTGCACAGCTATGGTTACAAAGGTTTGACCAACGACGCGCTGAACGTAACGCTGGTGGAAGCGGGTGAGCGTATTCTGCCTGCGCTGCCGCCGCGAATCTCCAGCGCTGCACACAGCGAGCTGACCAAGATGGGCGTGCGTGTCCTGACCCAGACAATGGTCACCAGCGCCGATGAACACGGCCTGCACACCAAAGATGGCGAGCACATCAAAGCCGATCTGATGGTCTGGGCGGCGGGCATTAAAGCGCCTGATTTCATGAAAGAGATCGGTGGTCTGGAAACCAACCGCATTAACCAGCTGGTGGTGGAACCGACGCTGCAAACGACGCGCGATCCGAATATCTACGCCATCGGCGACTGCGCCTCTTGTGCCCGTCCGGAAGGCGGATTTGTGCCACCGCGCGCCCAGGCCGCACACCAGATGGCCAGCCTGGCGCTGCATAACATCCTCGCCCAGGAGAAGGGCAAAACCCTGAAGACCTACGTCTACAAAGACCACGGCTCTCTGGTGTCGCTGTCTAACTTCTCAACCGTCGGCAGCCTGATGGGTAACCTGATGCGTGGCTCGATGATGGTGGAAGGGCGTATTGCACGCTTCGTCTACATCTCGCTGTACCGTATGCACCAGGTCGCGCTACACGGTTACTTCAAAACCGGGCTGATGATGCTGGTGGGCAGTATCAACCGGGTGATCCGTCCGCGCCTGAAGCTGCACTGATCCCTGCGCCCCTCCGCACGCGCCGGAGGGGCTTTTTACAGCATATCGCTCTGCACAATGCCTTTCACAGGCTAAGAGTTCTCTGAATCACGCCGTTTTCCCGCTTGTTCCCCCATTTTTGCGCCCTTATCTGATTTGCGATTACCCCTCTTTGGTTGCAGAATTGTTACCAATAGCAATAAAAAGGAGGTTGTCCCGTGAATAAATCCATGGTGGCAGGTATAGGGATTGGCGTGGTTGCCGCGTTAGGCGTGGCGGCAGTTGCCAGTCTGAATGTGTTTGAGCGTGGCCCGCAGTATGCACAGGTCGTTTCGGCGACCCCGATTAAAGAGACGGTTAAATCTCCGCGCCAGGAGTGCCGTAACGTCACCGTGACGCACCGACGTCCTGTACAGGATGAAAACCGGATTGCCGGTTCCGTGCTGGGCGCGGTAGCGGGCGGCGTGATTGGTCATCAGTTTGGCGGGGGGCGTGGGAAAGATATCGCCACCGTAGCTGGTGCGTTGGGGGGCGGCTATGCCGGTCATCAGGTTCAGGGCGCTATGCAGGATCGTGACACCTACACCACCACGCAGCAGCGCTGTAAAACCGTGTATGACAAATCGGAAAAAATGCTCGGTTACGATGTGACGTACAAAATTGGCGATCAGCAGGGCAAAATCCGCATGGATAAAGACCCCGGCACGCAAATTCCGCTGAACAATGAAGGTCAGCTGGTACTGAATAACAAAGCATAAAAAAATCTGTTCTCTGCACTTGGCTCCCCATTCGCTCAGGCTGGGGAGCTTTTTTTGTGCATAAAAAAAGACCTTCTCATGCCCACGCATAGCGCGGCAAAGACAAGGTCTTTCTTAAGGCAGGGCTGGGTTACAGTGGTTACAGGTCAAAATCGTTATACTGTCGCAGTAGCAAAAATCCCGTAATCAGTACGGAGACAAAAGCAAATAAAACTGAACCACCACATAAAACCCAGAGACCGAATAACACAGTGATTACTATCAACACCTTAATCAATGGTAATAGTAAAATCATGTCTATTCTCCTTCTGAATGTGATTAGCCAGAAAAGCAGGTTCCGTGGTTAATTTCCGCTAATCATTAGCAGAACAATTATCACTCGTTAAGAATAGCAGGTGGTTGACGAGAGGGGATCGGTTTTAGCGAGTTTTCGGCAAAGCCGAGCAGGCAGGATAAGATCAGGGCGGGGTACCGCCCTGAATCGTCAGGCTTTTAGCAGTTCAGGCCACAGGCGCAGGGTCATGCGCGTAATCTTCTGCAAATTCTCCAGGCTTGCGCCTTCGCGGGCGCTGATCGACATGCCCTGTAAAATACAGCTCAGATACTGTGCCAGGGCTTTAGGATCACATCCGGCGGGGATCTCACCGCGTTGCTGGCGCTGGAACAAAAACTGGCCCAGCGTCTCTTCCTGCATCGCATGCCGGGATTTCACCGTATGAGCAATCTCTTTTGATGCAGCAGCAAGCGTCGCAGAGGTGTTGATCATAAAGCAGCCCGCCGGCGTCTCTTTGCTGGTAAAGCAGGTGGCGACGGCCGTGAAATAATCTTCCAGCGCTTGTTCTACGCGCTTCTCTTCGCAAAACAGCTGGGCTTCGTGGCGGGCGGCGAAGCAGGTGATATAGCGATCCAGCACCGCACGGAACAGCCCCTCTTTATTGGTAAATTCAGCATACAGCGTCGGCGCTTTGGCCCCGGTCGCTTCCACAAGATCGGCAAGCGAAGTCGCTTCGTACCCGTGCTGCCAGAACAGCGTCATAGCCTTATCGAGCGCCGCGTCCCTGTCGAACACTTTTGGTCGGCCACGGCTTTTTTTTACGCAACGCGTGTCGTCGGTTGTCATCAGCCGTTGTACCTCTGTTGGTTTGTTGAACGACCATTATAAAAATAATCCAGGGTGACGACCAGCGCTGATTGCATAAAAAACTTCTCTTTATATCAATATGAATTTTAACGCTTTTGAATTTATTTTAACGGTCGTTATAAAAATAATTTGACGCGTGACCCGGATCACACTTATCATTTGGTTATCGATCGTTAAGTTAATTCTTACGACCTCCCTGTCATCTGCAATTAAGGTAATAAATATGAAAAACGTAAAAATGCTGATCGCCGCTACCGTACTGAGCTCACTCTCATTTGCCAGCTTTGCTGCCGTTCAGGTACAGGCCACGCCTGCCGATCAACAGAAACTTGGCACCATCTCGGCGAATGCCGGGACTAATCTGAGTTCACTGGAAAGCCAGCTGGCGCAAAAAGCCGATGAAATGGGTGCGAAATCGTTCCGTATCACCTCTGTTACCGGCCCGAACAACCTGCACGGTACTGCGGTTATCTACAAATAAGCAGTGCATAACCCTCTTATGCCACTGCGATAAAAAAACGCTCTGCCCAGGCAGAGCGTTTTTTTTGCGTAAAATATTACAGCGACTGGATTTCAGAATGACGGGTCACGTCAATCGGCATCCCGGCACGCGCCTCCAGAGCACGCTCCATTACCGCCTCATCAGCGCTGGCTTTAAAGCTCTGCATTGCGGCATTCAGCACAATCGGCAGGGTTTGCGGATCGTCATTAAGCTGTTTCGACAGCGGCTGATGCACCTCGACAAGGCGAACACCGCCCGGCTCTTCAGAGACCTTAATCGGCGTATTCATGATATTGACCCTGGTGCCTGGCTGGATCACGCGGAACAGCGTCTCGATATCACCATCACGCAGGCGAATGCAGCCTGAACTCACGCGCATACCAATACCAAAGTCAGCATTGGTCCCGTGCAGCAGATATACCCCGCCATAGGCCGCAAGGCGGATCGCGTGATGGCCCATCGGGTTTTCCGGTCCGGCAGGGACTACGGCAGGCAAATCAATACCCTGGGCTTTATAGCGGGCGCGGATATTGGCCGTCGGGGTCCAGGTTGGGTTGGCGCGTTTGTCCGACACGGTGGTCACCATCGTTGGCGTCAGGGTGTCGCTGTCGAGCTGACCGATGCCGATCGGGTAAACCGTGACCTCATTTTTACCCGGTGGGTAATAGTAGAGGCGCAGTTCGGCGAGGTTAATCACGATCCCTTCCCGCGGGGCATCGGGCAGCAGGGTCTGTAACGGAATGGTCAGCACCGAGCCTGCGCGCGGCACGTAGGCGTCAACGCCCGGGTTGGCCTGCAGCAGCGCCAGGAAACCGACGTTGTATTTTTTGGCAATCGCTTCCAGCGAGCCGCCGTCATTTTCCACCACATGAAAGCGGTTTTCGCCCACTAACCGACTCCCGGCAGGGGGAAGAGGCCAGGTATTGGCACGCGCGGGCAGGGAAAGAGCCACCGTCGCCAGCAGCGCAGCCAGCGTTATCCAACGGGTAAAACGCGAAGAGGTCATCATCACCAGCATCCACAGCAATAAAGATTATTGTTATCTGAACGTTAATCAATAATTATGGCCAATGGGTGTGTCGGGAAATCCAGGTGAAGTGCAAAGAGTTTGTAAATTGTGCGGGAGAATAAAGTCGGGTGAGTGCAAGCACTCACCCGACCATCCGTCAGGCAACGGTGTTCTCTTCGAGCTGACGGACGAAGGTGCGTACCCAGTCCATGCGCGTTTTGCGTTCCGCCAGATCCTGGGTGAATTTCAGCCGCGTCGGGCCATCCAGCCGGTAATGCTGGGGCTGTTTCTGCAGCAGGCCAATCAGCCACATCGGATCGACGTGGTTCTTCTCGGCAAACTCAATCACGCCGCCTTTATCATGGCTCTCCAGCTTACGGATCCCCAGCTTCTGCGCCTGCTGGCGTAAACGGGCGATATCCAGCAGGTTGCGTGCCGCATCCGGCAGCAGACCAAAGCGGTCGATCAGCTCCACTTTAATCTCGTCGAGGCTGGCTTCGTCTTTGGCGCTGGCAATGCGTTTGTAGAATGACAGGCGGGTATTCACGTCAGGGATAAAATCATCCGGCAGCAGGGCAGGCATCCGCAGCTCCACTTCGGTCTGCTGGCTGGTGAGATCTTCCAGCGACGGCTCGCGCCCGGCTTTCAGGGCATCGACGGCGTTTTCCAGCAGCTCCATATACAGCGAGAAGCCGATGGTCTCCATCGAGCCGCTCTGATCTTCCCCGAGCAGCTCGCCCGCACCGCGGATCTCGAGGTCGTGCGTCGCCAGCGCAAAGCCTGCGCCCAAATCTTCCAGCGAGGCGATGGCTTCAAGGCGCTTTTGCGCATCGGTGGTCATTGCTTTCGGGTGTGGGGTCATCAGCCAGGCGTAGGCCTGATGGTGCGAGCGTCCGACACGACCACGCAGCTGGTGCAGCTGCGCCAGCCCAAAGTGGTCCGCCCGTTCAATAATGATGGTGTTGGCGGTAGGAATATCGATCCCGGTTTCGATAATGGTGGTGCAGACCAGCACGTTAAAACGCTGGTGGTGGAAATCGTTCATCACCCGTTCCAGCTCGCGTTCGCGCATCTGGCCGTGACCGATGGCGATCCGCGCCTCCGGCACCAGCTCGGCCAGTTTGTCTGCCGCTTTCTGGATATTCTCAACGTCGTTATAGAGGTAATAGACCTGGCCGCCGCGCAGCACTTCACGCAGGATTGCCTCGCGCACCACCAGACTATCGTACTCACGGACAAAGGTTTTCACCGCCAGACGACGGGCGGGTGGGGTGGCGATAATCGACAGGTCGCGCATGCCGCTCATCGCCATATTCAACGTGCGCGGGATCGGCGTGGCGGTAAGGGTCAGGATGTCCACGTCGGCGCGCATCGCTTTGATGCGCTCTTTGTGGCGCACGCCAAAGCGGTGCTCTTCATCGACAATCAGCAGGCCCAGATCTTTCCATTTCACGTCGCTTTGCAGCAGTTTATGGGTGCCGATCAGAATGTCGATTTTGCCTTCGCTGGCCTGCTCCAGAATAAGTGCCTGCTCTTTGGCGCTGCGAAAACGCGACAGCATCTCGATGCGCACTGGCCAGTTGGCGAAGCGGTCACGGAAGTTATCATAATGCTGCTGCGCCAGCAGGGTGGTCGGTACCAGCACCGCCACCTGCTTGTTGTTCTCCACTGCCAGGAAGGTGGCGCGCATTGCGACTTCGGTTTTACCGAAGCCCACGTCGCCGCACACCAGCCTGTCCATCGCCAACGGCTGGCACATATCACTCAGTACCGCGTTAATCGCCTGGGCCTGATCCGGAGTGGTTTCAAACGGGAAGCTGTCGCAGAACAGCTGATACTGCTCGCGATCGTGCTTAAAGGCATAGCCGGTTTTCGCCGCCCGCTGGGCGTAGATATCCAGCAGCTCGGCCGCCACGTCACGCACTTTTTCCGCCGCTTTTTGCCGCGCCCGCGTCCAGGCATCGCTCCCGAGCTTGTGCAGCGGGGCATTATCTTCCGCTCCGCCCGCGTAGCGGCTAATCAGATGCAGCGACGACACCGGTACGTACAGCCTGGCGTCGTTCGCATAAATCAGCATCAGGTATTCGGCCTTGATGCCACCGGCCTCCAGGGTGGTCATCCCCGCATAGCGGCCCACGCCGTGTTCCAGATGGACAATCGGCTGACCCGGATGCAGCTCCGCCAGGTTGCGGATCAACGTATCCGGGTTAATGGTGCGACGGCTGTCCTGACGACGGCGCGCCACGCGTTCGCCCAGCAGATCGCTTTCGCAGATTAGCGCCAGGTTATTCAGCGTATCGATAAACCCGTGTTCGGCCGCGCCGATCATCAGATAGCGGCCGTTACCGCTGGCCTCGTCGAGACGCAGGATCCGCTTCGGCGCCAGCTTGATGCGGCCTAACAGTTCGCCCAATGCCTCGCGACGCCCCTCGCTCTCCACCGAGAAGACAACCGGTCCGGTAAAGGCTTCGAGGAACTTACGCAGGTTATCCAGCGGGGATTTGTTCTGCGCCTGCACGGCCAGATCCGGTAAGGCCTGATAGGCCAGGTTGGTGTTGGCGGCTTTGTCCGGCAGATTGCCGGTTTTGAGCTGCACGCGCGGCCAGCGCTTGAGCTCGCTGAACAGCTCGTCGGTGCGCAGCCACAGCAGCTCCGGCTCCAGCAGCGGGCGCATCGGATCAACGCCGCGATTCTCAAAGCGCGCACGGGTCTCACTCTCAAAGCGGGTGGCGCTGGCCTCCAGATCGCCGGTGTTGAGCACCAGCGTATTGGCCGGGAAGTAGCTGAACAGCGCTGGCAGCGGCTCGCTAAAGAACAGCGGCTGCCAGTATTCGATCCCCGCAGGCAGCGTACCTTTGCTCACCTGCTGATAGATATGCTCCGCATCGCGTTTGACCTCAAACTTATCGCGCCACTGGCTGCGGAACAGCTCGATGGCGGTTTTGTCGGTCGGGAACTCGTGGGCAGGCAGCAGGTTAATGGCCTCAACTTCCTCCAGCGTACGCTGGGTATCGGCATCAAACAGGCGCAGGCTGTCGATTTCATCATCGAAGAAATCCAGGCGATAGGGCTGGGCGCTGCCCATCGGGAACAGGTCGAGCAGGGCGCCGCGGGTGGCGTATTCCCCGTGCTCCATCACCTGATCCACATGGCGATAACCGGCGCTGTCGAGCTGGACGCGCAGGGCATCCCTTGAGAGACGCTGGCCTTTTTTCATCACCAGCGCATGCCCGTGCAGATAGCTGTGCGGGCAGACGCGCTGCATCAGGGTATTGACCGGCACAATCAGCACGCCGCGCTGCATGGTCGGCAGCTGATACAGCGTGGAGAGCCGCGAGGAGATAATTTCCTGGTGCGGCGAGAAACTGTCGTAGGGCAACGTCTCCCAGTCGGCCAGGCTGGTGATCAGATGATCGGTAAACTGGCGGATTTCATCATGCAGGCGCAGGGCGTTTTGCATGTCCGGCGCAACCAACACCACTGGCCCTGGATAGCGCTCTGCAATCTCGGCAACCAGCGTGGCGCAGGCCGCACCCGTGAGTTCACCCAACTGGCGTTGGTCGCCCGCTTTGCCGGGCAAGGTAAAACGATATTGTTCAGGCATGGCTTTGTCAGGATCTCTTATGGGCATATCACTGATACACAATGTCTTTATTATCCTTGATCGTTTTGCATTAGCAAACCCGAACCGCACGCAGCGTGAAGTCGGGCGTTAGCGCGCAGCCTGAGCCGGTGCAGGACGCGCGGGCGGGCTAAAGAAAATATCCCCCATCAGGGCGCTGGAGAGCTTGCGCGCCCCCAGTCCTACCAGCGTGCAGGCCAGCAAACTGACGAACGGATAGACCAGGATCAGCGTCAGTTCGGCCCACACCGGCCAGCGGCCCGCGTTCAGCTCGCCGATCAGCACCAGGCTGGCCCCTTCAATCAGAATGCGGTGAGTGGTGTAAATCGCAATGGTGTTAGAGCCCACCACGTTCAGCAGGTTGTCAGGCTGCACGGCGTAGCGCTGCTCAAAGCGGTAAAACACGGTCATGATCAGCAGAATCGACAGCAGCGACAGCGGCAGGGGAACGTTGGCGAACCACAGCGCAACCGAGACCAGCCCAAAGGCGGCCACCGCCAGCCCGTCGCGGCGCCAGACGCGGGTTTGCATCCACGTCATCAACTGCATGCCGTACCAGGCGCCCAGGCTGTAATAGACCATATTACGCACCACGCTGTTCATTCCCCACCACGGCAGCGGCAGGAAATTAATCGCGATGCTGACCAGCGCCAGCAGGCCAATCAGCGGCAGCTTCCAGCGGTGCAGCAGTTTGCACAGTGTGAAATAGACCACCAGCGCGTAGAGGTACCACAGGCTGGTGCTGGCGGTGAGCATCCCGGTGATAAAGCCCATCAGCGAGTCGGCGTAGGCGGCGTTCGACGCGCTACTGAGATCGCGTTCCGGTGCCAGCCACGCATTCAGATGGGTCAGCGCCTGCCACTGCAATACGCCCCACAGCGCCAGCACCCAGATAATGCTCCACAGCCTTTTATTGACGCAGGTTTTCCAGTCGACGTCGTCAATGTAACGGCGGATCAGATAGCCCGAAATAAAGAAGAATACCGGCATGCGAAACGGTGCCAGATAGAGATTAAAATAGACCCAGCATTTGGCGAGCAGCGTCGACAGCGGGGCCTGCAGCGCATCCAGATGGGGATAAAAGGTGATCACCGAGTGATAGATTACCACCAGGCAGATGCAGAGCCCTTTGATCTGATTAATCCATAATGCTTTTTGTTTCATTGCCTACCGAATCCTGTTTTGCCATAAAAGTAACCGGTCATGTTGTGGGTCAACGCGCGGGATGTAATCGGTAAGAGTCTGTATCCGGACGATTTTCAGAAAAGGTGCAGGCTGCGTCGCGAGGCAGGGGAGGTTGAATCGCTGTCTACGCTGCTGATTTAACGTGTTTTTTCGGATTAATGATTAGTAAAGCACCGGGTTTCAGTCATTTACCCCTGGCGGATTCGCTTATATACTCACGGGTCTGCTCTCAGCAAACAGACGGATTTCATGTACCAACCTGTCGCACTATTCATAGGCCTGCGTTATATGCGTGGGCGCGCCGCGGACCGATTCGGTCGCTTTGTCTCCTGGCTTTCTACCATTGGCATTACGCTTGGCGTGATGGCACTGGTGACGGTTCTCTCCGTCATGAACGGCTTTGAGCGCGAGCTGCAAAACAACATTCTGGGGCTGATGCCGCAGGCCATTCTTTCATCTTCTACCGGCTCGGTTAACCCGCAGCAGCTGCCCGAAAGCGCAGTCAAGCTGCAGGGCGTAAGCCGCGTGGCACCGATCGTCTCCGGCGACGTGGTGCTGCAAAGCGCGCGCAGCGTGGCGGTGGGGGTGATGCTTGGCATCGACCCGGCACAAAAAGATCCCCTGACGCCGTATCTGGTGAACGTCAAGCAGAGCGATCTGGCCCCCGGCCAGTACAACGTCATTCTGGGCGAGCAGTTGGCAGGTCAGCTGGGGGTCAACCGCGGCGATCAGCTGCGGGTGATGGTGCCCTCTGCCAGCCAGTTCACCCCGATGGGGCGTCTGCCGAGCCAGCGTCTGTTTAACGTGATTGGGACCTTTGCCGCCAGCAGTGAAGTGGACGGCTACCAGATGCTGGTCAATATCCAGGACGCGTCACGCCTGATGCGCTACCCGCTCGGCAATATTACCGGCTGGCGTCTGTGGCTGAACGAGCCGCTGAAGGTCGACGTCTTAAGTCAGCAAAAACTGCCGGAAGGCACCAAATGGCAGGACTGGCGCGAGCGTAAGGGCGAGCTGTTCCAGGCCGTACGCATGGAAAAAAACATGATGGGCCTGCTGCTGAGCCTGATAGTCGCCGTAGCCGCCTTTAACATCATTACCTCGCTGGGCCTGATGGTGATGGAGAAGCAGGGCGAAGTGGCGATCCTGCAAACCCAGGGGCTCACACCCCGGCAGATCATGGCGGTGTTTATGGTCCAGGGGGCCAGCGCCGGTATCGTCGGGGCCTTGCTTGGGGCGGTGCTGGGCACCTTGCTGGCCAGCCAGCTCAATAATCTGATGCCGGTAATCGGCGCGCTTCTCGACGGTGCAGCCCTGCCGGTGGCCATTGAGCCGCTGCAGGTAGTGGGCATTGCGCTGGTCGCGATGGCCGTTGCGTTACTCTCCACGCTTTATCCTTCCTGGCGCGCTGCCGCCACCCAACCCGCTGAGGCTTTACGCTATGAATAAGATCCTGTTGCAATGCGACAACCTGTGCAAACGCTATCAGGAAGGCACGGTGCAGACGGATGTCCTGCACAATGTCAGCTTCAACGTCGGGGAAGGGGAGATGATGGCGATTGTCGGCACCTCAGGCTCCGGGAAAAGTACCTTGCTGCACCTGCTGGGTGGGCTGGATACGCCTACCTCCGGTGACGTGGTGTTCTCCGGCACGCCGCTGAGCGCCATGTCCTCAAGTGCGAAGGCCGATTTGCGTAACCGGGAGCTGGGCTTTATCTATCAGTTCCACCACCTGCTGCCGGATTTTACCGCCCTGGAAAACGTGGCGATGCCGCTGCTGATTGGCAAAAAGAAACCGGCGGAGATCAACGCCCGCGCCAGCGATATGCTGAAAGCGGTCGGCCTCGGCCATCGTGGTAATCATCGTCCTTCTGAACTCTCCGGCGGTGAGCGTCAGCGCGTGGCGATTGCCCGTGCGCTGGTCAACAACCCGCGACTGGTGCTGGCGGATGAACCGACCGGCAACCTTGATGCCCGCAACGCCGACAGTATCTTCCAGCTGATTGGCGAGTTGAACGCTTCGCAGGGCACCGCCTTCCTGGTGGTGACGCACGATTTACAGCTGGCAAAACGCATGTCCCGCCAGCTGGAGATGCGTGACGGTCGCCTGAACGCCGAGCTGACCCTGATGGGGGCAGATTAATGGCTTCACCGTTATCGTTACTCATCGGCCTGCGTTTTAGCCGGGGCCGCCGTCGCGGCGGCATGGTATCGCTCATTTCCGTTATCTCTACCGTGGGTATTGCGCTGGGCGTGGCGGTGCTGATCGTCGGCCTGAGCGCCATGAACGGCTTCGAGCGTGAGCTGAATAACCGCATTCTGGCGGTGGTGCCGCACGGTGAAATCGAGCCGGTTAACCAACCGTGGACTAACTGGAACGAGGCCCTGAACAAAGTCGAAAAAGTACCGGGCATTGCCGCCGCAGCGCCGTATATCAACTTTACCGGGCTGATGGAGAGCGGGGCCAACCTGCGCGCTATCCAGGTGAAAGGGGTGAACCCGCGCCAGGAGGAGAAGCTCAGCGCGCTGCCGCAGTTTATTAAAGACGGCGCATGGGCCAGCTTTAAGGCGGGCGAGCAGCAGATTATTATCGGTAAGGGCGTGGCCGACGCGCTGAAAGTGAAGCAGGGCGACTGGGTGTCAATCATGATCCCCAACGCCAGTGCCGACCATAAGCTGCAGCAGCCGAAGCGCGTGCGCCTGCACGTCGCGGGCATTCTGCAATTGAGCGGCCAGCTCGATCATAGCTTTGCGATGGTCCCCATCGAAGATGCGCGCCAGTATCTGGATATGGGCAGCAGCGTGACCGGCATTGCCATCAAGGTCAACGACGTTTTTAACGCCAACAAGCTGGTGCGCGACGCCGGGGAAGTGACTAACAGCTACGTCTACATCAAGAGCTGGATCGGCACGTACGGCTATATGTACCGCGACATCCAGATGATCCGCGCCATCATGTATCTGGCGATGGTACTGGTGATCGGCGTGGCCTGCTTTAACATCGTCTCCACCCTGGTGATGGCGGTAAAAGACAAGAGCGGCGACATTGCCGTGCTGCGCACCCTCGGCGCGAAGGACGGTCTTATTCGCGCCATCTTCGTCTGGTACGGTCTGCTGGCGGGCCTGCTGGGCAGCCTGTGCGGCGTGGTAATCGGGGTGGTGGTTTCACTGCAACTGACGCCAATCATTAACGGAATTGAAGCGCTGATCGGCCATCAGTTCCTGTCAGGCGATATCTATTTTATTGACTTCCTGCCGTCAGAATTACACTGGCTGGATGTCGTTTATGTACTGGTCACGGCGCTGTTGCTGAGTCTGTTGGCGAGCTGGTATCCGGCACGTCGCGCAAGCAAAATTGACCCGGCGAGGGTGCTCAGTGGCCAGTAATTACGTCATGATCCGGTGAGCGTTGCCGCCGGATCAGAAAGAGGAATGCGTTATGTATTACGGATTTGATATTGGCGGCACCAAAATTGCGCTGGGCGTGTTTGACAGCAACCTGAAGCTGCAGTGGGAAACCCGTGTTCCCACCCCCCGCGAAAGCTACGATGAATTCTTAACGGCGATTGTCGCGCTGGTGACGCAGGCCGATACCCGCTTCGGCGTTAAAGGTAGCGTCGGGATTGGTATTCCTGGGATGCCGGAAACCGACGATGGCACACTGTATGCCGCCAACGTCCCGGCTGCCAGCGGAAAGCCGCTGCGCGCTGACCTTACCGCGCTGCTGGAGCGCGACGTGCGCCTCGACAACGATGCGAACTGCTTTGCCCTCTCCGAAGCCTGGGACGACGAGTTCCAGCAATATCCGTTAGTGATGGGTCTGATCCTCGGCACCGGCGTCGGCGGCGGGATTGTCGTCGACGGCAAAGCGATTACCGGACGCAGCTATATCACCGGCGAGTTTGGTCATATTCGCCTGCCGGTGGATGCGCTGGAGGTGGTCGGGCGCGATTTTCCGCTGATCCGCTGTGGCTGCGGTCAGCACGGTTGCATCGAAAATTACCTTTCAGGCCGTGGATTTGCATGGCTTTATGAACACTTCTATCATCAAAAACGGCAGGCGCCAGAAATAATCGCCCTGTGGGAACAGGGAGATGAACAGGCTCTCGAGCACGTTGAGCGCTACCTCGATCTGCTGGCCGTGTGCCTTGGTAATATTCTGACCATCGTCGATCCGGACCTGCTGGTGATCGGCGGGGGACTATCGAACTTTACGGCGATCGCCGAACGGCTGTCAGGACGTTTACCGCGTCATCTGCTGCCGGTTGCCCGCGTGCCGCGCATTGAGCGCGCACGACATGGCGATGCCGGGGGAATGCGCGGTGCCGCGTTCCTTCATCTTACCCGCTAGCCATACGAGGTTATTATGCTGTCGCGTCGGTCACATCGACTCAGCCGTTTTCGCAAAAACAAACGTCGCTTGCGTGAGCGCTTACGCCAGCGGATCTTCTTCCAGGACGCCGCGTTGCCAGAACTGATGGAAAAACCCAGAGTCGTGGTGCTGACCGGCGCGGGGATCTCCGCCGAGTCAGGCATTCGTACCTTCCGTGCGGCCGACGGGCTGTGGGAAGAGCATCGGGTGGAAGATGTCGCCACCCCGGAAGGCTTTGCCCGTAATCCGCAGCTGGTGCAGGCGTTCTACAACGCCCGTCGCCGTCAGCTCCAGTCGCCGGAGGTGGCGCCTAATGCCGCCCATCTGGCGCTGGCGGCGCTGGAAGAGGCGCTGGGGGATCGTTTTCTGCTGGTGACGCAGAATATCGATAACCTGCACGAACGGGCCGGTAATAAGAATGTGATCCACATGCACGGTGAACTGCTGAAGGTACGCTGCGCCAGCAGCGGCCAGGTGTTGAACTGGACCGGCGATGTGACCCTCGATGACAAATGCCACTGCTGCCAGTTTCCCGCACCGCTGCGCCCGCACGTGGTCTGGTTTGGCGAAATGCCGCTGGGAATGGATGACATCTATAGTGCGCTGGCGATGGCCGATGTGTTCATCGCCATTGGCACCTCCGGGCACGTTTACCCGGCAGCCGGATTCGTCCACGAAGCGAAGCTGCAGGGGGCGCACACGGTGGAGCTGAATCTGGAGCCGAGCCAGGTCGGGAGTGAGTTCGAAGAGAAAGCCTACGGACTGGCGAGCGACGTGGTACCGGCGTTTGTAGATAAGTTATTGAAGGGATTATGACATTGTGATTTGCCGGGCGGCATCATTGTGCTTGCCCGGCCTACGTGCTTTTACTCCCTCTCCCTGTGGGAGAGGGCATCAGGCCGTACGAAATTAACGACCCGCCTTCAACTTCTGGTAATACTCTTCATACAGGCGGCTGGCGTCGCCGACATCATTCTGCCATTCGCCTTTGCTGATAATATTCGCGTCCGGATACAGCGATTTATCGTTCGCCACCTCCGGGCTCAGCAGTTTGCGCGCCGCCAGGTTTGGCGTCGGGTAGCCGATGGTTTCTGCCACCTGTTTTGCCACATCCGGGCGCAGCAGGAAGTTGATCAGCAGCAGGGCACCTTCAACGTTTTTAGCATTGGTCGGGATTGCGAGGCTGTCCATCCAGAAAATCCCGCCCTCCTCAGGCCACACCACCTCCAGCGGCGTGCCGGCCTGACGCGCCACATAGGCGGAGCCGTTCCACACCATCCCCAGATTCACTTCCCCTTCCATGTACGGGTTGGCCGGATTATCTGAGTTAAACGCTGCGACGTTGGGCATCAGCTTTTGCAGCTCGTGATAGGCCGCTTCAATCTCTTTTGGGTCGGTGGTGTTGCCGGAATAACCTAACTTGCGCAGCGCAATCTGGAACACTTCACGCGCGTCGTCGGTCAGCAGCAGTCCGCCTTTGTACTCCGGTTTCCACAGATCGGCCCAGCGGGTGACGCTTTTTGGATCCAATTCGTCACGGTTGATGCCAATCGCCGTGGCACCCCAGATATAGGGAATGGAGTAGTCATTGCCCGGGTCAAATGGCTTGTTGAGCATCTCAGGATCGAGGTTGCCAAAGTGGGTGAGCTTCGTTTTGTCGATCTTCTGGATCATGCCCTCTTTGCGCATCTTGTCGACGAAATAGGTGGAGGGCACCACCAGGTCATACGCCCCATCTTTGTAAGTTTTGAGCTTGGCGTACATGGTCTCATTCGACTCATAGGTCGAATAAATCACCTTGATGCCGGTCTCTTTCGTGAAATGCTCCAGCAGGCCTGGCGGCACATACTCGGTCCAGTTGTAGAAGTAGAGCGTTTTGCTGTCGTCCGCGTGCGCAGCGCTCATGCCGATTGCCAGAGCGCCTGCCGCGAGCAGGTGGCGTGACCATTTAATCATTTAACGTCCCCTGAGATTCGAGCCTGTTTCTCCAGGCTCTTTGTTTTATCACGAGCAATAAGCTGGCTGGCGATGACCAGAACCAGCGATAACACCAACAGAATGGTCGCCAGCGCGTTCACCTCGGGTGACACGCCGACTTTCACCATCGAATAGATCTTCAACGGTAGAATTTCATAGCTGGGTCCGGTGACGAACGACGACACCACCACGTCATCCATCGACAGGGTAAAGCTTAGCAGCCAACCGGCGGCCACTGCGGGCATCGCCAGCGGCAGAATGATTTTGCGCAGGATGATGATTTCGCTGGCCCCCAGATCTTTCGCCGCCTCCAGCATCCGCACGTCAAAGCCTTTCAGACGGGAGTAAACCGTCACCACCACAAACGGCAGGCAGAAGGTGATGTGCGAGAACAGCAGCGACCAGAAGCCCAGCTGTATGCCCAGCAGCATAAACAGCACCAGCAGCGAAATGGCCATCACGATATCCGGCGACATCATCACCACAAACAGCATCCCGCTGACAAAGGGCTTACCGCGAAAACGGTAGCGGTACAGCGCCACGGCGGTCAGGGAACCGATCAGCGTGGCAAACGTCGCCGAGAAGACCGCCATGGTCAGCGAGTGCTGCGCCGCCTGCAGCAGACTGTCGTTATTCATCAGCAGGCGATACCAGTCGGTGGTAAACCCTTGCCAGTTGATGCCAAAGCGCGAGCTGTTAAACGAGTTAACGATCAGGATGATGATCGGAATAAACAGAAAGGCATATATGGCGGCCATAAAACCGCCGCGCAGCAGTCGACCGATCATTCGAGTTCCACCTTTTTGTTCAGCAGGCGCGAGGCGCGCCAGTAAACCAGCAGCATCAGGCCCATCACCAGCGTCAGGGTGATGCTGGTGGCGGCGCCAAACGGCCAGTCGCGAATATTGAGGAACTGACTCTTAATAACGTTGCCAATCAGCAGGTTTTTCGCCCCGCCCATCAGGTCGGAGACAAAGAACAGGCCCATCGCCGGGAGCATCACCAGCAGACAGCCGGCAATAATCCCCGGCATGGTCAGCGGCACAATGATGCGCAGAAAGGTCTGCAGTTTGCTGGCCCCGAGATCCCTCGCCGCTTCCAGCAGGGGTTTATCCAGCTTCTCAATGCTGGCGTACAGCGGCATCACCATAAACGGCAGCAAAATATAGACCAGCCCGATAATCACGGCCCCAGGGGTGTACATAATGCGCAGCGGTGTGTCGATCACCCCAAGCTCGAGCAGAAACGCGTTCAGGTAGCCTTTGGTGCTGAGGAAGATCTTCAGGCCATAGATGCGGATCAGCGAGTTGGTCCAGAAGGGGACGATCAGCAGAAACAGCAGCAGCGGGCGCACCTTTGGCGGCAGCGTCGCCAGAAACCAGGCAAAGGGATAGCCCAGCACCAGGCAGGCGAGGGTGGCTATCACCGCCATGTTGAGCGAGTGCAGCAGTACCTGAAAATAGAGCTGATCCAGCAGGCGCGTGTAGTTATCCAGCGTAAACACCAGCTTGACGAAACTGGCATCGTCGCGGGTCAAAAAGCTGGTGGCAATGATCATCAGGTTGGGTAAAAAGACAAACAGCACAAGCCAACCGACGACAGTGGCAATCACCACATTCTGGAACTTACTTGTGTTGTTCATCAGCCAGCACAACCTCCCAGCTTTCAACCCAGTTGATCACCATTTTCTGATTGAGCGAGTGGTCAAAATCCGGATCGTCTTCGTTAAAGAATTCGCTGACGGTCACCATCTTGCCGTTCTCCAGCTCGACCACCGACTCCAGGGTCATCCCCTTGTAGTTGCGCTCGCGGATGTAGCCTATAAGGCCTTCCGCTTCGCTTTCGTCATGGACTTCGTCGACGCGCAAATCCTCTGGCCGCAGCAGGACGTTCAGGGGCTGGCCCGGCTCGACGGCAAACTTCACCGAAATATTGCACTCCCGTCCCTCGACGCTGGCGCGTACGCGCTCCTCATCAAGGCGTTCGATCACCGTCGCGTTGAAAATATTGATTTCGCCAATAAAGCTGGCAACAAACAGGTTTTTTGGCTCTTCGTAGATTTCACGTGGCGTGCCGTCCTGCTCGATTTTGCCGTCGCGCATCACCACGATGCGATCGGACATGGTCAGGGCCTCTTCCTGATCGTGGGTGACAAAGACAAAGGTGATACCGAGCTTGCGCTGGAGTGCTTTTAATTCGTTCTGCATCTGCTTGCGCAGTTTGTAATCCAGCGCGGACAGGGATTCATCTAACAGCAGCAGGCGCGGCTTGTTGACCACCGCGCGGGCGATGGCGACGCGCTGTTGCTGTCCGCCGGAAAGCTGGTGCGGTTTACGCAGGGCAAAGGCTTCGAGCTGCACCATGCGCAGGGCATCGGTGACGCGCGGGGTGATATCGCTGGCCGGGGTTTTCTGCATCCGCAGGCCAAAGGCGACGTTTTCAAATACCGTCATGTGCGGGAAAAGGGCGTAGCTCTGAAAGACGGTATTAACGTGGCGGTGTTCGGCAGGGACGTCGGTAATGTCCTGGTTTTCGAGATGAATATGACCGTGGTCGACGGTATCAAGCCCGGCGATAAGGCGAAGCACTGTCGTTTTACCGCAGCCCGAAGGGCCCAGCAGCGTTAAAAACTCGCCGTTGTTGATGGTCAGATCGAGGTCGGAAATGACGGTTTTACCATCAAAACTTTTACCAATGCCGGCCAGTTGCACCAACGGTGACAGTGAAGCGGGTTGTGTATTCAATTTTTTGATTCGGTCCCATATCGATGCCGTGAATGACTTATCGCAGCAGGGGTTGTGGGTAATCACCTTGATGGCGCTTAATGAGGGCCAACATTCTACGGTAAACCGTTGAAATCGCCAATCCTTGTTACCCATTGATAAGCTACATTTATTAGCGGGCGGTCCGTTAAAGGGAAATATTCTCGTTTACGGGATAAAAGTGACCTGACGCAATATTTGGGTTTTGATGCTTACTGATAATGTTGTCACGAAAAGTGAGGGTGACTGCATGGATAAATTACTTGAGCGTTTTTTACAGTACGTATCGCTGGATACCCAATCTAAATCGGGGGTCCGTCAGGTGCCGAGCACCGAAGGTCAATGGAAACTGTTACAGCTGCTGAAGACGCAGCTGGACGATCTGGGCCTGGTCAACGTCACACTCAGTGACAAAGGGACGGTGATGGGGACGCTGCCGGCCAACGTTGACGGCGATATTCCGGCCATTGGTTTTATCTCCCATGTCGATACCTCACCGGATTTTAGCGGTAAAAACGTCAATCCGCAGATAGTTGAGCATTATCGCGGCGGGGATATCGCATTGGGGATCGGCGATGAGGTTCTGTCCCCGGTGATGTTCCCGGTGTTGCACCAGCTGCTCGGGCAGACGCTGATCACCACCGACGGCAAAACGCTGCTCGGCGCGGATGATAAAGCGGGCGTGGCAGAGATCATGACCGCCCTGGCGGTGCTGAAGGCCAGCAACGTGCCTCACGGGGATATCCGCGTCGCGTTCACCCCGGACGAAGAGGTGGGAAAAGGGGCGAAGCATTTTGACGTCGAGGCGTTCAACGCCCGCTGGGCCTACACCGTCGACGGTGGCGGGGTAGGCGAGCTGGAGTTCGAAAACTTCAACGCCGCATCGGTCAGTATTCGTATCGTCGGCAACAACGTGCATCCGGGAACGGCGAAAGGGGTGATGGTTAATGCCCTTTCGCTGGCAGCCCGCATTCATGCACAAGTTCCGGCTGACGAAAGTCCGGAGCAGACCGAGGGTTATGAAGGGTTCTACCATCTCACCAGTATCAAAGGGACCGTGGATCGCGCTGATATGCACTACATCATCCGTGATTTTGACCGCGAAGGTTTTGAAGCGCGGAAACGCAAGATCATGGATATCGCCAAAAATGTCGGTAAAGGGCTGCACCCGGATTGCTACATTGAGCTGATCATTGAAGACAGTTATTACAATATGCAAGAAAAGGTGATCGCGCATCCGTATATCCTCGACGTCGCGAAGCAGGCGATGCGAGATTGCGATATCGAACCGCAGCTGAAGCCGATTCGCGGCGGCACCGACGGCGCCCAGCTCTCCTTTATGGGACTGCCGTGCCCGAACCTGTTTACCGGCGGCTACAACTACCACGGCAAGCATGAATTTGTGACGTTAGAAGGGATGGAAAAAACAGTGCAGGTGATTGTGCGTATCGCCGAGTTAACCGCGAAACAAGCGTAGAGAAATGCCCGGTGGCGCTGCTGGAGCGTCACCGGGAAAAGAACAAACGTACTCAGTCCTCGAAGAACCAGTACCCGCTGTTCACCAGTGCGGCCAGCATCGCGAGGAACGACGGATCTTCCAGCGCATCGCCAAAGTGCCCGGCGGTCAGCTGCGTATGGCTGGCCAGCGCTTCAAGCGCCGGACGGTGCGGGGAATCCAGCTGTTCGCCGTTGACGAAAATGTCCTCGCCAATGCGTAACACGCGTAATCCACCCAGACGCACCAGCTTGTCGCCTTGCTGCAGCGCATCGTAAATCTCATCCGGCTGATACGGCGGCTCCGGCGGAGAGACATCCAGCTCGTGGCGGGACTGGCTGATAAACTCCCCAAACCACTGGTTGAAATGGGCTGGCTGGTTGATCAGATCCAGCATCATGCCGCGCAGTTTCTCCAGCTCTTCTGGCAGAATATCGGCTGGATGATCACGGGCAGGCACATCCGGGTCGCTAAAGCGATGGCTACCCAGCTCGCGTTGCAGCACGTAATCGGCAAACCCGCTGATCATCTCGCGACCGCTTGGCGCACGGAAACCCACGGAATAGTTCATCGAGTTTTCAAGGGAGTAGCCTTCGTGCGGGAAGCCTGGTGGGATATACAAAATATCGCCCGGCTCCAGCTCTTCGTCGATGATCCCGGCAAACGGATCGACCTGCAGCAGGTCCGGGTGCGGACAGTGCTGTTTCATCGGCACTTTCTCACCCACGCGCCAGCGGCGGCGGCCGGTTCCCTGAATAATAAACACATCGTACTGATCCAGATGCGGACCCACGCCGCCGCCCGGTACGGAGAAGGAGATCATCAGATCGTCCATCCGCCAGTCGGGCAGAGCGCGGAACGGTGCCATCAGCGCTGCGGCAGGCTGGTGCCAGTGGTTAACCGCCTGCACCAGTAATGACCAGTTGGTCTCGCCAAGATGATCGAAGCTTTCAAACGGGCCGTGGCTGACCTGCCATTTTCCGTCCTGATGACTGACGAGACGGCTGTCGACTTCGCTCTCCATCGCCAGGCCGGCCAGCTCATCCGGGGAGATCGGATCGATGAAATTGGCGATCCCGCGTTTCAGAACGACCGGGCGTTTCTGCCAGTAACGTTCGATAAAATCGGGCCAGTTAAGTGCTAATTGATAATCCATATTTATTTTCCGCAGGCTCTTACTGAGTCGGATTATAACGGAAGCTCAGCAGCCTGGGTGCGAGTTTCACGCATTTTCTCACTCCCACGGCTAACTATTGTCAGCCGTGGGATGCTGACGGGCAAAAACCGCTTCCATACGTGCGCCGCCCAGCAGACTCTCTCCGGCATCGATCCTGCCGTTGTACTGCTCGACGATGTCGCGGGCCACCGACAGGCCTACGCCCTGGCCGGGACGCAGCGTGTCGGCGCGTTGGCCGCGATCGAACACCTGATCGCGTTTCCCCCGGGGGATCCCCGGACCGTCATCCTCAACGATAATGTGCAGCTGATCATCACTTACGCGGGCCGACACTTCCACGAACTCGAGGCAGTATTTGCAGGCGTTATCAAGCAGATTGCCCATCACTTCCATAAAGTCGTTCTTTTCACCGACGAAGCTGATTTCCGGCGAAATATCGAGGGTGATATTGACCCCTTTGCGTTGATAGACCTTGTTCAGCGCAGAGGTCAGGCTATCCAGCAGCGGCGCAACGGGATGCAGCTCCCGGCTCAGCAGGGCACTGCCCGAACGCATACTGGCGCGGTGCAGATAATAGCCAATCTGCTGCGAGATGCGGCTGATTTGCTCCAGCATCACCGGCTCGGCATCATCGACGCTCAGTTTTGTGCTGCGCAGCGAACGCAAGGTGCTTTGCAGCACCGCCAGCGGGGTTTTCAGGCTGTGGGCAAGGTCAGTCAGGGTGGTGCGGTATTTGTCGTAGCGATCGCGCTCGCTTTTCAACAGGCGATTCAGGTTGCTCACCAGGCTGGTTAGCTCCCGGGTGGTATTCGGGTTCAGCTTCTCGCGGTGATGCTCTTCCAGCTCGCGTACCTCTTTTGCCAGCGACTCGATAGGGCGCAGGCTCCACCAGGCAGCCAGCCACAGCAGGGGGATCACCAGCAACAGGTTGGCCGCCAGCACATACACGAACCAGCTCCACACCATATAAGAGCGTTTTAGCTCAATGGGAACGGTGTCTATCACCACAATCGTCAGCTGCGGCATCGCCGGGGTGGCAGGGTAGAGATTAATCGCTACCGAGTGGGTCAGCTCGCTGTCGTCGTCATCCTCGCGGATCTCCGCCAGCTCTTGCTGCATAGAGTGGTTATTGCCGACGAGGGTGCTGGTGGCATCCACATCTGCTTCGATCTCATGAAAGCCGTTGGTCTTTAGCCACTCCGGACGAATGCTGTTGATAAGCCAGGGAACGTCGCGCTGGGCCCACAGTAGTTGACCTTTGTCGTTGTAAATCAGCGCCATGGTCGGACTCTGTTTGTCCAGCTGCGCCGGCATATCAATGCTGATTTTGCCGTCTTGCCACTTGGCGAGGGTATAGAAGAGGTTACTTTCACCGCGCAGCAGGCGGAAGGTGGTTTTATCAAAACTGACGCTGTAACCCACCAGCGCCACCATGCCGTAGGCCAGCGACAGCACCAGCACTACCGCCGCGGTCGCCAGCAGGAAACGAAACCGCAGCGACAGGGGCAGAACGTGACGAAAGAGTTTTTTCATTTAGCGTAATTCGAAAAGATAGCCCTGGCCGCGCACGGTAGTGATCACATCATCCGGATACTGGGTCTGAATTTTCTTGCGCAGACGCCCCATCAGCACGTCGATGGTATGGCTTTCGCGCAGCTCGGCATCGGGATAGAGCTGGAGCATCAGGGAATCTTTACTCACCACTTTGCCGCTGTTGCGGATCAGCGTTTCCATAATGGTGTATTCAAACGCCGTGAGCTTGATCACCTCGTCGTGAATGGCGAGTTCACGGCGCGAGAGATCCACCTGAAATGGGGGAATTGAGATCACCTGCGACGCCAGACCGCTGTTGCGGCGCATCAGCGCCTGCATGCGGGCGGCAACCTCTTCGATATGAAAGGGCTTGGTGACATAGTCATCCGCACCCGCGCTGAGCACTTCGACCTTGTCCTGCCAGCCTTCGCGGGCGGTTAACACCAGCACCGGCAACGAGATCTCATGGCTGCGCCAGCGGCGGATCAGCGACAGGCCATCTTCATCCGGCAGTCCCAAATCGACGATGGCAATATCGGGCAGGTGTTCATTGAGATAATAGTCCGCTTCCTTTGCGTCTTCGGCGTCATCGACCTGATGCCCCATCTCCTGAAGCTGGACCTTCAGGTGATGACGTAATAACGCATTATCCTCAACAACCAGTACGCGCATCATCGCGTCTCCCTAATATGAATAGTCAGATTATATTAACGCTGATTATGTTGCGGCGGGGATAAACATTTCGTCAACCGAAGGGGGGAACCCTCTTTCCGGGCGGAAAGAGGGTGAAAAGCATTACTTCAGTTCGTCAACCATGGTGGTTGCACGGCCAATGTAGTTGGCTGGGGTCATCGCTTTCAGACGGGTTTTCTCGTCTTCTGGCAGCGCCAGACCGTCGATAAACTGCTTCATGCCTTCGGCATCAACACGTTTGCCGCGGGTCAGCTCTTTCAGTTTTTCATACGGTTTTTCGATGCCGTAGCGGCGCATTACGGTCTGGATCGGCTCCGCCAGTACTTCCCAGTTGTGATCCAACTCGTCCAGCAGGCGGTCGCGATTTACTTCCAGCTTGCTCACACCCTTCAGGGTGGACTGATACGCGATCAGCGCATAGCCGATACCCACGCCGAGGTTACGCAGCACGGTGGAGTCGGTCAGGTCACGCTGCCAGCGCGAAACCGGCAGTTTGCTGGCCATATGCTGCAGCAGGGCATTCGCCAGACCCAGGTTGCCTTCAGAGTTTTCGAAGTCAATTGGGTTCACTTTGTGCGGCATGGTGGACGAACCGATTTCACCGGCGATGGTCTTCTGCTTGAAGTGGTTCAGGGCAATGTAGCCCCAGACGTCGCGGTCGAAGTCGATCAGAATGGTGTTGAAACGTGCCATGCAGTCGAACAGCTCAGCGATATAATCGTGCGGCTCGATCTGGGTGGTGTACGGGTTCCACTTAATGCCCAGCGAGGTCACAAACTCTTCGCTGAACTGGTGCCAGTCCACTTCCGGGTACGCCACGATGTGGGCATTGTAGTTGCCGACCGCGCCGTTGATTTTACCGAGGATCTCCACCTGCTCCAGCTGACGATACTGACGCTCCATACGGTAGGCGACGTTGGCCATCTCTTTACCGATGGTGGACGGCGTAGCCGGTTGACCGTGGGTTCGGGAGAGCAGCGGGATATCGCGATACTCTACCGCCAGCGCTTTGACTGCATCGATGATTTTGCGCCAGTACGGCAGCACCACGTCCTGACGCGCGGTGGAGAGCATCAGCGCGTGGGAAAGGTTGTTGATATCTTCTGAGGTGCAGGCGAAGTGGATAAATTCAGACACCGCATGCAGCGCCGGTACGCTGGCGACTTTCTCTTTCAGGAAATATTCAACCGCTTTCACATCATGGTTGGTGGTGCGCTCAATGGTTTTAATGCGCGCGGCATCTTCTTCATTGAATTGTGCAACGATTTGATCGAGGTAATCGTTTGCCTGGCTGTCAAAAGCAGGAACTTCCTTGATTGCTGCCTGGGTGGCCAGCTTTTGCAGCCAGCGCACTTCAACCTGCACACGGAACTTCAGCAGACCATATTCGCTGAAGATCCCGCGCAGCGCGCTGACTTTATCGCCGTAGCGTCCATCGACAGGGGAAACGGCGGTCAGTGAGGATAATTCCATAATTCGCAACTCCGGGAGGTTAACAATGAGCAAGAATTTGTTTTGCCTGAGTGGTCAGGCGATTACGATAAAACATTAACTGCAGGCGGCCACCGCCGACCTGATGCCACAGCACGGCGGCACGGATACCGGCCAGCAGCGAGGCGCGAACTTTGGCCTGCACCTGTGGGCTTTGCAGGACGGCAGGCGATCCGGTGACCTGGATCCGCGGTCCCAGCGGACTAATAACGTCCACATAAATGCCGGCCATGGCGCTGAGCAACGTTTCTGACTGCAGATCGAAATGATCGAGCTGGCGCTGCAAGCCTGCTATCCGATCCCCGAGGGTGTCCATCGCGCCTTTGGCGGCGTTGAGCTTACGCTCCAGCACCATCATGCTCAGGGTATAGCGCGTCAGCTCGGCATTCAGCCCCTGACGGTTGCTGGCATTCAGTACACCCAGCAAGGTTTCCAGACCGAGGCGAAGATTCGCTTCGCTACCACCGAAGACGCCGAGGGCTGAACTGGGGTTCAAATCGACAACGCTGTTGAGCGAAACGTGCAGGGCGTCAGCATCGCAATGACCCTGATGCGCCAGCTGTTGCACCAGACGGGCAGACTGGCAAATTCCCGCCAGCGCCAGGGTGATGTCATAAAAATTCTTCGCCACACTTGCTCCTTTCTGTGTGTAATCGCATTAAACCGCAGTCAGCGGCAGGCGTTGTTCGATAATACCGCCGCCAAGGCAGATTTCACCGCTGTAAAACACGGCGGACTGACCTGGCGTTACGGCTGCCACCGGCTCGTCAAAACGCACATCGATGCGTTCGTCGTCCAGTGCGGTTATGGTGCAGGGGATATCGGTCTGACGATAGCGGGTTTTCACCGTGCAGCGCAGCGTGCCTTTCAGCGGCTGGCGATCGACCCAGTGCAGTTGTTGGGCGATCAGGCCGACCGACATCAGACGTGGATGATCGTGACCCTGGGCCACAATCAGAATGTTGTTTTCAACATCTTTATCGACCACGTACCACGGATCTTCGCTACCCTCTTTAATGCCACCAATACCCAGGCCTTTACGCTGGCCGAGGGTGTGGTACATCAGCCCCTGATGCTCGCCGATGGCATCGCCGTCAACGGTGATGATTTTACCCGGCTGGGCAGGCAGGTAGCGGCCAAGGAATTCACGGAATTTGCGCTCACCGATAAAGCAGATGCCGGTGGAGTCTTTTTTCTTTGCGGTGACAAGCCCCAGATCTTCGGCGATTTTACGCACTTCGGGTTTTTCCAGCTCACCCACCGGGAACAGGCTTTGCGCAATCTGTTCGTGGCCGAGGGTATACAGGAAGTAGCTCTGATCTTTGTTGCCGTCGAGACCGCGCAGCAGCTGGCTTTTGCCGTCGACATCCGCGCGGCGCACGTAGTGGCCGGTAGCGATGTAGTCAGCACCCAGATCTTCAGCGGCGAATTCGAGGAACGCTTTGAATTTAATTTCTTTGTTGCACAGAATATCCGGGTTCGGCGTGCGGCCTGCTTTATATTCAGCAAGGAAATGCTCGAACACGTTGTCCCAGTACTCTGCGGCAAAATTGACGGTATGCAGTTCAATGCCCAGCTTGTCGCACACGGCCTGCGCATCGGCAAGATCCGCAGCAGCCGTGCAGTATTCCTCGCCATCGTCTTCTTCCCAGTTCTTCATGAACAGGCCTTCAACCTTATAGCCCTGTTGCAGCAACAGCCAGGCAGAGACGGAAGAATCGACGCCGCCGGACATGCCGACGATCACTTTTTTTGGGCTTTCAGACATTGGAATACTCACGACATTGAACTTAAAGGCGGCGTATTCTATCACGCGCCCCCGGCATTGACACCCTCTGTAAACGGCCAGTTAAATTCCCCGATCGTCTCCAGCGGCAGGCGGCTGCCGGTAAGATAGCTACGAATACTCTCCGCAACCAGCGGCGAGCGCAGATGGGTGGCGTTCAGTATGGTGTCGGCATCGACCCACAGGCAGCGATCGATATCGCTGTCATGCGGCTCCGTGGCGCACGTATCGTTAAGCTCAATGGCAAACAGGAAGCGCAAAAACGGGGTGTTATCCGGAGCAATCCACTGATGTAAACGAATGAAGTGTTGCGGCTGAGCATCAATTCCCGTCTCTTCCCACAGTTCACGGCGCGCAGCCTGAACCAGGGTCTCATCGGCTTCAAGATGGCCCGCAGGCTGATTCCATAGTGCTTTGCCGTTGATGGTCTCTTCGACCACTAAAAATTTACCTTGGGCGTGCACAACCGTAGCAACAGTAACGTGCGGCTTAAACATGACTTTCTCCTTGTTCAGTAACGTCCCGCCATTCACCGTTGGCGAGGTTATCCAGCGTGTAATTGCCCATCGCATAGCGAATCAGCCGCAGGGTCGGATGACCGACATGGGCCGTCATGCGTCGCACCTGGCGATTGCGGCCTTCATACAGGGTGATTTTGATCCACGTAACCGGTATCGACTTGCGCTCGCGGATCGGCGGATTGCGCGGCCACAGCCACTCGGGCTCGCTCACTATCTCAATGCCGGCGGGCAGGGTAGGACCGTCGTTGAGCGCCACGCCGTTACGTAACGCTGCCAGAGCCTCTTCGCCCGGCTCGCCTTCGACCTGAACATAGTAGATTTTGCCGGTGCGTTTACCGGGCTGGGTCAAGCGGGCCTGCAATTCACCGTCGTTGGTGAGCACCATCAGGCCTTCGCTGTCGCGATCGAGGCGACCGGCCGCATACACGCCCTGAACGGGGATAAAATCTTTCAACGTGCTGCGTCCGGCTTCGTCGGTAAACTGCGGCAGCACATCGTAAGGTTTATTGAACAAAATCACCCTTGTGGGCTCGCGTTGCTTGCGCGGTCTGGATGCTTGTCGCGTGCTGAATCGTTCAACGTGGTGATTTCTAAAAGAAGTTTTCTGCATGGTATTTTCAGAAGTTATCAATTGCCGCATTATAGCCTAATAACGAATGCCTTTCATGGTGCCGGACATTCAGGTACTATCGATGAGCTAATTACAATTTATTAACATAAGATCAGTAACAACCAGAAGCGCTCGAAGGAGAGGTTAATGGAAAGCAAAGTAGTTGTTCCGGCGGAAGGTAAAAAGATCACCCTGCAAGACGGTAAGCTGAACGTTCCACACAATCCGATTATCCCGTTCATCGAAGGTGACGGTATTGGTGTAGACGTCACTCCGGCAATGCTGAAAGTGGTGGATGCCGCTGTTGAGAAAGCCTATAAAGGCGAGCGTAAAATTTCCTGGATGGAAATTTACACCGGTGAAAAATCTACCCACGTTTACGGCCAGGACGTCTGGCTGCCAACTGAAACACTTGACCTGATTCGTGACTACCGCGTTGCCATCAAAGGCCCTCTGACTACCCCAGTCGGTGGCGGTATTCGCTCTCTGAACGTTGCCCTGCGTCAGGAACTCGACCTGTATGTGTGCCTGCGCCCGGTGCGTTACTACCAGGGTACTCCGAGCCCGGTTAAACACCCAGAATTGACCGACATGGTTATCTTCCGTGAGAACTCAGAAGATATCTACGCGGGCATCGAGTGGAAAGCAGACTCTGCTGAAGCCGAGAAAGTGATCAAGTTCCTGCGTGATGAGATGGGCGTGAAGAAAATTCGCTTCCCTGAGCATTGCGGCATCGGTATCAAACCGTGCTCCGAAGACGGCACCAAGCGTCTGGTTCGCGCGGCGATTGAATACGCGATCACCAACGACCGTGACTCTGTGACAATCGTTCACAAAGGCAACATCATGAAGTTCACCGAAGGCGCGTTCAAAGACTGGGGTTACCAGTTGGCGGCGGAAGAATTCGGCGGTGAGCTGATCGACGGTGGCCCATGGCAGAAGATCAAGAACCCGAACACCGGCAAAGAGATCATCATTAAAGATGTGATCGCCGATGCGTTCCTGCAGCAAATCCTGCTGCGTCCGGCTGAATACGACGTTATCGCCTGTATGAACCTGAACGGTGACTACATCTCTGACGCCCTGGCGGCGCAGGTTGGCGGTATCGGTATCGCACCAGGCGCGAACATCGGTGACGAATGCGCCCTGTTCGAAGCTACCCACGGCACCGCACCGAAGTACGCAGGTCAGGACAAAGTGAACCCAGGTTCTATCATCCTGTCCGCTGAGATGATGCTGCGTCATATGGAATGGTTCGAAGCCGCTGACCTGATCGTTAAAGGTATGGAAGGCGCGATTAACGCTAAGACCGTAACTTACGATTTCGAACGTCTGATGGAAGGCGCTAAACTGCTGAAATGTTCAGAGTTTGGTGACGCGATCATCAAAAACATGTAATCCAGATTCTGGGTTGTATGCGAACGGGAGCCTGATGGTTCCCGTTTTTTATTATTAGCTTTCGAACGGTTATAAAATTAGTTATAACAACCCCAAATCAAAAACCTGTTGTGCAGGTGATCGTCCCAGACATCGCTAAACTTCATCCTCGAAACATCCCCCAGCCGCTGATCGGTTACCAATGCCAGCAACATAGCGTTGCCCATACAGGGGGAACTTCACCTGCGTGTTGAGCCTCTTTGGAATTATCTCTCACTTACGTTCTGCGGATGGGCGTGATAAATGCAGCTTAAATTACGAATGATAAAAATACCCCTTAAATATGGTAGGTAAACCTGGCGTTCAACTACAATCATAAAACCTTTTTCCTGAGGGGCCATGAAATGCTTGAGGGAAGGTTAGAAGGTATGCTTTGTGGAAAATGTTGTTTTGCGGTTTATGGCAAGGAAGAGTTTATTTGTAAGCTCATAGATTATCTCAAAAACAGCACTGCGGTGTCTTGCGATGTAAGATACATCGGTGGGTTGGATGTCATGGGTAGAATGAAAATAGCTGTAACAGGAAAGATAACAGAAAGTATGTCTCTGTCAGATTTCCAAACTGTTTTGATAAATTGCTATACACCCAGCAAATAAACCTCTCAAACCGCCTCCGGGCGGTTTTTTATTGCCAGGAGAAAGTAATGAAGCAATAAAGCAGACAGGCCGCAGCAACCGAAAGGCGGCAATCGCAGGGTAATGAACTGCGCCAGAGTCGCCATGAAGAGAGCCTGCTTTGCATCTGGTGAGGGTTGATTAGAAAAGAAGCACCAGTGACGCTGCGTGATTGCCACTCACGCCCTGGATATAGCTAACGTGGAGTAGAGACGAACCGGGGTGACAAACTGAACGGCATGATTCGGGAGTGGCAGCCATGCAAAAGCTCACCTACGGGTGCTGGTGGGCTTGTTTCAAACGAATTTATTACGGCAACACCCGAGAATCGGCAGCAGATTATTAACTCGGTGATTAAGTGCTACGGCGATGGTTGTCAGTGATTAAAAAATAGCCAGTTGTGGTATGATAGACCTCACTCTTAGAGAGGTTAAGAATTATGTCATTCTTCGAATACGCACTTAAACGCGTTGAAGCGGCGACCAAAACAACAGTAACTTGCCCGATATGCGGTCATAACTCTCATCAACCGTCCACAAAAGTACGGCAGGAGCTGCCGTTGCTCTGCCCGCGATGCAAATCACTGTTTGTCATTCACAGATAATATGCTGATCTGCTGAATATAACCGCCTCTGGGCGGTTTTTTATAGCCCTCACCATGGGCAGAACCCTCGTAATGGCTTAACCCTCATAGGGGATAATCATGATGCGCTATTACGTAAGATAGCAACATAGTTTGTCGATCGCGCGCACGAAACAAATTGCATGAAGCGTGCATGTGGGGCTACCGCGTTGTAACTCGCCCTGATGAAGATGGCTAGCCAGTCCAACGCTCATCTGCGGGCGGCCATCATTATGGCGTTATAAGTATTGATTAAGATTTTTTATGTAGTTAATGGGATTTATCCTGTTAATTATTTTTTATTAAATATAATGGTGGTTATTAGTTAATATATTTTTGTGAATAATATCTAAGTGTGTTGGTGGTTGATTGTGCTCAATATGTGGGTATTGTTAGTTTGTTTACGCATTAAATTGTTGATTATACGTTTTTTAAATTTCAATCGAAATTATTATGGCAAAATAAGCTACACTTAAATAGTCAATGCCTTGATAAGAAAAATTAAGGAAGAGATTATTGTTTTTAGGTCAATGCATAACTCCTCAGGATAGCACCAGAGTAAAATGCCACGGCCGATAAACAATATTAACCAAAGGCCATGTGGACACATGGCCTTTACTTCTTGTGTTAGCGAGTAGAGTCTTCGCGGGCTAGCATATTTTTCAAGGATATGGCGGATTAATCCGTTCGATCCGGCATCAAGAGAATTAATATAAAAGTTATAGTCTTCTTTAATTCACAATCTGCAGAGACTATTCGGAATCTGAAGGGTGTAACTGCCATTAAGCGAAACTACCCTAACGGTGAAGAGGTTTATCTTCCAATATCGCTTGCCGGGATTCATTCAGTTACAGATGATCAAATTGAAATATATGTCGCTTCTGATAGGGAACTTTGCCTGGATGAGGTTGAAAACGCAGTAAATAAATTTCTGTTGCCAATGTAAATCCGGGTTAATTAAAAATAAAATTATGTGCTTCAAGCGAGGTTTAATAGATTTGTAACAGTAAGTGCGCACATCTTATGCTAGCATTAAATTATGGTGAATCCCCCTAAGCGGTGGGGCTAATTAACCTGATGACTCTTCTTCATTGACGCTCATCGTGAACGACTGAAGCTGCGGGTCATGGGTGGTTAATCCAAAGGCTCACCGGGAGGCACCCGGCACCATATGCCAAAGCCCTTGCATATATGTAGGGGCTTTTTTATTGCCATCAACGCGTGCAAAACTAACGTGGTTGGGGTGCCATGTGAAGAAATTTGCTAGCGAATCCTATGAGCATGCAGCATCTGCATTATCGGTAGTCTATAATTTCTATACAGTTATGGTTAAGGACAGTTCATCAATAATTGTCACCTTGCTGGAGAACCTGAACAGTAAATGAACCAGAAGAGGTAAAAATGAAAGTTGAAGATCTGACGCAAAAAGCAGAAGAAGATATTGCCGCGCTGATAGCCAAAAAAATTTCAGAACTTCAAAAAAAAACCGGAAAAGAAGTTTCTGAAATTCAGTTTGTTGCTCGTGAAGCAATGACAGGTCTTGAGGGTTATGACGTAAAAATTAAACTTCTTTAATCTCATCTTCTAAAGACAAGGTCGCAACAGCGGCCTTTTTTATTGCGCATCGCATGTGCATTTATGCAATTGATATTCATTATTGTTTGGGGGCTTTCCGGCATATCGTCTCGTTACGGGGCGGCGACTTCGCAGATTTGCGCTATATATGACAATTTCCAGGTACCTGCCGTTTCCGTCCTTCTTCTTGCTATCTCCTCGTCTTTATTTGAAACACCTCCCTAAAAGAAAGGGAACGGTGAGACCTCACAAGCTGTGTATTCCCCTGTTATCGTTTCCTTAGCCTGTCATTAGCCTGGCGCGAGCTATGGAAGTAAAAAACGCCTTTATGAGATTTTCTGCGTCAGCGTCCGCACGATTCAGAACTGGCAGGATCAGGGTATGGCGGTAGCGCGAGGTGGCGGGAAGGGAACGAAGTTAAGTCTGGTTTGCAGAAGTAATCGGTTCTTTTTCACCGCCTTCAATCCCGTGCTCAACCTGCCATACGGTGCGCAATGTTCCGTGTGTGGAACCTGACTTACCACTCGCTCCATCATTCCAACGCCACGGAGAAAGCTATGGCCTAAACAGGTAGGAGACACGAGCTGTCTTCGGTGTTCACTACAGCCCTCAGGGGCTTAAAAGCTCAATCCGAAACCAGCCACTTTGTTCTTTTTAGGGTTTTGAATAATGCACTTAATGTATTTTCTTGATTTATTATATGTTTCTCTCGGATACATTCATCTTCTTCCTGAGATAAAGCCTAACGCGAAGCCTATGCCGACAGCGATGAGAATGCTTGTCGTAGGGTATGATTCAACTTTATCCTTCATGTTGTGAGCCCCACTACGAAACGCATCATCGGTTTTAGAAGCATACTTTTTCACTGTTTCTTTAAATTCATTTTCAGACGTCTCGGGTGAATGAGTGAACATGGTATTCTCCAGTGGTTGAGATAATCCATTTCAGTATAGTGAGAAGCATTAGGAAAAGGAAAGGCTCGGGTGAATAACATGCCTTAGATTATTTTAATCTTACAGGGTTTATTTTATATGTTGTGATATATGGATTCCAGGATGGTCGGTGTTACGGTAGTGAATGCCCTATAGTAATAATACCCCGTAAATTTATGATGCCGGAAGTCCCTTTGATAAAATAAATGAAAGTGTTGATATTCTTCAAAATGACAACGGGAAATTGATTATGGGTTTACCTTACAATGATAATACAGAGAAATAGCATAGACGAATCGCGTCTCTTCTTTACTGACATGCGTATTTCACTCATGACTGCACCGATTCCTTTTCGCAAGAGTAAATCGTAAACCCTATAGTTACATATCCTGAACCTTCATGGATGCATGTATTGGTCAACAAATACTGGTCAACGGCTTAGCGATTTTCCTGAGTTAATGTTCATACCTACTTGATTATTAAACGTCAACTTTGTTAGTGATGGATGCACTTGAGGAACACTCATGATCGACACCGCAACGCTTCAAAATATTGCAGCAGGAGCGTCGTCAGACGTCACTCCCGTACAGCTCGCCGACCTCGCCGCTGAGCTTCTGACCGCCCGCCAGAAACTCACTCAGTTTAAAGAGCAGCTAGCCAAAGAAATCCAACTTCCTTTCACCAGTGCCAGCCCGGTATGCGATATCGAAGCCGGATACGCGGCAGGCGTCAACGACAGTAAAGAGGCGATTCGCCGCGCTGGATTTTTGATAGAAGGGGATGACTAAGGCGTAAAACCCGGCAGGACGCCGGGTTCGCTCACATCAAAACCAGTTGAATTTGTCAGAAAGAATGACCACTAACGAACTGGCACATACAAGGTTAATACAAATCACGAATCTGCTGGATACGTTCATGTTATCGAAACCAATACTGCTATGTTGGAATTGTGTTAACAATCCTAATAGCAAATGGCATATCGATCAAATCGGGCCAGTGAAGAGACAAAAAAAAGCCCACATAACGTGGGCAAGAAATACTGGAAGCAATGTGAGCAATGTCGTACTGAATACCTGAGTGATTTGCTCAACTATTCAGTAATGAGAAAGATAATATTTCTCATTGAAGGATGCAACCCCATTTTTTATGTGGCTTGCAGATTCGCGTAATATTCCGAAATATTCGGTGTGATGTTTGTCACAAACTTGCTTTTCTGAATCCTGTGCTAAGCTTTGTGTGTACTTGATTTAATGACAAAAACCATACGGAGAGGAAAACGATGGGAATTTTATCCTGGATTATCTTTGGGCTTATTGCGGGGATTCTGGCTAAGTGGATTATGCCGGGCAAAGATGGCGGTGGCTTCTTTATTACGGTCATCCTGGGGATCATCGGTGCCGTGGTCGGTGGCTGGATCAGCACCCTGTTAGGATTTGGTCGGGTGGATGGCTTTAACTTCGGCAGCTTTGTCGTGGCGGTGATTGGTGCCCTGGTGGTGCTGTTTATCTACCGTAAAGTGCGAAGCTAACCTACGCTTTTGTGAATAAGACCGCCAGTACTGGCGGTCTTTTCATATGGCTTACCACCAGCCGAGCTGGCTGCCGACAACGGCCGCGATGGCGACAATCAGCATTATAATGGTTGTTTTTCTCATTTATCCCCCGGGCGCTGCGTAACCGCCGACAAAAAACCACGTTAAAAAAACGACCGCCGTGATAAAAATGACGATCGGGAAGAGAATACCAAGCCGCATGCGATCACCTGTCCTGAAATAAAAAGCCCGTCGAGTGTACGGGGTTAATCGACATTGAGAAAGGCGGTTTTGCGTTTGCCTTTTTTCTCAATGTACATCGCCGCATCCGCAGCCCGCAGTGCGCTGTCGGCATCGTGTATTGTCGGGTCCACTTCCACCATGCCCAGGCTGGCACCGGGGTAGACAATGTGCACATCCCCCAGCCAGTATTCCCCCGCAATCCGCGCACTAAGCTGGGTTTTTAGCAGAGTTAATGGGGTGTCAGTCCCGCTTTGCTGATCCCTGCAGAGGCTGGCCACCATAAATTCGTCCCCACCCAGTCGACCAACGATCTCGTCGTCACCGCGTCCGTCATTCAACCGCTTACCCACCTCGACCAGAAACTGATCGCCGGTTTCATGGCCGAAACGGTCATTGATAAGCTTGAAATCATCCAGATCGATATAGGCAATAATGGCGTTGCGATTGAGATGGCGCGCCAGCGAAAAGAGGGTACTCAGATTATCAAAGATGGCCCGGCGGTTCGGCAGGCCGGTGAGCGCATCGGTATATGAATAGGCTATTAGCGCCGCATTGGCCTCGCGCAGCTGATGCACCAGCGACTCTTTATGAATGTACTGGCCAATGAGTCCGGCAAAGAGTTTCAACACCTGCTCACCGCGTTCACTCAGATTCTGTCGACGGCTGCTGGCGGCGCACAGGGTGCCGTACAGAGAACCATCTGCCAGATGAATCGGGATGCTCATGTAGCTGGTGATGTTCAGCGCTTTTGCCGCGTCGCAGTCTCCCCAGCGTTCGGCCACTTCGTTGCTGAAAAAACAGTCAGAATCGATCGCGCGTTTACACAGTGTCTCGCCCCAGGGCACGCTCAGCCCTTCCGGGATCTGCATATGCTTGCTGTTGCGGGCATACAGGATATGTTGCAGGCGGGCATTGATGTCGACTTTGGTGAGGTAGGTCGACTCCATGTCGGTGACCAGTTCGAGCATTTCGAGCAGCTGGCGCACCAGGCTCTCCAGAGAATGCTCGGTTGCGAGAGTTTCTGAAACACGGGCAAGAATAATATCCGACATGACGCTGCGCAACTCCCCTACAGAAGACCTTTGTACCTGACTGTTTTGCTGAAAGATTCAACTCCGAACAACAGTAAAACATGAATCATGAAAATTTTATATATTCCGGGTGGAGACGACGGATTATGGCGGGAAAAATATGCTGTTAAAGGGCTCACGCGTGAGCGCTCCCTGGTGACACGAAAAGTTGGCTGATATACACTCCGCATTAAGAAAATTCCTGGAATTTCAGTCATCCAAAACGAGGAAATATGTTTCAGTTAAATCCGGGCAGCCTGGCGATGATCATCGGTGCCCGCACGCCAGCAGGGCGTCGCAATATCGGTAAATCCGTCGAGCTGTTTGGCCTCTGCCAGCCTGGGCAGCGTTTTTTGAACCCGGTTAACGGCGTGATGACCGAGCTGCCGCCTGCAGCCGATCGCGCCCTGTGGCTGGTGACCGGCAACGTGTTTGCGTTTGATAACCAGCACGGTTTTGCGTTTGTCCGCCCTGAGCATCTGCTGCCGCTTACCCCTGAAGACTCGCCGGAAATCCTCGACGCGCTGATGCTGGAGTGACCTACAGCTGGCGGAGCCAGTCGGCTAATACGAGGGCGTGATTCTGCTCGCGGTCTTTCGCGCCATACAGCAGCGTCACGGTCTGATGCGCAGCCAGCGTGGCAATGCGCTGGCCCTCGTCCTGATGGTGAGCAAGTTCAGCGCGATAGGCCTCGCTGAAATGGGCAAAATCGAGCACCTCACTGTGAAATGCTTTGCGCAGCTCCGTTGACGGGGTCAGGATCTTGCACCACTCATCGCACGCCAGCTCGCTCTTTTTGATCCCCCGCGGCCAGAGGCGATCAACCAGGATCCGGTACCCATCCTCGCGGCTGGCGTCGTCATAGACTCGTTTGCACTGAATCATTCTCTTGCTCCTCAACCCAGGCGATAAGCGCCGGGAGCTGCATGTCAGAAAATACTTCGATGCCATGCTCGCGAAGCAGGGCTGCGGCGACGCCCATCCCGGCGCGGCGCTGTCCGCTAAAGCTGCCGTCATAAATCACCTGACTGCCGCAGGTTGGGCTGCCGTCGGTTAACAGCGCTGCGCGGCAGCCCCCGTCCAGGGCAGCGCGCAGCGCCAGCCATGCGGCAAGCTGATAATGCGCCGTGACATCGCTGCCGTCACTTTCCAGGATGCGCGCCTTGCCCGCCATCACCTCGTCGCCGTTGGCATCAGAGATTTCGGCAGGCAGACGGGGAACCGGCAGCCCGGCGGCAAGCTCAGGGCAATGTACCACCAGCCGGTCTTCTTCACGCCAGCGTCGAAGCTGGGCATTGAGCTGCGCTTTAGCACTGGCGTTGTAGCGAACCTGATGCCCCATCAAACAGGCGCTGACCAGAATTTTTGTTTTCATTATGGTTTATACGTTTCGCAATGCAGGATCACCACGCTATCACACTTTGGCTGAGACTTTTTGCCCACGCAATTTAAGGTGTTGTGATATCAACGAAAGATCGGTAGTGTGAGGCGCCTTATGTTATCAGCTATTTCTCTGGCATAAGGATCCTTGTATGGAACTCTCCGCAGTAAAAGATACGCTCCGAATTGCGCTGGTCGGTGACTATAACCCTGACGTTTTAGCTCACCAGGCGATCCCCCTGGCGATTGATGATGCCGCTGCAGTGCTGGACGTCACGGCCGATTACGACTGGCTGGCGACCACCGAACTGACCAGCCCGGAAGACCTGGTCGGCTACGATGCTATCTGGCTGGTTCCGGCAAGTCCGTATAAAAATACCGACGCCGCATTCATCACTGCCCGCTATGCCCGCGAAAACAGCGTGCCCTTTCTCGGCACCTGCGGCGGATTTCAGCACGCGCTGATTGAGTATGCCCGTAACGTGCTGGGCTGGCAGGATGCGGCCCATGCAGAAACCGACACCGAAGGTCGGATGGTGATTGCCCCGCTGGCCTGCTCGCTGGTGGAACAATCCGACACCATCGAACTGCGCGCCAACACCCTGATTGCAAAAGCCTACGGGCAGCACGAGATTGAAGAGGGCTATCACTGCAACTACGGTGTCTCGGCGGAGTTTGCGCTGGCGCTGGAAAAGGGCGATATGCGCGTCACCGGCTGGGACAACCAGGGTGAGATCCGCGCAGTAGAGCTGGTCACGCACCCGTTTTTTGTCGCCACGCTGTTCCAGCATGAGCGGGCTGCACTGGCAGGGTGCCCGGCACCGCTGGTCCAGGCGCTGCTGCGCGCCGCGCAGAATTAGTTTGCAGAGGGTTTACTCTGGCGCGATCTCCCGGTCGCGCCCGGCCAGAACGCCGCAGACCGCCATCACCACCGCCGCCAGCGCACAGGCCAGCAGCGGGATGCGCCAGTCGCCCTGGGTATCGTGGATTTTGCCCATCAGCGGCGGTCCGCAGGCGGCAAGCAAATAGCCGACCGACTGCGCCATCCCGGACAGGGCCGCCGCCTGATGCGCCGAACTGGCACGCAGGCCAATAAAGGTCAGGCCGAGGATCATCGTTGCGCCTGAGCCAAAGCCAAAAATCAGCGTCCACATCACCGCCTGGTCAGGCATAAACCACAGTCCCGCGGCACTCACCGCACACATTAATGCCGCCAGTCCGGCAATGCCGCGCTGATCCTTCACCCGGAGCAGGATCAGCGGCACCGCAATGCCCGGTGCCGCCGTCGCCAGCTGCAGCAATCCGTGCAGGGAGCCCGCCTGGGTTTCGCTGTAGCCGTGGCTCTGGAGGATCGCTGGCAGCCAGCCGATAATCACATAATAAATCAGCGAGTTAATTCCCAGGAACAGCGTTACCTGCCAGGCAAGGGCGGAATGCCAGATGCCACGGTTATGCAGCGCGCGGGCACCGCTCAGGGAACCGGTTGGGCGCTGACGCCACTGCGGCAGCCACAGGATCAACGCCAGCAGCGGGAAGGCCATCAGTATCAGCAGCGCCCCGTGCCAGCCTGCGCCGCCAAGTGCCACGGGCACCACCAGCGCAGAGCCCAGCGCGGCGGCTGCCCCCATCGTCAGGGAATAGGCCCCGGTCAGCTTTGCCACCTGACCGGGGAAATCGCGTTTAATCAGCCCCGGCAGCAACACATTGCCCAGCGCAATCCCGCAGCCAATCACCGCCGTCCCGACAAACAGCAGCGTGGCGTGAGGCAGGGAGCGCAGCGCGATCCCGATAATTATCAGCAGCAGGGCGATAAACAGGCTGCGCTCCATGCCGATCCGGCGGGCAACGCCTGCTGCCAGCGGGGAGATCAGCGCGAAGGCCAGCAGGGGAAGGGTGGTCAGCAGTCCGGTCTGCGCCGTGGTTAACCCATAATCGCTGCGGATGGCGTCGAGCAGCGGCGCGGTGCCGGTAAAGGTGACCCGCAGCGTGGTGGCAATCATCAGGATCCCGGCAATCAGCAGTGCGTGTTGTTTACCGGTGGCAGGCATGGCAGTGGTCATGATTTTCTCTTACGTCGAAATGAGCCCACAGGATACGTGTTTTCAGCGTGGATGAAATCAAGCTAAAATGACAGTTAATCGCTAATATCGGACAACATGATGATTGGACTTGGTCTTGAGGGTTACGATCCTGACAGCCAGCACGATGCGGCGGTGGCGTTTCATGTGCGGGTAGTGGAGGACGAACAGCGCATTTCACGACATCAGCATCGTAAGGGGCAGCTGATTCTGGCGCTGCACGGAGCCATCACCTGCGAGGTGGATAATGCCCTGTGGATGGTGCCCCCGCAGTACGCCGTCTGGATCCCCGGCCAGCTGGCGCACAGTAACAAAGCCACCCCCAGCGCCAGACTCTGCTTTTTGTTTATTGAGCCTGGCGCGGTGACGCTGCCGACGCGCTGCTGCGCGCTAAAAATTTCGCCTCTGGTGCGGGAGCTGATCCTGACGCTGGCCGAGCGCAGCCTGGATCCGCTGCAGCCTGCCACCTTGCGACTGGTAGACGTGCTGTTTGATGAGCTGCCACGACAGCCGCAGGAGCAGCTCCAGCTTCCGGTATCGCCACACCCCAAAATTCGCCTGATGAGTGAAATGATGGCCGAGGCACCCGCCGCCTGGCAGACGCTGCACCAGTGGGCGCAGCATTTTGCGATGAGTGAGCGCAATCTGGCCCGATTGGTGGTGAGCGAAACCGGACTCAGTTTTCGGCGCTGGCGGCATCAGCTCCAGCTGATAGTGGCCCTGCAGGGGCTGATTAGCGGCCAGTCGGTGCAGCAGGTGGCGCAGGCCCTGGGCTATGACTCAACCACCGCGTTTATCACCATGTTTAAGAAGGGGCTCGGCCAGACCCCGGCCCGCTACATCGCCAGTCTCGCTACGACTTCCCGATAAACAGCGACACCAGCCCGGCGGCAATCAGCGGCCCGACCGGCACGCCACGAAACAGCGCCACGCCGAGCACGGTGCCAACCAGCAACCCTGCAACCAGCGTCGGTTGGGAGCTCATTAACGTCACCCCGCGTCCGCCTAGCCAGGAGACAAACACGCCCACGGCGATGGCGATCAGGGATTTCCAGTTCATAAAGGCATGGATCAGGGTGGACGCCGGAAGCGTGCCGCTGGCGATCGGCGCCATTACGCCAATGGTCAGGATGATAATACCGACGGTGAGACCCTGTTTTTCAATCCACGGGAAAAAGGTGTTGAGCGGGGTTACCCGCACAATAATCAGCACCAGAATGGAAATGGCGACGGTGGTGTTGTGGCTGACAAAGCCCAGCGCGGCGAGGCCCAGGAGAATGAGCAGGGTAGGGTCAAACATGTTGTATTCCTTGCCAAAAAATGAAAAGTAAGCCTGCTTACTTTACGCCCTCGACCGCCGGGATACAGGGGGTTTATACAAAAAATGTGCTGATTTGGGCGAATGCCCGACGCGAGGGAGGTGGGAGTGTGACAGATAATTGGAAACAATCATTCCATGGATTTATTAATAGCGTCCTATATAATATTTAAATTACCTGAAACTTATTGATATTTAACCTGTTATGATTTTTAAAACTATTAATTTATTTACCCGGGAGACCCTATGAACAGGAAGTTCACTGAGATTGATGAAACCATCCGTGAATTAAACGCGTCGACGGATGCGCATTTTAAATGGTTAGTGAAAATATTACGCTTTATTGCTAATCATGACATTGATTTACCGGAAATCACCTGTGATGACGCCCACCAGCGCTGTGAGTTTGGCCACTGGATTAATACCCGATTACAGGAAGAGCGGGAAGGGAAAAACTTCGTGCTGGATATCAGTAAAAAGCATATTCGGGTACATCAGGCTTGCCGCAATATTATTACTGCCATCAACGACAAATGCCAGACCGATGCCGTATTTAACGTATTTGAACAGTCGCTGCTGTCATTTACTGAAGCCTTAACCACTTATAAAGTGCATCTGCTGCAGTTGCGGACCAGTTATGACGCGTTGACCGGATTGCCGCTGCGCCGGATCCTCGACGAATCGTTTACCAGTATGAATAACGAGCTGGGTGCCGAGGGGCTGTACTTATTATTACTGGATGTCGACCATTTTAAAAAAGTGAATGATACTTACGGGCATCTCAACGGTGATATTGTATTGCGTTCGCTGGCCATGAATATGAGTAATAACATTCGCCGGTCTGAATCGATGTATCGCTACGGTGGCGAAGAGTTTATTGTTGTGATGCATGCCAAAGACGATCGCGAGGCCGTCACAATTGCCGAGCGTCTTCGCCACGACATTGCAGAATTGGATATGGTTGCCGGAGAGCATATTATTCGGATTACCTTTACTGCCGGCCTGACGCGTATTCATCCCGACGAAGCGCTGCGTGAGGTGCTGGAGCGAGCGGATCAGGCGTTGTATATCGGTAAAAAAAGTGGCCGTAACTGCACGCAGTTGATTAATCAACGGCTGGAAACGAAAAAATTCAGTGGCTAAACGAAAGCGGCCAGGAAATTAATCACTGGCTGCTTTTGTTTTCAACCCCTTTCTGCAGGTCTTATTCTCTTCACTAATCGTTGTTCCTCTTCATTCTCCCCGGCAAAATTTCGGCCTGTCTCATGTGCCTGCTCGTTACGGTCATTCTCTGAACTAAGGGATTCGTTCTTTGCAGCGGTACACCCCCCAACGTTAAGCCCAGGTACCGTAATGAAAAAAGACATTTTTGCCCCTCATCCGCTGGCGTGGTCGCTGCTGGTCGCGATCTCGTGTTCGACGCTTGCCGCAGAAAAAAACGCCGCTCCGCTGCCAGAGGATGACGATGTGATTACCGTCACCGCGCCGGTGCTTTCGCCCCTTGAGGTGGTGACTTCGCCGAAAGCGCCCCGCCAGCCGGTGCCGGCCAGCGACGGTTCCGACTACCTGAAGACCATTCCGGGGTTCAGCCAAATCCGCAACGGCGGCAGTAATGGCGACCCGGTTTTTCGCGGGATGTTTGGCTCACGTCTGCGCCTGCTCACTAACGACAGCGAAATGCTCGGTGCCTGCCCGTCACGGATGGATGCCCCAAGCTCGTACATCTCGCCCGAAAGCTATGACCTGCTGACGGTGACCAAAGGGCCGGAGACCGTACTCTGGGGGCCTGGCAACTCCGCCGGGACGGTGCGCTTCAACCGCGAACCGCCGCGCTTCGATAAAGCAGGACTCGAGGGAGACGCCAGCTTGCTGTCTGCCTCCAACGATCGTTTCGATGAGAACGCCGACGTCAGCTTTGGTAACGAGTCGGGCTATGTACGCCTGAACGGCAACAAATCAAAATCCGGCGATTACAAAGACGGCAATGGCGATAGCGTGGCCTCGAAGTGGGATAAATGGAATACCGATCTGGCCATCGGCTGGACGCCGGATGCCGACACGCTGCTGGAGCTGACCGCCGGGCAGGGCGATGGCGACGCCAGCTACGCCGGACGCGGAATGGACGGTTCCCAGTTCAAACGCGAAAGCCTGGGCCTGCGCTATAAGAAAGACAATATCGGCGAGGTGTTCGACTCGCTGGATATGAGCGTCTATTACAACTATGCCAACCACATTATGGATAACTACTCCATGCGCTCGCCGGGCACGATGTCGGGCGGGATGCCAATGGGCTCGATGGATATGTCGATGCCGATGGAGAAACAGGTCGATCGCCGCACCGTCGGCGGCAGGATGATGGGCACCTGGCTGTGGCTGGATTACCAGCTGCAAAGCGGCGTGGACATGCAAAATAACACCCATCGCAGCAATGAGGACGACCAGGATGCAGGCTGGCAGGAGGATGCCCGCTTCCACGATTACGGCGCATTCAGCGAACTGACCTGGAATGCCACCGACCTGAGCAAAGTGATTGGCGGTGCGCGTCTGGATAAGGTCGAAGTGGATAATTACACCGGCGTGGGCAGCGACAGCCGCGAAGACACTTTGCCTGCGGGCTTTTTACGCGTGGAGCATAACCTCGGTACGGCATCGGCGATGGTTTACGCCGGGTTGGGCTACACCGAACGTTTCCCGGATTACTGGGAACTGTTTTCACCGACTTATGGACCGGACGGCACCTCGGACGTATTCGACAACCTGAAGCCTGAAAAAACCACCCAGTTGGACATCGGTGCCCAGTATAAGGGCGAACGCACAACCGGCTGGATCTCCGCTTACGTCGGGCGCATCAACGACTACATTCTCTTTATCTACGATCCGGACGACAGTCACGTCAGCCAGGCCGACAACGTCGATGCCACCATCATGGGCGGCGAAATGGGAACCTCGTATCAGCTGAACGACCAGTGGAAAACCGACGCCACGCTGAACTACGCCTGGGGCCAGAACACCGACGACCACCAGCCGCTGCCGCAGATGCCGCCGCTGGAAGCGCGTCTCGGTCTGACGTGGGAGAAAGAGAGCTGGAGTTCGACCGGGCTGCTGCGCATGGTCAGCCCACAGCATCGGGTGGCGATGAACGAAGGAAACGTGGTGGGGAAAGACTTTGACCAGAGCGCCGGGTTTGCGATTGTCTCCGCCAATGCGGCGTATAAAGTGAATAAGAACCTGAAGCTGAGCAGCGGAGTGGATAACCTGCTGGACAAGGCCTATAGCGAGCACCTTAACCTTGCCGGCAACAGCAGCTTTGGCTACTCATCGGACACCCCGGTAAACGAGCCAGGTCGTACCTTCTGGGCAAAGATGAACGTGAACTTCTGACCAATGTGACGCCGCCGGTCAGTGACCGGCGGCGGGATTAACTGTTGCTGGTGGCAGATTGCTTATGGAACAGCTCTCTGAACACCGGATAGATATCATCCTGGTCGCGAATGTGCTGCATCGCGAAGTTATCAAACGTGGTTTGCAGATGCTCATACTCACGCCACAGCGTCTGATGGGCGCGGCGGGTGATCTCGATATAGCTGTAATAACGCACCACTGGCAGGAGTTTTTTAGCCAGAATTTCATGACACAGCGGTGAATCATCTGCCCAGTTATCACCGTCCGAAGCCTGCGCGGCATAGATGTTCCACTGCGCCGGGTCATAACGCTCTTTCACCACTTCATCCATCAACTTCAGGGCGCTGGAGACAATAGTGCCCCCGGTTTCCTGCGAGTAGAAGAACTCGTGTTCATCCACCTCTTTCGCCTGGGTATGGTGGCGGATATAGACCACGTCCACGTTCTTATAGGTTCTGCTGAGGAACAGATACAGCAGAATATAAAAGCGCTTCGCCATGTCCTTGGTGGCCTGATCCATTGAGCCGGAAACGTCCATCAGGCAGAACATCACCGCCTGGCTGGAGGGCTCCGGGCGTTTCTCGTAGTTTTTGTAACGCAGGTCAAAAGTGTCGATAAACGGCACGCGCTCAATCTTCGCCCGCAGCTCGGCGATCTCTCTGCGCAGACGTTCCTCTTCCAGCAGCTGCGCGGGCTCGCTGTTCTCAATGATACCCAGGCTGGCTTCCAGCTCGCGGAGTTCGCGCTTTTTGCCCGCCGTCATCGCCGTGCGTCGCGCCAGCGAGTTCTGCAACGAACGCACCACACTGATGTTGGCCGGTACGCCGTTGGCCGTATACCCTGCGCGGTGGGTTTTGTACTCATTCAACTGCCGGTGCTGGTTTTTCTTCAGATTCGGCAAGGCCAGATCTTCGAACAACAGATCCAGATACTCATCCTTGGAGATCTGAAACACAAATTCGTCCTGACCTTCGCCGTCCTGGCTGGCCTGGCCTTGACCACTTCCGCCGCCGCCCCCGCCGCCTTGTGGACGTTCGATGCGGTCGTTCTGCACAAAGTGATCGTTACCCGGATGAACGCGATGGCGTAAGCCGCCACGCCCCTGATGAAAAATCGGTTCGCTGATGTCGTCCGTCGGGATAGAGACGGACTCCCCACTGTTTACGTCGGTTACCGAACGCTTATTAATGGCCTCGGAGATCGACTGTTTGATTTGCGCTTTATAACGACGCAAGAAGCGCTGGCGATTCACCGTGCTCTTGTTTTTGCCGTTAAGACGCCGGTCAATAAACCAGGTCATATGCCCCCCGTACTGCATTTGCCAACTTTCAGTGCCCGTAAGTGCCGGGGGCATTTCGCTTACCCGGCCTACGGAACATTGTTGTACGCCCGGCAAGCCATGTGCCGCCGGGCTTTTTGGGCTGTTATGACGATTTACGTACGCGCAGATACCATTCGCACAGCAGGCGAACCTGTTTGCGGGTGTATCCTTTCTCCATCATACGGTCGACAAAATCGTCGTGCTTTTTCTGCTCGTCGGTTGAGGTTTTGGCGTTGAACGAAATAACCGGCAACAGCTCCTCGGTATTGGAGAACATTTTCTTCTCAATAACGGTGCGCAGTTTTTCATAGCTGGTCCAGTTCGGATTACGTCCGCTGAAGTTCGCACGGGCACGCAGCACGAAGTTGACGATCTCGTTACGGAAGTCTTTCGGATTACTGATCCCGGCAGGCTTCTCGATTTTTTCCAGCTCGGCATTCAGCGATTCACGGTCAAACAGCTGGCCGGTATCCGGGTCGCGATACTCCTGATCCTGGATCCAGAAATCCGCATAGGTAACGTAGCGGTCAAAAATGTTCTGCCCGTACTCGGAGTAAGATTCCAGGTAGGCGGTCTGGATCTCTTTGCCGATAAACTCGGCGTATTTCGGGATCAGATAGCCTTTGAGGAACTCAAGGTAGCGTTCAGCCAGCTCTTGCGGGAACTGCTCGCGCTCAATTTGCTGCTCCAGCACGTAGAACAGATGCACCGGGTTCGCCGCCACTTCGGCATGGTCAAAGTTGAACACGCGGGAGAGGATTTTGAACGCAAAGCGCGTGGACAACCCGTTCATCCCTTCATCGACCCCGGCGTAATCGCGATACTCCTGATAGGACTTCGCTTTCGGGTCGGTATCTTTCAGGCTTTCACCGTCATAGACGCGCATCTTCGAGTACATGCTCGAGTTTTCAGGCTCTTTCAGGCGCGACAGGATCGAGAAGCGCGACAGCGTTTCCAGAGTCCCCGGAGCGCATGGGGCATGTACCAGCTCACTGTGGTTAAGCAGTTTTTCGTAAATTTTGATCTCTTCGGAGATCCGCAGGCAGTAAGGCACTTTGACAATGTAAACACGGTCAAGGAACGCCTCGTTATTCTTGTTGTTACGGAAGGTGACCCATTCCGATTCGTTCGAGTGGGCAAGGATAATGCCGTTAAATGGCAGGGCGGAAATCCCCTCCGTACCGTTGTAGTTACCTTCCTGAGTGGCGGTCAGCAGCGGATGCAGCACCTTGATTGGCGCTTTAAACATCTCGACGAACTCCATCACCCCCTGGTTGGCACGGCACAGCGCACCGGAATAGCCGTAAGCATCCGGATCGTTTTGCGCGTGGTTTTCCAGTTTACGGATGTCCACTTTACCGACCAGTGCAGAGATATCCTGGTTGTTCTCATCACCCGGTTCTGTTTTGGCAATCGCAATCTGTTCAAGAATGGACGGCCAGACCTTCACCACGCGGAATTTGGTAATATCCCCGCCGAAATCGTGCAGGCGTTTTGCGGCCCACGGCGACATAATGGTGCCAAGATAGCGACGCGGAATGCCGTACTCTTTATCCAGAATCTGCGCATCTTCCTGAGGGTTAAACAGGCACAGGGGATGATCGTTGACCGGGCTGCGTTCACCGTTAGCGCTAAGCACGTAAATAGGCACGCGCTGCATTAACGATTTCAGACGCTCCGCCAGCGAGGATTTACCACCGCCTACCGGACCCAACAGATACAGGATCTGTTTCTTCTCTTCCAGGCCTTGCGCCGCATGCTTCAGATAGGAAACGATCTGCTCGATGGCATCTTCCATGCCGTAAAATTCTTCAAACGCCGGATATCGGGCAACAACCCGATTCGAAAACAGACGGGAAAGCCGGGGCTCCTGGGCAGTATCAACCATATTCGGCTCACCAATAGCCATCAATAGTCGTTCTGCCGCGTTGGCATAGGCACTGCGATCTTGCCGACAGATGGTAAGAAACTCCTGCAGTGTGAACTCTTCGTCCTTGGCAGCTTCATAGCGCTGGCGATAGTGATCGAATATATTCATGGCATGCCGTCCTTTCGTTTTTTAGCACAGGAAAAGAGCCGTTCATATGAGTAGTAGAGGCTCCCGGAAGCGGGATCCCTTACACCTCACTGCCAGAGCAGCAACCCGTATGCCAGATCGGGCGCTAAAACTGCGGGGTGATCGGGTATTCAGCTTCTTAAAATTAAGCGTAGATGGCATTTGCAAAACTTGCCTGCATGCAAAATCTAATTTCAATGACATATCAATAACTCATCCAAAAATTCAGCCTTATCCTGAATGGCAAACCCCGCGCCTTCGTCAAACTGTCATCCTGCTGACCGCGTTTCGTCATCTTTCGTGCACAAAATGACCGGTTGGTCAAATTGATTAGCCTGCAAAAAAGTTTTGAGATAGGGAGTAAAGGGCGGTTACACTCCATTCGCTGATTATTTGACTACAGGAAAAAAGGATTGTGACCAAACTCAAACATCTGGCATTGGGCGTTCTCGTTGCCGCTTCAGTGGGGGCCGCTCATGCGGAAAACCATTGGTCCGTTGGCGCAGGCGTCGGCGTGATTAATAGCCCGTATAAACAATACGATCGCGACGTGTACCCGGTTCCGGTTATTACCTATGAAGGGGATAACTTCTGGTTCCGTGGACTGGGTGGGGGTTACTACCTGTGGAATGACCAGACCGACAAACTGTCGATCATGGCTTATTACTCGCCACTGCACTTCAAGCCGGGAGACAGCGACAGCTACCAGCTGCGTCAGCTGGACAAACGTAAGAGCACCATGATGGCGGGCCTCTCTTATGTCCATAACACCGAGTATGGCTTCCTGCGCACCGCGCTGGCGGGAGATACCCTCGACAACAGTAACGGCTTCATCTGGGATCTGGCGTGGCTGTACCGTTATACCAACGGTGGGCTGACTCTGACGCCGGGGATCGGTGTAGAATACAGCAGCGAAAACTACAACGACTACTACTACGGCGTGTCGCAGCGTGAAGCCAATCGCAGCGGTCTGAACAGCTACAACGCCGACGATGGCTGGAACCCATACCTCGAGTTGACGGCAAGCTATAAATTTGCCACTGACTGGAATGTGTACGGTACAGGCCGTTACTCGCACCTGAGCGATGAAGTAAAAGACAGCCCGATGGTCGATAAGTCCTGGGCCGGACTGTTGTCTGTGGGCGTGACCTACAGTTTCTGATTGTGCATTTTTATAGTGCATTCTGTGCATCACAACGGGGCGCTTGCGCCCCGTTTGCATTACGGTGGAGCAGACAAACCAGGAGAACGTGATGAGCGAAAAAACCGTGACCTTCGGCGACGGCGTTGTGCTTCCGGCTATCGGGCAGGGCACATGGTATATGGGTGAGCAGGCGGGTCAGCGCCGTCAGGAAGTGGCTGCCCTGCGGGCGGGCATCGATCTCGGGCTGACGCTCATCGATACCGCAGAAATGTACGCCGATGGCGGGGCAGAAGAGGTGGTCGGCGAGGCGATCAAAGGCCAGCGCGATAAGGTGTATCTGGTCTCCAAGGTTTATCCCTGGAATGCGGGCGGGCAAAAAGGGATTGCCGCCTGTGACGCGAGCCTGCGTCGCCTGGGCACCGATCGTATCGACCTCTATCTGCTGCACTGGCGCGGGAATTATCCGCTGGCGGAAACCGTCAAATTGATGGAGACCCTGCAACAGCAGGGCAAGATAGGCCGCTGGGGTGTATCAAATCTGGATTACGCAGATATGCAGGAGCTGGGGCAGGTGCCGGGCGGTCATCACTGCGCCACCAATCAGGTGCTCTATCATCTGGCCTCACGCGGTATCGAGTACGATCTTCTGCCGTGGTGTCAGCAGCAGCAGATGCCAGTCATGGCTTATTGTCCGCTGGCGCAAGCCGGGCGTTTACGCACCGGGCTGATGAATCATCCGGTCGTACAGGCGATTGCGCAGGACTACAACGCCAGTGCGGCGCAGGTGCTGCTGGCGTGGGTTGTCAGCCACCAGGGCGTGATCGCCATTCCTAAAGCCTCCTCAATCGAGCATGTGGCAGAAAATGCGGGTGCGCTGACGATTTCGCTGTCCGCCGAGGCGTTATTACAACTGGATCAGGCCTTCCCGGCTCCGGGGCAGAAAACGGCATTAGATGTGCTGTGAATTCATGTTAATGCCCTCTCCGGGAGGAAAGGGCAATCGCGCGGGGATTAACGCTTCACAATGTGAATTGTCTGTCCCAGACGTGAAGGATGTGCTTCACGTGTGGTTTGCGGCTCGCTGACGCAGGCAGTTTCTACGCACACGAAGGTTTTGTATCCGTCATCCGGTACGTCACCCATGCTCACCGACAGCGCCGGGCCCGGGTTCCAGCCGACCACATTGCTGTGATGCTGGTGGATGACTTCAATGCTGCGGTTAAGCGCCGCATCATGAATCACGCTGCAGGCTTCCGGGTTCAGATAAACGCGGTCAGTACGATCCGGGAAGGCCTGGGTGCCGTCGCTCAGATTGCCCTCTTTGGCGTTATTCACTTTATCGATAAAGGTATCGCCCAGACCGCTCACCGTTACCGCCGCAATATCACCCACGTTGAAGTAAGTGTGCAGGGCCGAGGTGGTCTCAAATTCGCCGTGCGCTTCCAGTTCAATTTCGCAGGTTTTGCCCAGCGTAAAGTGCGCATACAGGGTGAAGTCGTGCGGCCAGAGCTGACGTGTCTCATCGCTGCTTTTAAGTTCAAAGGTCAACGCCACGCCGGAATTGTCTTCGCTATGGTTTTTCAGCGTCCACGGAAGGTTGCGGGCAAAACCATGGGACGGTAAGCCCTGTTCAGCCGCCGGGCCAAACCACGGCCAGCAGATGGGCACGCCGCCGCGAATGGCTGCGCCTTTCTTAAAGGAGGTAATGTCACTCAGCCACAGGGCTTCGACTTCACCTTCTGGCTGCCAGGAGAGCAGATGCGCGCCATGCAGGGCGACGGAAGCCTTGACCTGCGGGTGATCGACAACGATGACTTCAGCATCATCAATCTGACGGCGGGAGAGCACAGGGGTAAGTTGTTCGACTACCGGAAGTGCAAAAATTTTTTTAATCATTACGCAATCCTCTGTCTTTTAAAGCCATAAAAAAAGGCGACCGAGGTCGCCTTTTTGGGTCAGAATCTCCAGAACTTATTTGGAGATGTGAGCGACCAGGTCCAGTACTTTGTTAGAGTAACCAGTTTCGTTGTCGTACCAGGAAACCAGTTTAACGAAGTTGTCGTTCAGTGCGATACCCGCTTTAGCATCGAACACAGAAGTGCAGATTTCGCCGTTGAAGTCGGTAGAAACAACGTCATCTTCGGTGTAACCCAGAACGCCTTTCATTGGGCCTTCAGAAGCCGCTTTGATTGCTTTCTTGATTTCTTCGTAAGACGCTGCTTTTTCCAGACGAACGGTCAGGTCAACTACAGACACGTTTGGAGTTGGAACGCGGAACGCCATACCCGTGATTTTACCGTTCAGCTCTGGCAGTACAACGCCTACAGCTTTAGCAGCACCGGTAGAAGAAGGGATGATGTTCTGAGCTGCGCCGCGGCCGCCGCGCCAGTCTTTGTGAGACGGGCCATCAACAGTTTTCTGAGTAGCGGTGGTTGCGTGAACAGTGGTCATCAGGCCTTCAACGATACCGAAGTTGTCGTTGATAACTTTAGCCAGTGGTGCCAGGCAGTTGGTGGTGCAAGATGCGTTAGAAACGATATCCTGGCCAGCATACTTCTCGAAGTTTGCGCCTTTAACGAACATCGGAGTGTTGTCTTTGGAAGGACCAGTCAGAACAACTTTCTTCGCACCCGCAGTGATGTGTTTACGTGCGGTTTCGTCGGTCAGGAAGATACCTGTTGCTTCAGCAACAACATCAACACCGATTTCGTTCCACTTCAGGTTAGCTGGATCTTTTTCAGCAGTAACACGGATGGTTTTGCCGTTAACAACCAGGTGGCCGTCTTTCACTTCAACGGTGCCGTTGAAACGACCGTGAGTTGAGTCGTACTTCAGCATGTACGCCATGTATTCAGCGTCCAACAGATCGTTGATACCAACGATTTCGATGTCAGAACGTTCCTGAGCAGCACGGAAAACAATACGGCCGATACGGCCAAAACCGTTGATACCTACTTTGATAGTCATATATTCCACCAGCTATTTGTTAGTGAATAAAAGGTTGCGTGTAAAATTACAAAAACCTTACGCAGCGTCAAGCGGAATCGTGTCAATCATTGCGACAAATCAATCCTTCGCATTACCTTTGTTCGATTGACTCGCCTCACATTCCCTTTGAGCTTGCACACATGTGGGGGCTGCGCCCGGAAGTTTAAAGGGCTCCCCATATAAAAATGTGGAGTAGATCACATTTCGCTGCGTGCCTGTACGCGACGAGTAAGTTTAGAACAAAAGTTCATACTTCATTGTTAATATTTTGTTAGAATCGACGTTAAAAGTTGTCTGTTTCAACGGCGAGATGTCAGCATATGTCGAATAAACAAAACCCAGAAGAACTCAAAAAAAACCTCACAGAAATGCAGTTTTACGTGACGCAAAACCGCGGCACCGAACCGCCGTTTACCGGGCGTTTGCTGCATAATAAGCGCGATGGCGTATACCACTGCCTGGTGTGCGACTCGGCACTGTTTAACGCCCAGAGTAAGTACGATTCAGGGTGCGGCTGGCCAAGCTTTTATGAGCCGGTCAGCGAAGAGGCTGTTCGTTACCTGGACGACACCACTCATGGTATGCAGCGCATCGAGATCCGCTGCGGGAAATGTGACGCGCATCTCGGTCACGTCTTCCCGGATGGTCCTCAGCCGACCGGCGAGCGTTTCTGCGTCAATTCTGCCTCGTTAAGCTTCACCGATGATCAGAATGGCGACCAGACGAAAGGTTGAAAAATCGATTCAGCAAATTATTCCTTTGGAGCCAGGGTGAGCATGAATATTGATGAGATGATTAACGGCATGACGCCAGAGGTATATCAGCGGCTGGTGACGGCCGTTGAGCTCGGTAAATGGGCTGATGGCGTGGCCCTGACGGCGGAACAAAAAGAGAATTGCCTGCAACTGGTGATGCTGTGGCAAGCGCGTCATAACACCGAGGCGCAGCATATGACCATCGACACCCAAGGTCAGATGGTGATGAAGAGCAAGCGGGAGCTGAAAGAAGATTTCGGTATTACCCCGAAACCGATCGCGACGTTTAAATCGTAACTGCTTCAAAGGCCGGGTAGGGCGTAACCACCACCCGGCTCAGTATACGTTTAGTGCTTAATCCCCAGCGACTCTGCCAGCTGTTTCGCCAGCTGGTTATTGTCATCCGCGCCATACTCCCAGAACATCGCGCCGGCCAGTCCCTTCGCTTTGATGTACTCCGCTTTAATGGCGACCGAGCGCGGGTTTTCGTAAGAGAGGGCAAACAGCGCCTTGCCCTCGGCAGACTTAACGGACAGCCACGGCACCTGAGCCTGCTCGTCCCAGTGCTCGGTAAAGCGTTTCTGTGGATCGTTTATCAACGTCTTCACGATATCGTTGTACTTCACATAAGTATCTTTGGTCAGGTCGTAACCCAGCGATTTGAACAGGCCAATCTCCTGCGGGCCAAAATAGGGCTGCGTCACAGGATTCTTTTGTGCATCCGGCTTACTCCAGTCGATACCCGGCTCAACGGAGCGCTTCGGTACGCGACCATAGAAACCGATGCCCAGGTTCATCTGCTGCGGCTTCAGTCCTGCGGCCAGATAGTTATTGACCACAAAGTCGACGCTGTATTTATCCGCTGCGGCGACGGTTGGCCAGGCGCTGGAATCATACAAATTGGCGTTGAAATACTGTGTCCCGTAGGCCATGTCGTAGGTCATCAGGTTGATGTAATCCAGCAGCGGTGCAACCGCCTTCACGTCGACCCACGTTTTTGGGCTTTCCGCGTTGGCACCCACGGCGATAGTGACCAGTTTATTCTTGCCGAACGCCTCGCGCAGTTCTTTCAGCAGCGCGGTGAAGTTATCCCGATCCTCAGGCTTGCTGGCGACCAGGCCCCATGCGCCATTCACCGGGTACTCCCAGTCGAGATCGATGCCGTCCAGGCCGTATTTTTTGACAATTTCCTGTGCAGAACGAATAAATACCGCCCGGGTCCCGGCGGTAGACGCTGCGCCCGAGAAGCCACGCGCGCCCCAGCCGCCAACGGAGAGCAGCACCTTGAGATTTGGGTTTTGTTTACGCAGGGTGGGGATTAACGCTAAATCGGCAGCGACCTTCGGCGAGAGCCAGATTTGATGGAGTTTAGTGGGATCTTTCAGCGCGGCGTTGGGTTCATCTTTCTCATCGTTATAGACCAGACCAAATGAGTAGTTGAGATGGGTTATCTGACGCACATCCAGGGTGTTGATATCGCCTCCCGGTCCGGCGGTGACATCGCCACCCCCGTTAAAATAGCCGACTGACATCAGGGGGCTGGCGGACACAACACAGGCGCAGAGCAGGGGCAAGGCTGCCAGTAATGGCAAACGTTTCATAGCGGTTCCTCTTTGACTTTGACGTTAAAAAAACAAACACGCCACGTAATGGCGTGGCAAAAAAGTGCCAAAAAAGAATAGCATTGCCGCTTCGTTGGGAGTGCGAGGGAGTTCACTTTATGTGATTTACAGGAAATTGCTGCGTAGCGAGGGAGTGGTATTTTGTTGGCCGGGTAAGCGCAGTGCCACCCGGCAAAAGCAGCTAGGCCTGCGTCTCCAGCCAGTCTGCCAGCGTATACAGGGTTGCGCCTTCTGCCGCCATCTCCATAAACGCATGGTTGCTGTCCTTCGGCTGAATATTCACCCCACGACAGCCGTCGGTGATGACATTCACCGTATAGCCCAGTTGGAGTGCATCCAGCACGGTAAATTTCACGCAGTAATCGGTCGCCAGACCCATCACGATAAGCGCCTCGATCTCGTGATGGCGCAGCCACTGATCCAGCCCCGTTTTCTGCCGGTGGCCGTTATCAAAAAAGGCGCTATAGCTGTCGATGTCCGGGTTTTCACCCTTCTGAAAGACGGCATCCAGGGCAAGGCTATCCAACAATGGATGCAGCTCGGCGCCTTCGCTGTGCTGCACGCAGTGATCGGGCCAGAAGGTTTGCGGCAAACCATCCAGCTCGCCCTGGGTGAATGGCTCGACGTGATGCTGACTGGCAAAACTGCCGTGATCCGCCGGATGCCAGTCCTGGCTGGCTACCACCGCCTCGCCGCGCGCTTTACACCACGCAATTAAGGTATTCGCCACGTCGACGGTACTGTCGCCTTCGGCAACCGCCAGCGCGCCGCCAGCGCAAAAATCGTTCTGCAGATCGACCAGTAACAGAGCCCGTTGTTTCATGCTGCCTCCTTATTCGTCTGGCGTCAGTTCGCCGCGCAGGTTTTGCATCATCGCTGTGCGGATCGACTGCACATCCAGATCCTGACTGAGTAAGTAGTGAAGTTTAGTCAGCGTGGCCTCTACCGTCATATCAAAGCCGCTGATGACTCCCGCGTGGGCGAGCGCGTTTCCGGTTGCGTAGCCACCCATATTCACTTTGCCGGACATGCACTGGGTCAGGTTCACCACCACAATCCCACGGCTGCTCGCCTCCTGCAGCTCTTTCAGGAACTCACCGTTCTGTGGCGCATTGCCCACGCCGTAAGAGCGCAGAATCAATGCTTTGACCGGCTGGCGCAGGAAGTTACGCACCACGTCGGCAGAAATGCCGGGATAAAGGGTCACCACGCCAATCGGCTGGGGGGTGATCGGATGAACCACCAGCTCGCCAGCGGTGTGGGGAGCCGGTGGGGTGCCGAGGCGGCGGATGTGGATCCCGGCCTCCAGCAGCGGGGCCAGGTTCGGCGAGGCAAACGCGTCAAAGCCGTCGGCATGGGCTTTGGTGGTGCGATTCCCGCGATACAGGCGGTTATTGAAGAACAGGCTGACTTCGTTAATCGGGTAGTTCGCCGCCACGTACAGGGAATTCAGCAGATTAATCTGCCCGTCGGAGCGCAGCTCCGCCAGCGGGATCTGCGACCCGGTAACGATCACCGGTTTACCGAGATTTTCCAGCATAAAGGAGAGCGCCGAGGCGGTAAACGCCATGGTGTCGGTGCCATGCAGGATCACAAAACCATCATAGTCGTCGTAATGGGCCTGAATATCCTCGGCAATATGCAGCCAGTCTTCCGGCGTCATATCGGACGAGTCCATCAGCGGGGCATATTCATGGATGGTAAAGTCCGGCATCTCCGGGCGATGGAATTCGGGCATCAACGCCAGCTGGCGCTGCAGGTGACCGGAGACCGGAATATAGCCATTTTCAGAACGCTGCATACCGATCGTACCGCCGGTATAGGCCACATAAATTGATTTCTTCTGCATGATGTAATGTTCTTGAGCTTCAAAGAAAAATCCCCTCTTTACGGAAGAGGGGATGGGGATTAACGCACGTTCGCGCAGGTGAGGCAGAACGCGTAGCGATTTTGCGGATCGTTAAAGGCAGCCAGCTTATCGCCTTCGGCTTTCACCGCTTTTGCGGCCACCGCCACCGGGGCTGGCAGGTAAGCCTGAATCGCTTCTGGCAGCATGGCGCGCACGGAGCCGGAGAAGTTGTTCATCAGCATATCCACAAACGACGGCTCGTCCTGATAGAAGTCGATATGCCACTGCTTCAGTTTGGCCAGCTCGGCGGCTTTCGCCACGGCGTCATCGAAATCACCCAGGTTATCCACCAGACCGTTGTTCTTCGCATCCTGGCCCGTCCAGACGTGCCCCTGCGCGATCTCGTCGATCTGCTCGGGCGTTTTCTTCCGCGAATCGGCAACCAGGGTGATAAAGCGCTTGTAGCCGTTCTCGATACTGAGCTGCATCATCTGCGACACTTCCGGCGGTAACGCTTTAGTGACGGCGATATCCGCCAGCGGCGACGTCGCCACCCCGTCGGTATGCACGCCCAGATAATCCAGGCTGTTTTCCAGGGTATTAATTACCCCAAAGATGCCGATAGAGCCGGTCAGGGTGCTCGGGTTCGCCACGATGTAGTTCGCCGGGGTTGAGATCCAGTAGCCGCCCGAGGCCGCCATGCCGCCCATAGAAACCACCACTGGTTTGCCCGCCGCGCGGGCGGCTGACAGTTCAGCGCGGATCACTTCTGATGCGCTAACGCTGCCCCCCGGGCTGTTCACCCGCAGCACAATCGCTTTCACTTTTGGATCGAGGCGCGCGTCGCGGATCTGCGCGGCAGTGGTATCGCCGCCGACATTACCTGGCGTCTCTTCGCCATCCATGATCGCCCCGTTGGCAAACACCACGGCGATGCTGTCACCCACATCGGACGGCTTATTCGCCTGATAGTCGTAGAAGCTAACCGCGCTGTAGTTTTTATCCTCTTTGCTCCAGCCGAACTCCTTGGTCAGGGATTTTTCAATCTCGGCGCTGGATCCCAGTGCATCCACCAGTTTGTTATCGAGGGCATACTTCGCGGTATCGCCATCGGCTTTACGCAGCCCGTCGAGCATCGCCTGCGCGCCAGGGAAGACCTGAGCGGGGGTGATCTGACGGTTTGCGGCCACGGTAGCGAGATAGTTCTGCCACAGCTCGCCAATCCAGCGGCTGTCCGCTTCGCGGGCGGCAGGGGACATATCGTCGCGGATAAACGGCTCAACCGCTGATTTGTAGGTCCCGACGCGGAACACGTGGGTGGTCACTTTCAGCTTGTCGAGCAGGGATTTGTAGTAAAGGCCATTGGTGGCGAAACCGTGCAGATCGACGGTACCCTGCGGTGAGAGCCACACTTTATTGGCAAAGCTCGCCAGATAGTATTGCCCCTGGCTATAGTTGTCGCCCACCGCAATCACCGGTTTGCCGCTGTCGCGGAATTCGCGCAGCGCTTTGCCGATATACTGCATGGACGGCTGATCGGCTCCGGCGAAGTTCTTCAGGTCGAGCACGATGCCGGTAATGTTGCGGTCATCTTTTGCCTGCCGGATTGCATCGACGATATCGAACAGGGAGTTTTCCTGCAGTCGATCGCCGCCTGCGCCAAACAGCTGGCGGCCAATCACCCCGAGTCGGTTGCTGGTTGAGGGTTTATCCACCACTACCCCGGCGATATCCAGCAGCAGCGCCCCGCGCCCGGCATGCTGCGACGAGCTGCCGCTGCTGAGCTGCATCCAGACGCCCACGCAAACCATCACTAACAGGATGAAAAAGAGGTTCATCACCAGATTACGGACGAAATTCAGTAGTCGCCACGTCCATTTAAAAAAGCCGGCAATAAATCGCCAAAGGGTTCGCATGTATTCTCCCTGTCCAGGTTATGACCTTTCCCGTCGCCACAGGACGGTATTGTCGGGCTATCGTAATGACCCAACCGCCACTTGTCAGCAGGAATCGCCCGCCAGGCTGTAACAAAATCTGCGGTCGTGTTAATTTCGGGTAAATTTTAAGACAGGAGCTACCCCATGGATGCACTCGAACTGCTTGTTAACCGCCGTAGCGCGTCGCGTCTGGCGGAGCCCGCACCGGCGGGCGAACAGCTGGACAATATCCTGCGCGCCGGGATGCGTGCCCCCGATCATGGCACGCTACAGCCGTGGCACTTCTTTGTTATTGAAGGCGAAGGCCGCGAGCGCTTCAGCACTCTGCTGCAAAAAGGGGCCACCGCCGCCGATCCGCAGGATGAGAAAGCGATTGAAAAAGCGCGCAGCGCACCGTTCCGTGCGCCGATGATTATCGCCGTGGTGGCCAAATGCCAGCCGCAGCACAAGGTGCCGGTGTGGGAGCAGGAGATGTCCGCAGGCTGCGCGGTAATGGCAATGCAGATGGCCGCCGTCGCGCAGGGCTTTAACGGTATCTGGCGCAGCGGTGCCTTAACCGACAGCCCGATTGTCCGCGAGGGCCTTCACTGTGGTGCAGATGATAAAATCGTCGGTTTCCTCTATCTCGGTACCCCGCAGCTGAAAGCCTCGACCACCGTCTCCGTGCCTGATACCTCGCCTTTCGTCACCCATTTCTGATGTGACGCCACAAAACTGTCTGGATCCTGAGCAAGTACCGCAGAATTCAGACAGTCATACTTACCACGTAATGGAATGAGCGTTAACATAACGTCATTGCTATAAAAGGAGATTGTCTATGAGCGAGCAAACCATTCGTTTAACGCAATACAGCCACGGAGCCGGTTGCGGTTGTAAAATTTCCCCCAAAGTGCTCGAAACCATTCTGCACAGCGAGCAGGCGAAGTTTGTCGACCCGAACCTGCTTGTTGGCAACGAAACGCGAGACGACGCTGCGGTGTACGATTTAGGTAACGGCACCAGTGTTATCAGCACCACCGATTTCTTCATGCCGATTGTCGACAATCCGTATGACTTTGGCCGCATCGCCGCCACCAACGCCATCAGCGACATCTTTGCGATGGGCGGTAAGCCGATCATGGCAATTGCGATCCTCGGCTGGCCAATTAACACTCTCGCGCCGGAGATCGCCCGTGAGGTGATTGAAGGCGGACGCTTTGCCTGCCAGCAGGCGGGAATTGCCCTGGCGGGTGGGCACTCGATTGATGCCCCGGAACCGATCTTTGGCCTCGCGGTCACCGGCGTGGTGCCGACCGAGCGCGTCAAACGCAACAGCACCGCCGAGGCGGGCTGCAAGCTGTTCCTCACCAAACCGCTGGGCATTGGCGTGCTCACCACCGCCGAGAAAAAATCGCTGCTGCAGCCGGAGCACGTTGGGCTGGCGACAGAGGTGATGTGCCAGATGAACCTGGCGGGAGCGGCGTTTGCCAATATCGACGGCGTGAAGGCGATGACCGATGTGACGGGCTTTGGCCTGCTGGGACACCTCAGCGAAGTGTGCCAGGGCGCGGGCGTGCAGGCGCAGGTCTGGTATCAGGATGTACCGAAGCTGCCGGGCGTCGAAGCCTATATTGCCCAGGGCGCGGTCCCGGGCGGGACGCAGCGTAACTTTGCCAGCTACGGCCACCTGATGGGCGACATGCCAACTGAGTGGCGCGATCTGCTGTGCGATCCGCAAACTTCCGGCGGCCTGCTGCTGGCGGTGACGCCGGAGGCTGAAGCCGAAGCCCAGGCCACTGCCGCCGAGTTTGGCATCACCCTGACCGCCATTGGCGAGCTGGTGACCGCCCGCGGTGGTCGTCCGATGATTGAGATCCGTTAATTCAATGCGGTTATTTATTGCCGAAAAACCGAGCCTCGCTCGCGCCATCGCCGACGTGCTGCCTAAACCGCACCGCAAAGGCGATGGTTATATCGAATGTGGCAACGGGCAGGTGGTCACCTGGTGCATCGGCCACCTGTTAGAGCAGGCCCAGCCGGATGCTTACGACAGCCGCTACGCGCGCTGGAATCTGAACGATCTGCCGATCGTGCCGGAAAAATGGCAGCTCCAGCCGCGCCCGTCGGTGACCAAACAGCTGAACGTGATAAAGCGTCTGCTGCAGGATGCCGCCGAAGTGATCCACGCCGGTGACCCGGACAGGGAAGGGCAGCTGTTGGTGGATGAGGTGCTCGATTACCTCAGCCTGGCGCCTGAAAAGCGCAAGCTGGTGCAGCGCTGCCTGATTAACGATCTCAACCCACAGGCGGTTGAACGTGCCATTTCACGTTTGCGCTCGAACAGCGAGTTTGTCCCGCTGTGCGTCTCGGCGCTGGCCCGGGCTCGCGCCGACTGGCTGTACGGCATCAACATGACCCGCGCCTACACCATTCTGGGGCGTAACGCGGGCTATCAGGGGGTGCTCTCCGTCGGACGCGTGCAGACCCCGGTGCTGGGGCTGGTGGTGCGCCGCGATGAAGAGATCGAGAACTTTGTCGCCAAAGACTTCTTCGAGGTTAAAGCCCATATCGTCACCCCGAAGGACGAACGCTTCACGGCGATCTGGCAGCCGAGCGACGCCTGTGAACCCTATCAGGACGAAGAGGGTCGCTTGCTCAATCGAACGCTGGCCGAGCACGTCGTTAAGCGCATTGACGGCCAGCCAGCCATCGTCACCAGCTATAACGATAAACGGGAATCAGAACCTGCACCGCTGCCGTTCTCCCTCTCCTCGCTGCAGATCGAGGCGGCGAAACGTTACGGAATGAGCGCGCAGAACGTGCTGGATATCTGCCAGAAACTGTATGAAACCCATAAGCTGATCACCTATCCGCGTTCCGACAGCCGCTATCTGCCGGAAGAGCATTTTGCCGGTCGTCACGCGGTGCTGAACGCCATAGCCGCCCATGCGCCCGATCTGGTGCCGCAGCCGGTGGTGAATCCAGATATCCGCAACCGCTGCTGGGACGATAAGAAGGTGGATGCCCACCACGCCATCATCCCGACGGCGCGCAGCAGTTCCGTTAATCTGACCGACAACGAAGCGAAGGTTTATCACCTCGTTGCGCGTCAGTATCTGATGCAGTTCTGCCCGGACGCGCTGTTCCGCAAGTGCGTCATTGAACTGGAGATTGCCAAAGGCAAGTTTGTGGCCAAGGCGCGCTTCCTTGCGGAGGCGGGCTGGCGCACGCTGCTGGGCAATAAAGAGCGTGATGAAGAGAACGATGGCACGCCGTTACCGGTTGTGAAAAAAGAGGATGAGCTGCTGTGCGAGAAGGGCGAAGTGGTCGAGCGTCAGACCCAGCCGCCGCGCCACTTTACCGACGCTACGCTGCTGTCGGCGATGACCGGGATCGCCCGCTTCGTGCAGGATAAAGAGCTCAAGAAGATCCTGCGCGCCACCGACGGTCTGGGAACCGAAGCCACCCGCGCCGGGATCATCGAGCTGTTGTTCAAGCGCGGTTTTCTGCATAAGAAGGGGCGGTCTATCCTCTCGTCGGATGCCGGAAGGGCGCTGATCCACTCCCTGCCGGAGATGGCTGCCAGGCCGGACATGACTGCGCACTGGGAGTCGACCCTGACTCAGATCAGCGAAAAACAGTGCCGCTACCAGGACTTTATGCAGCCGCTGGTGGGGACGCTATTCGATCTGATTAACCAGGCGCGTACTACGCCGGTGAGGGATTTTCGCGGTATCGTTGCGCCGGGCGGCGGCGACAAGAAGAAAAAGTTTAAGAAGAAGAGTGCGGCGTAAAAAGCACGGTTTTCTCCCTCTCCCTGTGGGAGAGGGTCGGGGTGAGGGCCCCGACCGCACAGAACTATAGTTTAGATCACGCCCTGACCCATCATCGCATCCGCCACCTTCACGAATCCGGCAATGTTCGCCCCGCGCACGTAGTTGGTTTGCTTATCTTCCCCGCCGTACTCGACGCAGGCATGGTGAATATCCAGCATGATGTGATGCAGACGCGCATCCACTTTCTCGGCTTTCCAGCCCATACGGGCGGCGTTCTGCGCCATCTCCAGACCGGAGGTCGCCACACCGCCAGCGTTAGCCGCTTTACCCGGTGCAAACAGTACGCCCGCCTGCAGGAAGAGGTCGGTGGCTTCGATGGTGGTCGGCATGTTGGCACCTTCGGCAACCGCTTTCACGCCGTTAGCGATCAGCTGGTGCGCCGCATCCACGTCCAGTTCGTTCTGGGTGGCGCACGGCAGGGCGATATCCACCGGCACGGCCCACGGCTGTTTGCCTTCCAGATAGGTGAGGCCGAACTCACGGGCGTAATCCGCCACGCGACCGTCGCGGCTGGCTTTGATTTCGCACAGACGCGCCAGTTTTTCAGGGGTGAAGCCCGCTTCATCGACCACGGTGCCGCTGGAGTCAGACGCGGTGATCACGCGCGCGCCAAACTGCATCGCTTTTTCGATGGCGTACTGGGCCACGTTGCCGGAGCCGGACACCGCAACGCGCATCCCTTCAAAGCTCAGGCCGTGACGCTTAAGCATCGCTTCGGTGAAATAGACCAGGCCGTAGCCGGTGGCTTCCGGACGGATCAAGCTGCCGCCGAAGGAGAGGCCTTTCCCGGTAAAGACGCAGGCGCTGTTGTTGGAGAGTTTTTTCATCATCCCGGCCATAAAGCCCACTTCGCGACCGCCCACGCCGATATCCCCGGCCGGTACGTCGGTATCTGCGCCCAGGTGACGGTACAGTTCGGTCATCAGCGATTGGCAGAAACGCATCACTTCGCCTTCGCTTTTGCCTTTCGGATCAAAATCGCTGCCGCCTTTGCCGCCGCCCATAGGCAGGGTGGTCAGGGCGTTTTTAAAGGTCTGCTCAAAGCCGAGGAACTTGAGGATCGACAGGTTTACCGACGGGTGGAAACGCATGCCGCCCTTGAACGGGCCGATAGCGGAGTTGAACTGCACGCGCCAGGCGCGGTTAACCTGCACCTGATTGCGGTCATCGACCCATACCACGCGGAACTGGATCACGCGCTCCGGTTCAACCAGGCGTTCAAGCAGCGACATCTGACGATAGCGGGGGTTTTGTTCCAGGAATGGCCACAAGGTGGTCATGACTTCCCGTACCGCCTGAGCAAACTCGCTCTGATGTGGGTCACGCTGCTGAACGCGGTTCAGAAAGGATTCAAGAGAGTAAGCCTGGTCCATAACTATAAGTTCCTCTAATATATTGGGATTATTTTATTTGTAACAAAAATGTGCGTGATGTTGTGTTTTTCGACTATACCACCCGTTGCGCTTTGAGGCGCAAGCAAAATTTCCGCGTCCAGATAAATTCATTAAACGTGCCGGGTCATAACAAAAAACGATGACGGACAGGATTAAAGCTTCGGGGGATTTTTACCGTTATAGTCATTATCAGGAAACAACAGGAAGAGGCGTCGATGAACCGTTTTGTGATGATTGTTGTACTTGGGCTTTTTGCTGCGGGCAGTCAGGCCGAGCAGCGGTTTGGCTCGAACGTGGATGTCAGCGTGCCGCCAGAGGTCTTTAGCTCCGGCGGTCAGCGTGCGCAGCCCTGCAATCAGTGCTGCATCTATCAGGATCAAAACTATTCAGAAGGGGCGGTGGTGAAAGCCGATGGCGTGATGTTGCAGTGCCAGCGCGATCCACAGGCGATCAGCACGAATCCGCTGGTGTGGCGGCGGGTGAGAGAATAAAGGCTTCCAGCAGCGGGATATCCGCCGGGGCTAAATCATAGCTGAAGGCCTCCTGCGGCGTACACCACACCAGCTGGCTGTGGTAATGCGCCACCGGTGTGCCGACAAAGTGCGCCACGTGCCAGGCGTGAAGATGGATCAGCCGTTGGGAGACTTCGCGTTGATGGCTGGCGACGTAGCGGGTCGGCTGTGTCTCGATACCCAGCTCCTCGCGCAGCTCGCGGATCAGTGCCGCGGGCTGGGTTTCACCGCTTTCGACTTTGCCCCCGGCAAATTCCCACATCCCCGGCTGGTCGGCGTGCGTCGGGCGCTGCGCCAGTAAAATTTTGCCATCCCGTTCGAGAATAGCGCAGACAACATCGAGTGTTTTTAGCATGGTCATCAATAATGGTTGTCAGAAAAAGAGATATTATTTGCGGACTTAACCGATACCCGTGAGGTTCCTGTGAACGAAACGCCCCCTGCCTGGGTTAAACCCATCGAATCGATACCCGCCAGTTTAACGCCGATTGCCAGGATGCAGAAAAAACATTACGGCGCGGTGCTCAATCCGCTGCGCTGGTGGGGAAGAATGCCCCGGCTGTTCTGGCTGGTGGCGCTGTTCGTTGGCTTTCTTGAACGCCGTAAATCGCCCCTCAACCCGGTGCTGCGATCGCTGCTGATGACCCGTATCTCGCAGGTGTGCCACTGCGCGTTTTGTATCGATGCCAATTCCCTGCGGCTGGCGGAACGCTGCGGGGCGCTGGATAAAGTGCAGGCGGTACAACACTGGCGCGACAGTGCCTTATTCAGTGAGGAAGAGCGCGCCGCGCTGGCCTACGCCGAGGCGGTCACCGCCACACCGCCCGCGGTGGACGACGCCATCAAAGCCCAGCTCTGCCGCCACTTCGATGCCAATGCCATTACCGAAATGACGGCGCTTATCGCGTTTCAGAATCTGTCGGCACGCTTCAATGCGGCGCTGGATATCCCTGCGCAGGGGCTGTGTTCCCTCCCGGGAGAAAACCGCGATGCTTGATCGTCATCTTCATCCCCGTCTCAAGCCGCTACTCAACCAACTGGTGGCGAGACTCGATAAACCCGGCATTACCCCCGATGGCATCACCCTAATTGGCTTTGCGATCGGGGTGCTGGCGCTGCCGTTCCTGGCGCTGGGCTGGTATCTGGCGGCGCTGGTGGCTGTCCTGCTGAACCGCCTGCTGGACGGACTGGACGGGGCGCTGGCGCGGCGGCGCGGGTTAACCGATGCCGGGGGTTTTCTCGATATCGCCCTCGACTTTCTATTTTATGCCCTGGTGCCGTTTGGTTTTGCGCTGGCCGATCCCCTCAACAACGCGCTCCCGGCGGCCTGGCTGCTGTTTGCGTTTATCGGCACCGGCAGCAGTTTTCTGGCCTTTGCGGCGCTGGCGGCCAAACACGATATCGACAATCCAGGCTATGCCCATAAGTCGTTTTACTATCTGGGCGGGCTGACGGAAGGGACGGAAACGCTGCTGATGTTTGCGCTGTGCTGCCTGTTTCCGGCGCACTTTGCGTGGTTAGCGTGGGTATTTGGCGCGCTGTGCTGGCTGACCACCGCAACGCGCATCTGGAGTGGGTATCTGACGCTGAAAAACACTCAGCGCCAGTAGGACGTGTTACAGGGAGCTGTCTGGCCCGCGCTCGCCGGTTGAGACCGGGTTCTGCGGATGACTGCTCCACTCGTACCAGCCCCCGTCGTAGACACCGACATTCTTCCAGCCCATCGCCCGGGCGTACATAAAGGTTTCGGAGGCGCGCCAGCCGGTACCGCAGTAAAACGCCACCTGCTGATCCGGCAGAATGTTCCACTGCTTCCACATGGCGGCGATGTCTGCCGCGCTGCGCATGGTGCCGTCCGGGTTGTGGAAATCTTCCATATGGGTGGCGTCGCTGCCCGCGTGACCCCAGCGGGCGCCTTTGATTTCACCCTTCGGCTTGATGTAGCTGTAGCCGCTGGTGACGCCGGTAAATTCCGGCCACGAGCGGATGCTGACCAGCGACGCGTCTTTGCGATGCAGCAGGCTGCGGGCCTGTTCCATATCCAGCATCAGCTGCGGCTGACCCGGGATCGGTGCGCCAAAGTCAGGCGCTGGCTTGACGTTGTCCGGCGTCCCACGCTCAACCGGCAGCTTCGCATCATCCCAGGCTTTCCAGCCGCCATCCAGCAGACGCACGTCTTTCACCCCGGCATACAGCATAATCTGCGCCACGCGCGCGGCGGCATACACGTCGCGTCCGTAGAGAATCACCGTGGTGTCATGGCGGATCCCATGTTTTGCCAGCATCGCTTTCAGATCCGCATCGGAGACTTTATTCCACAGCGGCTCGCTTTCGACTTCGTTGGTGTCGATATAGCCCGCGCCGGGAATATGGTTCAGCAGATAAAATTTAGGCGCGCCCCAGGCGGCTTCAATCACCTTCCACTCCCCGGCAGGGGCGGCGGAAACCGGTTTACCCTGCTGGAGTTGATGCAGCCACTGGGGATAAACCAGCTGTTCGAAATGGGTAAGACGCTGGAGGCGATCCGGCGTTTGCAGGGCATCGCTCAGCAGCGTGACGTGGGTAAAACCCGCCTGCGCCAGCCGCGTTTTGACGGCCTGATTATCCCCCTCGTTACCGTATAAGGCGACCGGGGTGGTTGGCGTCAGCTGGTGCTGGGTCGCCCAGGTTTTCAGCTGGGTATCATTCATCGCGCCAAGCCAGCTGGCGGAGAGATTCAGAGCCGCGGGTTCATGCCCGGAAGGGCCGTTCAGCGCCTGCGGCCAGCCGTTATAAAAGGCGCTGGCGCGGGTATCGATAACTGCGCCCTGCTGCTGTTGCAGCTGTGCGAGGGTCAGGGAATGCGCCATGTCAGCGGCAAAAGAACAAAAAGAGGCGAGACCTAAAGCGGCGGTCAGCGCGGTCAGTTGAGAAACACGTTTCATCGAAATGCCCGTACGGAAAGAAAAGAGCGCTGATTGTGGCAACCTGTGCAACAGAAAACGTTGCGTTGGCGCAGGTTGCAGCACGATTCATTGCCAGTTTGCGATTGGCAGGACGCAACCGTCGACGGGAACGTCGGCCTCGTCGTGCGTCACCTGCACCACGGGGATCCCGCGGGCGCGCACTTCGGCAAACACCCAGCGGCGAAACTGCGACCGCAGGTGTTGATCCAGTCGGCTAAAGGGCTCATCGAGCAGCAGCGCCTGCGGCTGGGCCAGCAGGGCGCGCAGCAGGCTGACTCTGGCACGCTGCCCCCCCGAGAGGGTGGCGGGATCGCGGTGAAAAAAGCCCTCCAGCTCGGCGGCATCGAGTGCATCCCGTACCTGCGCTTTGCGCGCGTGACCTTTGATCGCCGCCGGCAGCGCCAGCAGTAAATTTTGCCCGACGCTGAAGTGCTCGAAAAGTAACGGATCCTGAAACAGCAGACCCAGCCCGCGCTGTTCCGTCGGCAGGCCGTCGCAGCGCCGGGCGTTGATCCACAGCTCCCCCTCGGCGCGAAAATCGCCGGGCAGCGCCCCGGCCATCCAGGCGAACAGCGACGATTTGCCACTGCCGGACGGGCCCATCAGGGTGAGGATTTCGCCGGGCTGCACGGTAAAACTGACCTTCTTCAGCAGCGTGGTCTGGCCCAGAGAAAGCGAAAAATCGTTGACCATCAGCATTAACGTAACCCCTGTCGGAAGCGGCCAATCAGCCGGGATAAAGCCACGCAGGCGGCGAAGACCAGCGCGGGCAACAGCAGTTGCCACAGCGCCTGTGCTGCCAGTACCGCGCTGCTGCCTCCGCTGCTGAGCGCCACGGCCTCGGTGGTAAACGTGGTCACCCGTCCGCTGCCCAGCCACAGGGTGGGCAGATACTGCGCCATGCTGACCGAAAACCCGACCGCAAACGCGGTGAGGGCCGGGCGGAGCATCTGCGGGCATTTAACCAGCCAGAAGATTTTACCCGATCCCCAGCCGAGCGTGCGGGCGATGAGGATCAGACGCGGATCGAGCCTGCGCCACGCCGGCTGCATTACCAGCAGCATCCACGGCAGCACCCACAGCAGATGCCCCCACAGCACGGCAATAAACTGCCCGTCGAGCTGCAACGCCAGCGCCAGCTGATACTGCCCGGCCACCAGCGGCAGGGCGGGCAGCGCCAGCGGCGTCCAGACCCACAGCGCCCCGCGCTGCGGTCCCCACTCCAGCCACAGCAGAATGACCCCCAACGCAATAGCGGCAGAGCACAATCCCAGCACCAGGCTGGTTGCGGCGTTAGTGCTGGAAAACGTGCTCTTACTTGCCACAACGGCCAGCACCACCACGCTGAGCAGCCCAATGAGCGGCAGCAGCAGGCCGCAGGCGCGACCCGTCACCAGCGGACGCGGGGCCGAACGCCCCCCCGAAACAGCCGGGATTGTGCGCCTCCAGCGCCGCCAGCCGACAAACAGCGCGACGGCGATGATTTCCAGCAGCACCAGCAGGATCACGCACAGCAGCAACCCTTTGGCCTGCTGGCCGGTATCGCCCTGCGAGAGCCACTGCCAGGCCAGCACCGCCAGCGTGGGCGGGTTGCCCGGGCCGAGGATCAGGGCCACATCCACCACCGACAGCGACCAGGCGATCGTTGCCAGCATTACCGCCCCGAGGGCCGGGGCAATGGCGGGCAGGATCAACCAGCGCAGCGCCTGCCAGCGGCCATAGCCCAGCGATCGCAGCACGGTGACTTTCTGTGCCAGCTCTTTTTCCGGCAGCGAGGCGTAAATCGCCCAGATCACAAAGGCGCTCTCTTTCACTGCGAGCGTCAGTCCCAGCCCGACGCCGTAGGGATCCATCATCGGCGAGCAGAAGGTGCAGACGCGGTACAGGGCGCCGCCTTCAGCAAACATCAGCAGCACACTCACCGCAAAGGCCACGTGGGGGATCGCCAGCAGCCACGGCAACTGGGAGCACAGCCGCCGCCAGCGGCTGCCGGGCCACAGGGCGGCAACCACCGCCAGCGCCAGCATTAACGCTCCGGCGGCGGCGATGAGCGTCGAGACCAGGGTGGCGATAAGCGCCTGAACAAGCTGGCTGTCCGTAGCCAGCGCCCGCCAGTTGTCCACCGAAAAGACCGGTGGCAGCAGCAGGGCGAGGGCGGGCAGCAGCGGCAGATAGACGGCTATCAGCAGCAGCCAGGCAAGCCAGCTTAGTGGGTGCCGTAGCGGCGCAGCCATTCCTGCTCCAGTGCATTCACCCAGGCGGCATGCGGTTCGCCCAGGGTGGTAGGTAACCCGGTTGGGATAAACTGACGCAGCGCGGTGGCTTCCGCGGCGGGCAAGGCGTCTGGCGCAAGCACGCTCGGATCCCCCCAGTTGGCCGGATCCGCCTTGCGGATCTGCGCCTGTGGCGAGAGTAAAAAGTTTGCGACCACTTTCGCGCCCGCAGTAGCGGAGGCATTCGCCGGAATCGTCACAAAATGGACGTTGCCAATCATCCCTTGCTGAAAACCAAAGCTGTAGCTGTCCGACGGCAGCTCTTTGCTGCTGACTTTTTGCCGGGCGTGGGCCGGGTTAAAGGTGATGGAGAGGTTCAGGCTTCCGGCGGCCAGCAGGGCATCCATCCGCGCGGGCGATGGAGGGAAATCTTTACCGTTGCGCCACAGATGCGGGTGCAGTTTATCCAGATACGCCCACAGCGGGGCCGTTACGGCGGCGAAGGTGGCGCTGTCCGGCGGCTGCTTCAGGGCGTCGGGCCGGGTGGTTTGCGTCAGCAGGATCTGCTGCAAAAATGCGGTACCGGTAAAATCGGGCGGGCGCGGGTAGGTTATGGTGCCGGGGTGCTGGCGGGCATACTCGAGCAGCGCCTGAGGGTCTGCCAGCGGTTCAGGCAATTGCTGGCGGGTGGCGATAAAGGTGAGCTGCGCGCTGCCCCACGGGGATTCTGCCCCCTCGGTCGGAATGGCAAAATCCTCCGTGACCGGTTTAGTCGTGTCGACATAGCGCCAGTTGGGGAGCGTCTGCGCCCAGCCGGTCTGTAACAGCCCGGCGCTTTTCAGGGTGCGGAAGTTTTCCCCGTTCACCCAGAGCAGGTCGACAGAGCCGTTGGTTTTTCGCCCAGCACTGGCCTCGGTCTGGATGCGCTTCACCGCATCGGCGGCATCCGCCAGACGGACAATTTTCAGGGTGATGGCGTAGTGGCTTTTCATCTCGCCGCTGACCCAGTCGAGGTAGCGGTTCACCGCGGCATCGCCGCCCCAGGCGTTAAACCAGACGGTCTGCCCGCGGGCGTCTTCTTTGATTTGTTGCCAGCTGTCATCAGCCAGCGCCGGGCCTGCAAGCAGCAGACCGGTCAGTAACATGCAAAAACACACACGGCGCATTATGCCCCCTGTTATGGAGAAGGTCGGGAAAAGCGGGCGAACAGCCAGCGGGTAACGAGCGGCAGCAACCCCAGCAGCGTAAAGGCAAAAACCACGCCGGGCGAGAGGATATCACGCAGTGAGGCAATCTGCCCCAACTGGTGTCCGGCATTAAGATAGACAATGGCACCGGGCAGCATTCCTGCCTGACTGACCCACCAGTAGCGGCGCACCCCCAGGGTGGTGATGCCTGCCAGCAGGTTCACCAGGAAGAACGGAAACAGCGGCATCAGGCGCAGGGCAAACAGATAAAACGCCCCGCTGTTCGCTACCCCATCATTGACGGTACGCATCGGCCCGGCAAAGCGGCGTTGGACCCAGTCGCGCAGCAGGTAGCGGCTGGTCAGCATCGCCAGCGTCGCCCCAAGCGTAGAGGCGAACGACACCAGCAGGATCCCTGGCCAAAGGCCGAACAGCGCCCCGCCGAGCAGGGTGAATACCGTCGCACCCGGTACGGACAGGGCGGTCACCAGCACGTAGGCGACGAAAAAGAGGGCCGCGCTTAGCAGCGGTGACTGCTGGCAATAATCCAGCAACGCCTGATGGTGCGCCTGCAGGGATCCCAACGTCAGTGCGCCGGGCGGTAATTGCGTAACGATAATGACAAATGCGCCCAGAAGGGCGCACAGGAGGGTGATTTTACGGCCGTGCGCGGTCATCCATTACACGCTGAATTTGGCCCACACCGGGGCGTGATCGGACGGTTTTTCCATGCTGCGGATCTCATAGTCGATCCCGGTTTCGATGCAGCGTTCGGCCAGCACCGGGCTTGCCAGCAGCAGGTCAATACGCAGGCCGCGGTTGTCATCAAAGCCTTTGGAGCGGTAATCAAACCACGAGAAGCGGTCCAGCGTCTGTGGGTTGGCGTGGCGGAAGGTATCCACCAGACCCCAGTCCAGCAGACGTGCCATCCACTCGCGCTCTTCCGGCAGGAAGGAGCATTTCCCTGTGCGCAGCCAGCGCTTGCGGCTGTCTTCGCCGATGCCGATATCCAGATCGGTATGGCTGATGTTCATGTCGCCCATGATCAGCACTGGGTTCTCTTTTTTCAGCTCGGTTTCGAGGAACGACTGCAGATCCTGGTAAAACTTCTCTTTTGCCGGGAACTTCAGCGGGTGGTCACGGCTTTCGCCCTGCGGGAAGTAACCATTGATAACGGTGATGTTCCCCAGCGGTGAGGGGATTTCCGCCATGATGATGCGGCGCTGGGACTCTTCGTTATCACCCGGAAATCCACGACGTACGGAGACCGGCGTCTCTTTGGTCAGCAGGGCCACGCCGTAATGGCCTTTCTGGCCGTGGTAAAAGACGTTGTAACCGAGCTTTGCCACCTCTTCGAGAGGGAACATATCGTCGTGTACTTTTGTCTCCTGCAGGCCAATCACATCGGGCTGATGTTGCTCGACGATGGCTTGCAGTTGGTGAGGACGGGCGCGCAGGCCGTTGATATTAAAAGAGACAAATTTCATAGTCGCTGCCGGTGCAAGGTGAATAGTGCAAGGATGGTAGCAGAATTTCGCCTGACTGACTGCCGCGCTCACGCGGGAATCGCCAATTACTGCGACAGTTTTCGCCGACAGTGCAATTTTTGCACCGTTCTGGCGCGTGATGCCCTGCGATGGCGCGTAAAGGGTCCACAAATTTCGCGAGCGATCACAATTCCAGAATTATATTTGGCTTCTGAATAATATTTCTGTTTTTCCTCCGGTAAAGCCGCGCTTGCTGCAAAAATATTCACTTTTTATGCAATAACAGTGAATAACTCCATGTCGTAACCTGTTGATATTTCTGCTCCACACCTCGTTTATGCATTTTTTCCGCTGGCTGGCACGATCGCTGCAATCTACATTTACAGCGCAAACACATAAATATTTAACATTTAATCAACCTTTTGTTTACCCGGATGAGGTCGCTATGTCTCTGTCAATTACGCGTGAAAACTTTGATGAATGGATGATGCCGGTTTACGCCCCGGCGGCTTTTATTCCGGTTCGGGGAGAGGGCTCACGCCTGTGGGATCAGCAGGGTAAAGAGTACATCGACTTTGCCGGGGGAATTGCGGTCAACGCGCTGGGCCATGCCCATCCGGCGCTGCGTCAGGCGCTGAATGACCAGGCAGCGAAGTTCTGGCATACCGGTAACGGCTTCACCAACGAGCCGGTCCTGCGCCTGGCTAAACGCCTGATTGACGCCACCTTTGCCGAAAAAGTGTTCTTCTGTAACTCCGGGGCCGAAGCCAACGAAGCGGCGCTGAAGCTGGCGCGTAAGTACGCCCATGACAACTTTGGCATCCAGAAGAGCGGGATTGTCGCCTTCAAGAATGCCTTCCACGGCCGCACGCTGTTTACCGTCAGCGCAGGCGGTCAGCCTGCTTATTCGCAGGACTTTGCCCCGCTGCCGCCGGATATTCGCCATGCGGTATTTAACGATTTGCAGTCCGCCAGCGAGTTGATTGACGACACCACCTGCGCGGTGATCGTCGAGCCAATGCAGGGCGAGGGCGGCGTGCTGCCGGCTGATATTACCTTCCTGCAGGGGCTGCGCGAGCTGTGCGATCGCCACAACGCGGTGCTGATTTTTGATGAAGTGCAAACCGGCGTGGGGCGCACCGGCGAGCTGTACGCCTATATGCACTACGGCGTGACCCCGGACGTGCTCTCTACCGCTAAAGCGCTCGGCGGCGGCTTCCCGGTGGGGGCGATGCTGACCACCGACAAATTCGCCCGGGTAATGACCGTCGGCACCCACGGCACCACCTACGGCGGCAACCCGCTGGCGTCGGCGGTCGCAGGTCAGGTACTGGATATCATCAACACTCCGGAAGTGCTTAACGGCGTGAAGCAGCGCCATGACTGGTTTGTCGAGCGTCTGGACGCCATCAACAGCAAAACCGGCCTGTTCAAAGAAATTCGCGGTCTGGGCCTGCTGATTGGCTGCGTTCTTACGGACGAATTCGCCGGAAAAGCTAAACTTATTTCACAGGAAGCGGCAAAAGCGGGCGTGATGGTATTGATCGCCGGGGCTAACGTGGTGCGGTTTGCGCCTGCGCTGATCGTAAGCGAAGAAGAGGTCCAGACCGGGTTAGATCGCTTTGCGCTGGCCTGCGAACAGGTGAAATCCGGGGTGTCATCATGATGGTCATCCGTCCCGTTGAGCGCGGGGATCTTCCCGCCCTCATGCAGCTTGCTGGTAAAACAGGAGGCGGGCTGACCTCGCTTCCCGTCGATGAACAGACACTTTCAGCGCGCATTGAGCGCGCCCTGCAAACCTGGCAAGGGACGCTGCCGAAAGGCGAACAAGGTTATGTGTTTGTATTAGAAGAGTCCGACACCGGCACCGTGGCGGGGATCTGCGCCATCGAAGTGGCGGTGGGGCTTAACGATCCCTGGTACAACTACCGCGTCGGTACCCTGGTGCACGCCTCGAAAGAGCTGAACGTCTATAACGCGCTGCCGACCCTGTTTCTCAGTAACGATCACACCGGCAGCAGCGAGCTGTGCACCCTGTTTCTTGACCCGGAGTGGCGTAAAGAGGGCAACGGCTACCTGCTGTCGAAATCCCGCTTTCTCTTTATGGCCGCTTTTCGCGATCGTTTTAACGACAAAGTGGTGGCCGAGATGCGCGGCGTAATTGACGAAACCGGCTTCTCCCCGTTCTGGGAAAGCCTCGGAGAGCGCTTCTTCTCAATGGAGTTCAGCCACGCCGACTATCTATGTGGTACCGGACAGAAAGCCTTTATTGCCGAACTTATGCCCAAACACCCGATCTATACCCACTTTCTGAGCGAGGAAGCGCAGGCGGTCATTGGCGAAGTCCATCCGCAAACCGCCCCGGCGCGCGCAGTGCTGGAGAAAGAGGGCTTTCGCTACCGCAACTATGTCGACATTTTCGACGGCGGCCCAACGCTGGAGTGCGATATCGACCGGGTGCGGGCGATCCGCAAAAGCCGTCTGGTGGAGGTGGCTGAAGGCCAGCCCGCCCCGGGCGAATGGCCAGCCTGCCTGGTCGCCAATGAACAGTATGACCATTTCCGCGCCACGTTGATCCGCGTGGACCCTGATTGTGAACGTCTGGTGCTGACCCCCGCGCAACTGGATGCCCTGAAATGCAGCGCAGGCGATCGTATTCGCATGGTACGCCTGTGCCCCGAGGAGAAAACGGTATGAACTTATGGATTAACGGTGACTGGGTAACGGGCGAAGGTGAGGCGCGGACGAAACACAATCCGGTAGGGCTGGAGGTGCTCTGGCAAGGGGCGGACGCCAGTCCCGCGCAGGTTGAACAGGCCTGTCGCGCGGCACGCAGCGCGTTCCCGGGCTGGGCCCGACTGCCGTTTACCGCTCGTCAGACGGTTGTGGAGAAATTTGCTGCCCTGCTGGAAGCCAACAAGCAGGAGCTGACCGCCATTATCGCCCGGGAAACCGGCAAACCCCGCTGGGAGGCCGCAACCGAAATCACGGCGATGATCAATAAAATTGCCATTTCAGTAAAGGCGTATCACACCCGTACCGGCGAGCAGCATACCGAGATGGCCGACGGTGCGGCCACCCTGCGCCATCGCCCGCACGGCGTGCTGGCGGTCTTCGGGCCGTATAACTTCCCCGGCCATCTGCCGAACGGCCACATCGTGCCGGCGCTGCTGGCGGGCAACACGGTGATATTCAAACCGAGTGAGCTGACGCCGTGGAGCGGTGAGGCGGTGGTGAAACTGTGGGAGCAGGCCGGGCTGCCGCCGGGCGTCCTCAATCTGCTGCAGGGCGGGCGCGAAACCGGGCAGGCGCTGAGTGCGTTGGCCGATATCGACGGGCTGCTGTTTACCGGCAGCGCCGGGACCGGGTATCAGCTGCATCGCCAGCTGGCCGGTCAGCCAGAAAAAATTCTGGCGCTGGAGATGGGCGGCAATAATGCGCTGATTGTTGACGATCCGGCCGACATCGATGCGGCGGTGCATCTGACGATTCAGTCGGCCTTTATTACCGCCGGACAGCGCTGCACCTGCGCGCGTCGCCTGCTGGTGAAGCGCGGCGCAGAGGGCGATGCGTTTCTCGCCCGGCTGGTCGAGGTAAGTGCCCATCTGCTGCCTGGCGCATGGGATGACAGCGATCAGCCGTTTATCGGCGGACTGATTTCAGAGCAGGCGGCAAAAAATGTCTATCACGTCTGGCGCGAGCATGTGGCCCGCGGCGGCCAGTCGCTGCTCGATCCGCGTCTGGTGAAAGCAGGTACCTCGCTGCTGACCCCGGGGATTGTGGAGATGACCGGCGTGGATGACATACCGGACGAAGAGACCTTTGGCCCGCTGCTCTGTGTCTGGCGCTATGACGATTTTGAGCAGGCCATTGCGATGGCTAACGGCACCCGCTACGGCCTGTCGTGCGGGTTGATTTCGCCAGATCGTGAGCGCTTCGACCAGCTGCTGCTGGAAGCGCGGGCCGGGATCGTTAACTGGAACAAACCGCTGACCGGTGCGGCCAGCACGGCACCGTTTGGTGGCGTAGGCGCATCCGGTAACCATCGCGCCAGCGCCTGGTATGCGGCGGACTACTGTGCCTGGCCGATGGCGAGCCTTGAAACCCCGGCCATTGTGCTGCCGGAACAGTTGAGTCCGGGCCTCGATTGCGTACGGGGGAAGCGCCATGAAAGCGCGTGAAGTGAACTTTGACGGGCTGGTGGGGTTAACGCACCACTATGCCGGGCTGTCGTTTGGTAATGAGGCCTCCACCAGACACCGTTTTCAGGTTTCTAACCCGAAGCTGGCGGCGAAACAGGGTCTGTTAAAAATGAAGGCGCTGGCGGATGCGGGCTTTCCTCAGGCGGTGATCCCGCCGCAGGAGCGGCCTAACGTCGGCGTGCTGCGCCAGCTGGGTTTTACCGGCACTGACGAGCAGGTGGTGGAAAAAGCCGGAACGCAGGTGCCGCAGCTGCTCTCCGCCGCCAGTTCGGCCTCGTCGATGTGGGTGGCTAATGCCGCGACCGTGGCGCCCTCGGCCGATACGCTGGATGGCAAAGTGCATCTGACGGTCGCCAACCTGAATAACAAATTTCACCGTGCCAGCGAAGCAGTGACCACCGAACAGGTGTTGCGGGCGATTTTCCGCGATGAGCGGCGCTTTAGCGTACATACCGCGCTCCCGCAGGTGGCGATGTTCGGCGACGAAGGGGCCGCCAACCATAACCGCCTCGGTGGGGACTACGGCGAGCCGGGCCTGCAGCTGTTTGTGTATGGCCGTGATGAAGGGGTTCATGCCGCACCAGCCCGCTATCCGGCACGCCAGACTCTGGCTGCGAGCCAGGCGGTTGCGCGGCTTAATCAGGTTAATCCGGGGCAGATCCTGTTTGCCCAGCAGAACCCGCAGGTGATCGATAAAGGCGTGTTTCATAACGACGTCATCGCTGTATCGAACCGCCAGGTGCTGTTTTGCCATGAGCAGGCGTTCGTCGGCCAGCAGGCATTGTTCCAGACGCTGGCCGTGCGGGTGCCCGGCTTTACCCCCATCCAGGTACCAACCGGGGCGGTTTCGGTTGACGACGCGGTGGCAACCTATCTGTTTAACAGCCAACTGCTGAGTCGGGACGACGGCAGCATGATGCTGGTCTTGCCGCAGGAGTCGCAGGATCACCCGGGTGTCTGGCGCTATCTCCGCGGGCTGGTGGCGGACGATAACCCAATCAGCGAGCTGCGGGTGTTCGATCTGCGCGAGAGTATGGCAAACGGCGGCGGCCCGGCGTGCCTGCGTCTGCGCGTGGTGCTGACAGCAGAAGAGCAGCGGGCGGTGAACCCGGCGGTGATGATGAACGATACCCTGTTTACTGCGCTGAACGATTGGGTGGATCGTTACTATCGCGATCGCCTGACCCAGGCCGATCTGATCGATCCGCAGCTGCTGCGCGAAGGACGCGAGGCACTGGATCACCTGACCCGGATCCTGCAGTTGGGATCGGTCTACCCGTTCCAGCAATAAAGGAGGCGCGATGGAAAACTTACTGGCGCTGACCCTGGCGGAGGCGACACCGGTCCAGCGCGAAGGCGCAGGCCCTTCATTTCAGTGGCACTGGCATGCAGCGGGTGTGCTGGAACTGACCCCGGAGGTGGCGAGCACACGTTCACTGGTGCTCTCCACCGGGATCCACGGCAATGAAACCGCCCCGGTCGAGATCGTTGATCGGCTGGTCGGGTCGCTGTTTCGCGGCGAGCTGACTCTGCGCTGTCGGGTGCTGATTATCCTCGGCAACCCCCCGGCGCTGGCGGCCAACAAACGCTACCTGACCTGCGATCTCAATCGCCTGTTCGGCGGGCGCGGGGCACAGTTCCCGGCCTGCGCGGAGACGGCGCGGGCTACGTTGCTGGAAGAGACCGTCACGGCGTTTTATCAGCAGGTCAGCGATGAGCGTTGGCATCTCGATCTGCATACCGCGATCCGCGCCTCATACCATGAGCGCTTTGGCGTACTGCCGCAGCGCAGCCAACCGTGGGATGAGCCGTTTTTGCAGTGGCTGGGAGATGCCGGGCTGGAGGCGCTGGTGTTCCACCAGACACCGGGCGGGACGTTCACTCATTTTTGCTGCGAACGCTTTGGTGCGCTGGCCTGTACCCTGGAGCTGGGAAAAGCGCTGCCGTTTGGTCATAACGACCTGACGCGCTTTGCCGCCACACACCAGGCGCTGCGTGCGCTGCTGGGCGGGGAAGCACCGCAGGCGCACACCGGAACCGTCGAGCGCTATCGGGTGGTGCAGCAGATCACCCGGCGTAGCGAGGCCTTTCGCCTGCATATGGCGGCCCATACGCTGAACTTCACCCCGTTTCGCCAGGGCGTATTGCTGGCGGAAGACGGTGAAGATCGCTATGAAGTGCAAAAGCAGACGGAGTATGTCCTGTTTCCTAACCCCGGCGTTGCGTTTGGCCTGCGAGCCGGGCTGATGCTGGAAAAAGTCATCTTTTGATTATTCGACCCCGGTACGCGTAACGGCCGGGGTTGTTTATTTTGCCAACCATTTCTTGCGTCTATCGTTTTATTGCAGATTATTCCTGGTGGTTTGCTTTATTATTAATCGTCTTGCCGGTATACTCCTTAATAATCTCTTTAAAATCATTGTCTTGAATATTTTTGTTGCAACTCTCCACGCTTTTTCCTTATTTTCTCCATATTTGGCGATAAAGTGTTTTTTACACTTTCATTGTTTTACCGTTGCTCTGACTTATTGACGATAAACCCCGTAAAGTTAATCCCGTCAACACGGCATAGCGCCGAATAATAACTGAAAGGAAGGACAAAATTATGCGTAAATTAACTGCACTGTTTGTTGCCTCTACCCTGGCTCTGGGCGCTACCAGCGCGGCGTTCGCCGCAGATACCGCCACCACGACCACCGCCGCACCGACCGAAAGCAAAACGATGCATCACAAAGGTAAGCCGGGTATGCATCACGACATGATGTTTAAAGACCTGAACCTGACCGATGCGCAGAAACAGCAGGTTCGCGACATCATGAAAGCCCAGCGCGACCAGATGAAACGTCCGCCGCTGGAAGAGCGCCGCGCAATGCATGACATTGTTGCCAGCGACAGCTTCGATAAAGCGAAAGCCCAGGCGCAGGTCGAGAAGATGGCCGAGCAGCATAAAACCCGCATGCTGGCGCACATGGAAACCCAGAATAAGATTTACAACATTCTGACCCCTGAGCAGAAAAAGCAGTTTAATGCCAATTTTGAGAAGCGTCTGACAGAACGTCATGCGCCGGACGGTAAAATGGACGCACCTGCTGAATAAGCCGTTAAACATTTAAGACCGCCGGATCCTGTTCACGAAAGCGAAATCGCTGTGGACAGGTCCGGCGGTTTTTTCTTTGAACCCCTCTTGTCAGCCGCCGCCAGCGCGGTATTCTCCTGTAGTCGGTTTTCTGAATGTGTTTAATAGTTATGACGTTAGCGATTTTTATTCGTCATCATACTAAGGCCTTTCTGCACACCTGCCGATAATGCATCTGTAGTGACCTAATGATAACAATCGAAAAGCGACTCGCCCTGCGCGAGCCGCTCTGGCGCGTGTTGCGTCCTTCAGGAGTAATAATGGAGTTCTTTGATATTCGCAAAATGCCGGTCAACCTCTGGCGCAACGGTGCAGGCGAGACGCGAGAAATATGTTGTTTTCCTCCTGCTACCCGGGACTTTAACTGGCGTGCCAGTATTGCGTCCATCGCCAGCAACGGCGAGTTTGCGACATTTCCCGGCGTTGACCGGGTGATCACTCTGCTGGAAGGGGGGGAAGTCAGTCTGGACGGCGGGCACGCTTTTAACCATACGCTCAGGCGTCATCAGCCCTTCAGCTTTGCCGGTGACCTGCCGGTGAAAGCGCAGCTGACAGAAGGTCGGATGTCGATGGATCTGAATATCATGACCCGCCGGGATCGCTGTCGGGCGAAGGTCCGGGTGGCGGACCGCACCTTTACGACGTTTGCCTCGCGCGGTGGCGTGGTGTTTGTCCTGAGCGGCGCGTGGCAGCTGGGTGAAAAGCTGCTCACCGCCGACCAGGGCGCTTACTGGCACGAAGGTGAACATACGCTGCGGCTGCTGAAAGAGGAAGGCGAACTGTTGTTCAGCGAGATCGTTTGGCTGCCAGGTCACTGAGCGGGATAATGTCGTAGTGACCCGTGAGCAGCGGCTTGCAGAGAATTTTATAGCCGTCCTGGTCAAAACCAGAAGGTGTGCGGAGCAATTCCGCCGCCTGGTCCAGGGACTCTACCGCGCCTAGCCACAGCCAGTTATGGATGATATGAAAATGGGTCATCTCTGCGCGCGATTCTTTCAGCGCCACGGCGCTGTCCCACGGCCAGCAGGTAATGCCAATCGCCTGCAGCCCTTCAACTAAACGTTGCTGATGATCTTCAACGCTCTCTTTCCCGCAGCAGGCCCCGGCACAGCGCTTCAGGGCTGACCGGAAGCAGGCCCGGCCCCGACTTACCGACTCCAGTCCCAGCAGGCCATAGCAGAGCTGACGCTCGTCGGCCAGCGCCTGCAGGGTTTGCAGCGCCGCCCGGCGGTTGGCGAAAAGGCCAAACAGGTTAGCGGTGTGCGAAAAGTCCACCTCGCGGGCATACACCACCTGCGGTTTACCCTCGCTGATGTGCAATGAGCAGAGCTGGCGGTTGCGGCGCAAACGCTTATTGAACAGCGGCTGCTGCTCCTTAATTAAGCGGGCCTCCAGCAGTAAGGCACCCAGCTCACCGGCGGTTTGCGTCCAGCTGATGCGTCGGGACTGGCGCAGCATGGCGGCCTCGTCCGGGGTGCGCAGATGCGAGAGTACGCGGCTGCGAATATTGACGCTTTTACCGATGTACAGCGGCATGGCGTCGCTGTCGCCATGAAAAAAGTAAACGCCGGGCTGTTTGGGCAGCGCTTCAAGCCACGGTCGTAAATGTTCGGGGTATTCATAGATGGCGGCGGCTTCAAATTCAAGCCGCGGTGCCGATTGACGCCTGCTCACAACGTACTCCTGATACTGTTCAGGCATACAGTGTAGCAGCTGTGGGATGGTTAAAAAAGAGGCGACGGATGTCGCCCCGGTCAAATTAACGTTTCCAGAAATCGTCGAACACCGTAATGGGTGGGCGACGTTTATGCTCGGTTTTCAGATACCAGCCTTCAATAATGCGTCCGGTGCCTTCATCCAGCACTTTGCCTTCCAGATAATCATCAATGTTTTCATAGGTTACCCCCAGCGCAGCTTCATCAGGCAGGGAAGGGCGATCGTCTTCAAGATCGGCGGTAGGCGCTTTCTTATACAGATGCTCCGGACAGCCCAGCGCGGCCAGCAGCTGTTTACCCTGACGCTTGTTCAGACGGAACAGCGGATTAATGTCGGTGCCGCCGTCGCCGTACTTGGTAAAGAAGCCGGTCAGCGCTTCTGCCGCATGGTCGGTCCCAACCACCACGCCACTGGTCATCCCGGCGATGCTGTACTGGGCTTTCATTCGTTCGCGGGCTTTTTCGTTGCCGCGCACAAAATCACTCAGCTCAATGCCCGCATCGCGTAACGCCTGCTCGCTGGCCAGGACCGCACTCTTGATATTGACCGTCAGCACCCGATCCGGCTGAATAAAACCGATAGCGTCCTGGCAGTCCTGTTCGTCGGCCTGCACGCCGTAGGGGAGGCGAACGGCGATAAACTGCAGCGCATCATTGCCGGTCTCTTCACGCAGCTCGGTGATGGCCAGCTGGCAGAGCTTTCCGGCAAGGGTGGAGTCCTGGCCGCCGCTGATACCGAGGATCAGGGATTTCAGAAACGGGTAGGTTTGAAGATAGGACTTCAAAAAATCGACGCTGCGGCGGATCTCTTCTTCCGCATTGATGGTGGGTTTGACACCCAGCGCCTGAATAATCTCTTGTTGCAGAGCCATTAAGCCCCTCCATTTACTTACGCAAATTTGCCTGATGAATGTTCTGTTAAAGCTAACCCGTCAGGTCTGAAACGACAAGGATCACATTTTTATGTGAGGCGAAATCCGTCGATTCAGCCGCTTATCTTTGTTTGATTAGAATTTTCCGAAAAACCTGCGCCGTTACGCCTGGAGTTGAAAAAAGTGATTTTCTATTCCAGGCTTACTTAACACGCTGAAAAACAAGAGGACGGTTTATGAACAAGAATATAGCAGGAATGTTGGGTGCAGCGGCAGTATTGACTTTGCTGGCGGGGTGTACCGCCTACGATCGTACTACCGATCAGTTTAAAGAGCCCGTCGTGAAAGACGTTAAAAAAGGCATGAGCCGGGCCCAGGTGATGCAGGTTGCCGGGAAACCGTCATCCGAAGTGACGATGGTTCACGCTCGCGGCACCTGTCAGACTTACATCCTCGGTCAACGGGATGGTAAAGCACAAACTTACTTTGTGGCCCTTGATGATACAGGCCACGTGATTAACTCCGGCTACCAGACCTGTGCGGAATACGATACAGATCCGCAGGCGCCAAAAGCCTGATAACACGCTTTCCTGAGCAAACAAACAAACCGGCCACCTGGCCGGTTTTTTTACGTCGCCTCTCATCTTATTTCTTTGCGCGAATTATTTGCCTAAAATGTGAAGGGAGTCATAACCGCAGGTCAATGAGAGACAATTGTAAATCATCAGAGATTATCCGTGGTAAATCGGTTGCCGTATACTGAATCCATCAGATACGCCAGCGATGAATCCGACACGGTTAACACGCTGGGATCGCGGCGAAAGCGGTGAGCATATAAGAGGGAAGTCGCTATGGAAAAGAAACATATCTATCTGTTCTGCTCGGCGGGCATGTCAACGTCACTGCTGGTGTCAAAGATGCGTGCGCAGGCTGAAAAATACGAAGTACCCGTTGTGATTGAAGCATTTCCAGAAACGCTGGCAGGCGAAAAAGGAACCAGCGCTGATGTGATTCTGCTGGGGCCGCAAATTGCCTATATGCTGCCTGAGATCCAGCGTTTGTTACCGAATAAACCGGTTGAAGTGATCGATTCTGCGCTGTACGGCAAAATTGATGGTTTAGGTGTTCTTAAAGCTGCTGTCGCGGCTATTAAAAAAGCTGCTAATTAATTTATTTTTATTTTTCCCGTCAAAGAGCTATTTCACACACACTTACGCCGCAATATTATTGCGGCATTTAAGGGTATTATTCTATGAGTGGATTCATTGGTGCACTTGAAAAGGTACTCCTTCCTTTTGCAGTTAAAATAGGAAAGCAACCGCATGTCAACGCTATTAAAAACGGTTTTATTAAGGTTATGCCGTTAACCCTGGCGGGGGCAATGTTCGTTTTAATCAATAACGTTTTTCTGAGCTTCGGTGATGGTTCTTTTTTCTACTCATTAGGTATCCGTTTAGATCCCTCGACTATTGAAACGCTAAATGGTTTCAAGGCTATCGGCGGCAATGTGTACAACGGTACACTGGGTATTATGTCGCTGATGGCCCCTTTCTTTATAGGGATGGCACTGGCGGATGAGCGTAAAGTTGACTCGCTGGCTGCCGGTTTATTATCCGTCGCTGCCTTTATGACCGTAACGCCGTACAGCGTGGGTGAAGCCTACGCGGTAGGGGCGAACTGGCTGGGTGGGGCGAACATTATCTCAGGTATTGTCATTGGTCTGGTCGTGGCGGAGATGTTTACCTTCATTGTTCGCCGCAATTGGGTGATTCGCTTACCTGACAGCGTACCTGAGTCGGTGTCACGCTCGTTCTCGGCGTTGATCCCCGGCTTTATCATCCTCTCTATTATGGGGATTGTGGCCTGGGCGCTGTCGCATTGGGGCACCAACTTCCACCAGATCATTATGGACACCATCTCCACGCCGCTGGCGGCGATGGGCGGCGTAGTGGGCTGGGCATACGTTATCTTCACCTCCCTGCTGTGGTTCTTTGGTGTACACGGTTCTCTGGCGCTGGCCGCGCTGGACAGCGGCATCATGACCCCGTGGGCGCTGGAAAACGTGGCACTTTATCAGCAGTACGGCTCCGTGGATGCGGCGCTGGCGGCGGGTAAAACCTTCCACGTCTGGGCGAAACCGATGCTGGACTCCTACATCTTCCTGGGTGGTACTGGGGCGACGCTGGGCCTGATCATTGCGGTGTTTATCACCTCCCGTCGTGCCGATCACCGTCAGGTAGCGAAGCTGGCATTGCCGTCAGGCATCTTCCAGATTAACGAGCCCATCCTGTTTGGCCTGCCGATTATCATGAACCCGGTGATGTTTATCCCGTTCGTACTGGTGCAGCCGCTGCTGGCCGCCATTACCCTGACGGCCTACTATCTGGGAATTATTCCACCGGTGACCAACATTGCCCCGTGGACAATGCCTGCCGGTCTGGGCGCCTTCTTTAACACCAACGGCAGCGTAGCGGCCTTCCTGGTGGCGATGTTCAACCTTGGCGTAGCCACCCTGCTGTACATGCCGTTCGTGGTTATCGCCAACAAAGCGCAGACCACGATTGACGAAGAGCAGAGCGAAGAAGAGATCGCCCTGGCCCTGAAATTCTGATATCACCCGGCGCAGGGCAACCTGCGCCATCACAGGAGTGAAAGAGATGTTTGATTTAGAAAATGCCGTAGCAGAAGACGTTGTCGAAAACGACCTGGAAGAAGTGGTGATGGGTCTTATTATTAACTCGGGGCAGGCGCGCAGCCTGGCGTATGCTGCCCTGAAAAAGGCCAAGTTGGGTGACTTCGAGGCCGCGAAAGCGATGATGGCTGAATCCCGCACCGCGCTGAACGAAGCGCATCTGGTGCAAACAAAACTGATCGAAAGCGATCAAGGTGAGGGTAAAATGAAGGTGAGCCTGGTGCTGGTGCACGCGCAGGATCATCTGATGACCTCGATGCTGTCACGTGAGCTGGTGGCGGAACTCATCGAACTTCACGAGAAAATTCAATAAGTCAGGCTTAGCAGGAGGTCAGCGCGATGGAAATCAATACCGCTCGGGAACTGCAGTTGTTTAATGGTAAAAATTTTCATGTGTTTATCTACAACAAGGTGGAAAGCATCAGCGGTCTGCATCAGCATGACTACTATGAGTTCACCATTGTGCTGACCGGCCGCTATTTCCAGGAGATCAACGGCAAGCGCGTGCTGCTGGAGCGGGGCGATTTTGTTTTTATTCCGCTGGGCTCGCATCATCAGAGCCTGTACGAATTTGGCGCCACCCGCATCCTGAATGTGGGCGTCAGTAAGCGCTTTTTCGAGACCCACTACTCCCCACTGGTGCCGTTCTGCTTTGTCGCTTCTCAGGTGTATCACGTTAAAAACGAGTTCCTGACCTGGATAGAGACCGTTATTGCCTCGCTTAACTTTCGCGACAATGAGTTTGATGAATTTATCGAGACGGTGACCTTCTACGTCGTCAACCGCTTACGCCATTATCGCGAAGAGCAGCTGGAGACGGACGATGTCCCCCCGTGGCTGCGTACTACCGTCGAAAGAATGCACGACAAGCTGCGCTTTGGTGAAAATGCGCTGGAGAATATGGTTGCGTTGTCCGGTAAGTCGCAGGAGTACCTGACCCGCGCCACCCAGCGTTATTACCAGAAAACCCCGGTGCAAATTATTAATGAAATACGGATTAATTTTGCGAAGAAACAGCTGGAGATCACCAACTATTCGGTGACGGATATTGCTTATGAATCCGGTTATAGCAGTCCGAGCCTGTTTATTAAAACCTTCAAAAAATTGACCTCATTTACACCCAACAGCTACCGGAAAAACCTGACGGTTATAAATTAACGCCCGGCGGTTACGCCGTCGGGAATATCGATTTCATGCTTGCCCTTATTACATGGGAAGGGATCGCTATACGTAATGTGCGGTTTCCCCAGGGAGAATATTATGCAAAAGAAACTGAAAGTGGTCACCATCGGCGGCGGAAGCAGCTATACCCCGGAATTACTGGAAGGGTTCCTCAAACGCTATCATGAATTACCGGTCAGCGAATTATGGCTGGTGGATGTGAAAGAAGGGCAGGAAAAACTCGATATTATTTTTGACCTCTGCCAGCGGATGGTAAAAAAAGCGGGCGTGCCAATGACCGTGCACAAAACGCTGGATCGCCGCGAGGCGCTTAAAGATGCTGACTTTGTCACCACCCAGCTGCGCGTGGGTCAGCTTAAAGCCCGTGAACTGGATGAGCGCATTCCCCTTAGCCACGGCTACCTCGGTCAGGAGACCAACGGCGCAGGCGGCCTGTTCAAAGGGCTGCGCACCATTCCGGTGATATTCGACATCATTAAAGATGTGGAGGCGATCTGCCCGCAGGCGTGGGTGATCAACTTTACCAACCCGGCCGGGATGGTGACTGAAGCGGTCTATCGCCACACCGGCTTCAAACGCTTTATCGGCGTGTGCAATATTCCGATTGGCATGAAGATGTTTATTCGTGACGTGCTGGCCCTGACCGACAACGACGAGCTCTCCATTGACCTGTTTGGCCTCAACCACATGGTCTTTATCAAAGACGTGCTGGTCAACGGCCAGTCACGCTTTGCTGAACTGCTGGATGGGGTCGCCAGTGGCACCCTGAAAGCCAGTTCGGTGAAGAACATCTTCGACCTGCCGTTTAGTGAAGGGTTGATCCGCTCGCTCAACCTGCTGCCGTGCTCCTACCTGCTGTACTACTTCAAGCTGAAAGAGATGCTGGCGATTGAGATGGGCGAGTATTACAAAGGCGGCGCCCGCGCGCAGGTGGTACAGAAGGTTGAGAAGCAGCTGTTTGAGTTGTATAAAAATCCGGACCTTAACGTCAAGCCGAAAGAGCTGGAGCAGCGCGGGGGAGCGTATTACTCCGACGCGGCCTGCGAAGTGATCAACGCCATCTACAATGACAAGCAGGCCGAGCATTACGTCAACGTGCCGCACCACGGCCACATTGACAACATCCCGGCAGACTGGGCGGTTGAGATGACCTGTATTCTGGGCCGCGATGGGGCGAAGCCGCATCCGCGTCTGACCCACTTCGATGACAAAGTACTGGGCCTGATCCACACCATCAAGGGTTTTGAAGTGGCGGCAAGCCATGCGGCGCTTAGCGGCGAGCTGAACGACGTCCTGCTGGCGCTCAATCTCAGCCCGCTGGTGCAGTCCGATCGCGATGCAGAACTGCTGGCACGCGAGCTGATTCTGGCCCATGAAAAATGGCTGCCGAACTTTGCGGCCACGGTCGATAAACTGAAAAGCGAGCAGCACTGAGAGGGATCGCTATGGAATATCTGCTGATCGTCAATGCTGATGATTTTGGTCTGTCGAAGGGGCAAAACTACGGCATTGCGGAAGCCTGTCGGCATGGCGTCGTGACCTCGGCCACTGCGCTGGTCAATGGCGACGCCATTGAGCATGCCGTTGCGCTCAGCCGGGATCTGCCCGCGCTGGGCGTCGGGATGCACTTTGTCCTGACCCTCGGCATACCGCTGACGCCGATGCCTGGGCTGACCCGAGACGGCGTACTGGGGAAATGGATCTGGAGCATGGCAGAGCAGGGCACGCTGCCGCTGGATGAGATTGCGCGCGAGCTGGACTGCCAGTTTAATCGCTTTGTTGATCTGTTTGGCTCCGAGCCGACGCATATCGACAGCCATCATCACGTGCATATGATCCCGGCGATCTTCCCGCTGGTGGCCGAGTTTGCCCGCCGGAAAGGGGTCGCGCTGCGGGTGGATCGCCAGGAAGGCGTGCTCAGTGAGACGGACGTTACACTGCCGCCTTCTACCGAGGGCTTCAGCAGCGGCTTCTATGGGGATGAGATCAGCGAGGCGCTGTTTTTAAGCGTGCTGGACAGTTCGGTTCAAAACGGGGAGCGATCGCTGGAGGTGATGGCCCATCCGGCCTTTATCGATAATACGATCCGCAAAAGCGCCTACTGCTGGCCGCGGCTGGCGGAGGTGGATGTCCTGACCTCGACGTCGCTGAAATATGCGATTGCCGAGCGCGGGTATCGACTGGGAACCTTCAGGGATCTCTGAGAGAAATGCCGGGTGGCGATTACGCCACCCGGTTGTTTTACGCCGGAATGCTGGCGATTTTACTGCTGCGCGACCAGACGCGGTGCGCGGCCATAAGTGACAGCAGATCGTCCATAAACGCCTTATCGGCGCTATTACCCTCGACAATCCCTTCTTCGCCTTTATCGGCCACATTAAGCCGGGTTTTGAACTGCCTGGCGTCGCCAGCCAGCGCAATTGGCTTAAGGTGTTTGTAGGCTTCCAGCAGGTAATAGACCGCATCACCGTTGCTGAGCAGACTCTGGATGTCGCCGCCCGGCACGATCACCGCATCTACGGTCAACGACGGCGATCCGGCAAAGGTCGCGGCAACCGGCAGCACCGAGCCATCGTCGGCGCTCACGTCGCCCATCCGCGAGAAGAGCAGTTTGGCATGTACCCCTTTAGCTTTCAGCGCTTTTAGCGCCGCCAGCACGTCGGCGGCCCGGACGCTGTCGTTCAGCAGCACTGCCACCACCCGGCCTTTAATACTGCCGCCGGGGACGGCATACAGGCTGAGCGACGGATCTTTTTTCACGCCGTTGACCGCTTTCGGCGGCGCAATCTTGCACTGCTCGTCGCTGAGGGTGAGCCCTAAGTTATCCGCCACGCCCTGGGCGAGGGTGACATCAATATGCGCCAGCTGATCGACCACCCGCTCGCGAATATAGGCCCGCACTACTTTGCTTAATTCAAAGCTGAACGCGCCAATAATATGCTCCTGCTCGACGGGCGTCTGGCTCTGCCAGAACAGGCGCGGATGGGCGTAGTACTCGCCGAAGGAGGGACTGCGCTCGCGGATTTTAGTCCCTTCCACGCGCTCCTGATACGATTCGAATCCACCCCGTTTCGGGCCGGGTGGGGTTTCGCGAGGCCAGTTATCGTTGATCGAATTCGGCTCATAGTTTGCCGGATTGGTGTCGATCTCCATGCGGTGCATCCCGTCCCGCTGGAAGTTATGGTACGGGCAGGTAGGGCGGTTAATCGGGATTTCGTGGAAATTCGGTCCCCCCAGGCGGCTGATTTGCGTATCGGTGTAAGAGAACAGACGCCCCTGCAACAGCGGATCGTTGGTGAAGTCCAGCCCCGGGACGATATGGCCTGGGTGGAATGCGACCTGTTCGTTCTCGGCAAAGAAGTTATCCGGGTTGCGGTTGAGCACCATTTTGCCCACCAGCTGGACCGGTACCAGCTCCTCGGGGATCAGCTTGGTCGGGTCGAGGATATCAAAATCAAACTTGAACTCGTCCTCTTCCGGGATCAGCTGGAAGCCAAGTTCATATTCCGGATAGTCGCCCGCTTCGATGGCCTCCCACAGCTCGCGGCGGTGGAAATCCGGGTCGCGCCCGGTCAGCTTCTGCGACTCATCCCACACCAGTGAGGCTTTACCTGCTACCGGCTTCCAGTGGAAACGCACAAACGTGGCTTTCCCGTCGGCGTTAATCAGCCGGAAGGTGTGAATGCCAAAGCCTTCCATGGTGCGATAGCTGCGGGGAATCCCGCGGTCAGACATCGCCCACATCACGTTATGCAGGGTTTCCGGCTGGAGCGAGACGTAATCCCAGAAGGTGTCGTGCGCACTCTGGCCCTGCGGGATCGCCCAGTGAGGCTCCGGTTTTACCGCATGGACAAAATCCGGGAACTTGTGCGCATCCTGAATAAAGAAGACTGGCGTGTTGTTACCGACGAGGTCAAAAATGCCCTCTTCGGTATAAAACTTGGTGGCAAACCCGCGGATGTCCCGCACCGTATCGGCGGAACCTGCACCGCCCTGTACGGTAGAAAAACGCACGAAAACCGGAGTGGTCTTATCCGGGTCGGAGAGGAAATCGGCTTTGGTCAGCGCGCTCAGATTTTTATAAGGCTGAAAATAGCCGTGGGCGGCCGAGCCGCGCGCGTGGACGATACGTTCCGGGATGCGCTCGTGGTCAAAATGGGTGATCTTCTCGCGCAGGATAAAGTCTTCCAGCAGGGTCGGGCCGCGTGATCCGGCGCGAAGCGAGTTTTGATCGTCGGCGATGCGCACCCCCTGATTGGTGGTGAGCGGGACGTTTTCGCTGCCTTTGCGGACATCCTCCAGCGAGGTGAGCTTTTCATTGCTTACGTCCGGCGCCTTCAGGCTGCCCGGCGCCGTCGGCTCCTGTCCGGGAGGCGTCGGGGTTGGCGTTGCCAGGTGTGACCCATCCTCGGGTGCCAGCGAGTCCAGGCCGGGTTTTGATTCATTATCATCATGAACCGGTGATTGCTGCGGATTATGGGTCTTATCATTTTGCGACATTGCACTCGTCTCCTGTTTTCATTGCTGAAACGCGGTCGTTATTGCGTCAAAACTCAATAACTATAGAACAATGGCGGGGGACGGCCGGGTGAGACCCCGATTTCTTCCTGCCGCTTACCCCGTACAAGGCACGCAGGGCGCGACTCTGGTGGTCCAATCCGCTATCATAGGAATTTACTGATTTTTGAGTTTGCTTTAGTGAACCCGTCGCTTATGAAACCTCTTCGCCAACAAAATCGTGTTGTTATTAGTTATCGGCCCCGTGTAGAACCCGCGCCACCTGATCATGCCACCAAGCTGGATGGGTTTCGTGACGTCTGGCTGCTGCGCGGCAAGTATGTTGCGTTTGTGCTGATGGGAGAGCGTTTCCGCCGTTCACCGACGTTTACCGTACCGGAGTCGGCCCAGCGCTGGGCGGCGCAAGTCCGCCAGGAAGAAGAGGTTGATGAGTAACAGCCAATAAAAAACCGCCTTCATCACTGAAGGCGGTTTTTTTTACTGCTATGGGCGATTAACGGTGCGCGAGATCCGCATGTTCTTCGCTGTCCATAACCGTTTTGTCAGTCTGCTTCAGCCACTGGCTGGTCAGCGTACCTGCGGTCATCGAACCACTCACGTTCAGGGCAGTACGGCCCATGTCGATCAGCGGCTCAACGGAGATCAGCAGCGCTACCAGCGTCACCGGCAGGCCCAGCGCAGGCAGAACAATCAGTGCTGCGAAGGTCGCACCGCCACCCACACCGGCTACCCCGGCAGAGCTCACGGTCACAATTCCGACCAGAGTGGCAATCCACACCGGATCCAGCGGGTTAATCCCGACCGTTGGGGCCACCATCACCGCCAGCATTGCCGGGTAGAGACCCGCACAGCCGTTCTGACCAATGGTCGCGCCAAATGAGGCGGAGAAGCTGGCGATCGATTCCGGCACGCCCAGACGACGGGTCTGCGCTTCCACGTTCAGCGGAATAGACGCTGCGCTGGAGCGGCTGGTAAAGGCAAAGGTCAGTACCGGCCAGACTTTACGGAAGAATTTCAGCGGGCTGACGCCATTTGCGCCGAGCAGAATGCCGTGAACCACAAACATGATGCCCAGACCGAGGTAAGAGGCGACCACGAAGCTGCCCAGCTTAATGATGTCCTGCAGGTTGGAACCGGCCACCACTTTGGTCATCAGCGCCAGGACGCCGTACGGGGTCAGCTGCATGACCAGACGCACCAGCTTCATGACCCAGCTTTGCAGGGTATCGATGGCGGTCAGGACGCGCTCGCCTTTCGGGGCATCGTCTTTCAGCAGCTTCAGCGCGGCCACACCGAGGAAGGCAGCGAAAATCACCACGCTGATGATTGACGTCGGGTTAGCACCGGTCAGTTCAGCAAACGGGTTTTTCGGAATAAAGGAGAGCACCATCTGCGGCACGGACAGGTCCGCAACTTTGCCGGCATAGTTGGTCTCAATGGCGGTCAGACGCGCCGTTTCAGCAGTGCCCTGCACCAGACCTTCTGCGGTCAGGCCAAACAGGTTAGTGACCAGCACGCCGACCAACGCGGAGATCAGCGTGGTAAACAGCAGAGTGCCAATGGTCAGGAAACTGATTTTACCCAGCTGGGAGGCGTTATGCAGACGGGCCACCGCACTCAGAATCGAGGCAAACACCAGCGGCATGACAATCATCTGCAGCAGCTGAACATAGCCGTTACCGACAATGTTGAACCACTGGATAGAGTCTTTCAGTACTGGATTGCTCGAGCCGTAAATAGCCTGCAGCGCAAGGCCAAAGACCACGCCCATCGCCAGACCGACCAGCACCTTTTTAGCCAGGCTCCACTGCTTATGACGCGTCTGCGCCAGCAGCAACAGCAAAGCCACGAACACCACAATGTTCGCGATTAATGGAAAATTCATCCCCGTTCTCCTGATTTATTATCAGATCGGTATTGAGTCCGATCCTGTTGGCGCAAGGTTATCAGAAGTGCGAAAACGCGCTTATATCCAAATGGAATGTTTTATGCCAAATCAGCCAGGTTTGTCCGATTACTGCTCAATCTGATGATGAATGAAGCGGTTGAACTGAAATTGCAGCGAATTAATCATGTGCGAGGACCAGCGTACTGCACCATTTTCGGGCAGCGTCTGCGGCATCCACACCGCCCAGGCGAACAGCGCCATGCACAGCGCGCGCTCCAGCTGGTTGCCTTTTTGCGGCCGCAGGATCGGCAGACGAAAACGCCAGCGGCAGGGCCACAACAGCGGAACGCCTGCCGGAGTCAGCATGTCGGCAAGAATATGGCTCAGGTACCCCAGCACCATCCCCTGGATGGCATCGGCCGGGATCAGCCAGCTGTCCGGCACTTTTAAATAGAAGAGGGTCAGGGCGGCAAATACCGCCAGCAGGCTATGGGTAAAGCCGCGATGGCCGCAGGCGCGGGCAATGGGTTTTGAGATCCAGCTCAGCCGTTGCCCAAGCAGCGACTTTGGATGATCAATATCCGGCAGCAGACAGGTAAGGACCGCCGAAGGCACGATATGCCACCAGTCACCTTGCGCCAGCACAGGCGTAAGCTCAGCGTTTTTGGCAAACACTGCGCAGGCGAGAGAAAAGAGCAGATGACCTTCCGCCGTCATGATAAAACCCACTAAACTGTCAATTCATCCAGTATAGGGATTTTATACAGTAGACGGAAGAGGTGACGGTGTAACTCTTTGTCACAAATCCGCGTTAGCGCGCCAGCCAACCACCGTCTACGGCGAGGGTATAGCCGTTGATGTAGTCAGATGCCGACGAGGCCAGAAATACCGCCGGGCCCTGCAGATCGTCCGGCGTGCCCCAGCGTCCCGCCGGAATGCGCTCGAGAATCGCTTTGCTGCGATCTTCGTCATCGCGCAGCTGCTGGGTATTGTTGGTCGCCATATAACCCGGTGCAATCGCGTTAACGTTTATCCCATGTTGGGCCCACTCATTCGCCAGCAGACGGGTAATGCCCAGCACGCCGCTTTTTGACGCGGTGTAAGAGGGAACGCGGATCCCACCCTGGAAGGAGAGCATCGAGGCGATGTTGATAATTTTGCCGCCCTGACCCTGCTGAATAAACTGACGGGCCACCGCCTGGGACAGGAAAAAGACCGATTTCAGATTCAGGTTCATCACGTCATCCCAGTCCTTTTCACTGAACGACAGGGCATCTTCCCGACGAATGGTCCCCGCGTTGTTCACCAGAATATCCACCCGGCCCATTTCAGCGACGGCCTGCCCGATAATGCTGTCGATCGCCGTTTGCTGACTGAGGTCGGCCCGGATGGCAAAAAACCGACGTCCCAGCGCTTTGACGCCAGCGGCGGTCTCTTCGGGGATTCGACGGTTCACGCTCACGATGTCGCAGCCAGCCTGGGCCAGACCCAGCGCCATGCCCTGACCCAGCCCGGTATCACACCCGGTTACGATGGCAACTTTTCCAGAAAGATTAAAGGCGTCCAGTATCATATCGACCTCAGAATGTAGGGTTATTGTCGTTCTGAGGTAAGCATAGAAGTCGTACGGGATAAATTCAAACAAAAATGAAATGATGTTTCAAAAATTTTAAATGGATCATGTTTGCGGGCAATATTGCACTGCCCGCAAACCAAAATTACCCGCGCAGATGGGCGACGGTAAGCGCCTGCAGCGAGTGCAGCTTAGCGTCCGCCAGGGCGAAGCGGACATCGTGCTGGTTTTCTTCTGCCGGAACCACAATCGAGCGCATGCGGGCGGCTTTGCTGGCGATCATGCCGTTGACAGAGTCCTCCAGCGCGACGCAGGTGGTTGGATCAACGCCCAGCTTAGCTGCGCAATCCATATACACCTGTGGGTGCGGCTTGCTGTACGGCAATTTTTCGGCCGAGGCCAGCGCATCAAAGCTGTCGCGCAGATCAAACATGGTTAGCACTTGTTCCAACATATGCAGCGGTGAGGCAGAGGCGAGGCCGATTTTCAGCCCTTGTGCTTTGCAGAGTGCAATAGCTTCACGAGCGCCTTTGAGCAACGGACGGTTCTCTTCAACCAGCGTAATCGCACGGGTGATGATGCGATCCGTCACCTCTTCGCGGCTCGGGCCGTTCCACGGCTGGTGGGCGAACCACAGCTCTACCACCATATCAATGCGCAGGCCCAGCGTATCCGGGAGTTCACTGCGGCGGCTGATGTCCACGCCCAGGCTTGCTATAACATCCAGTTCAGCACGATCCCACAGCGGTTCGGAATCGATCAGTAATCCATCCATATCAAAAATGGCAGCAACAATTTGACGCGGAGTCGACATGCAACTTCTCCTTTAGTTGGTCTTTAGCAGGGGTAATGTCGGCAATTTACCATATCACCTGTAAAGAGCGGGCGAAAATGATAACCAGCAGGTAGACTTAGCCACAAAGGAAGCATCCTGATTAATGAGGAACCGATGACATATCAACAAGCTGGACGTGTAGCGCTACTGAAACAAATCGCGGGCTGGATAATTTTTATCCCGGCGGTGATCTCCACGATTATTTCTGTATTGAAATTCATCTTTGATCACAGCGAAAAACAGGCCGGGATTAATGCAGTGATGCTGGACTTTGCCCACGTCATGATCGAGATGGCGCGCTTTAATACGCCGTTTCTGAATTTTTTCTGGTTCAACTCGCCGACGCCCGATTTTCAGCATGCGATGAATATCACGTTCTGGATTATTTATGCGCTGATCTTTATTGCGCTGGCGCTGCAGGCGTCCGGTGCCCGTATGCGCCGTCAGACGCGCTTCCTGCGCGAAGGGATTGAAAATCAGCTGATTCTGGAGAAGGCGAAGGGTGAAGAGGGCTTGAGTCGCGAGCAACTTGAAGCGCGCATCGTGGTACCAAAGCACACGATTTTTCTGCAAATTTCCTCGCTGTATGTTCTGCCCGTTCTGATGATCATCGCCGGGTATTTTCTGTTTTCCCTGCTCGGATTGCTGTAAGCGTCTGTTGCCGGGCACAGATTGCCCGGCAGCGACGCGTTACGCCGCCAGCACCCTCTCCAGCGCTTTCTGCGCAATGACCAGATGCTCACCGCCAAACAGAATGGCGCGGTTCATCAGGGTATACAGCTGATAGACTGGCTGACGTTGTAAAAATCCGGCCGGGAGCGGTGAAACCGACTGGTAGCCGTCGTAAATCTGCGCGGGTTGTTCAGGGTGCAGCGGCAGCATGGCGAGATCGCACTCGCGATCGCCCCAGTAACAGGCCGGATCAAAGATGTAAGGGCCATCCGGCCCCAGCGCGCAGTTATCTGACCACAAATCGCCGTGCAGCAGCGAGGGCTGCGGCTGATGCGAAGCCAGCCGCTGCTGGATATGCTCAACAATGGCGTCGATATTGCCAAACTCCAGCCCTTTTTCCGCCGCCAGCTCCAGTTGCCAGCCAATACGCTGTTCCGCAAAGAAGGTTGACCAGCGTCGCTGCCAGGTATTGGGCTGCGGGGTGGTGGAAAGGTCGTTATCGAAATCCAACCCGAACTGCGGCTGTTCGCTCCATTGATGCAGGCGGGCAAGCTGTTGCCCCAGAATAAAGGCGTTGTGCGCATCGAGCGGACGGGCAGGGAGGTAGTCCATCACCAGGAAGCTGTAATCACGATCGCTGCCGACCGCCCAGACCTGGGGGACCCTGACGGTTTTGCTACGGGAGAGCAGTTCCAACTGGTCGGCTTCCGCAGTGAAGATGGGTAACAGTTCACGCTCATCACATTTAACGAACAGATCGCGTCCCGCATAGCGCAGATGCCATGCGGCATGGATCTCGCCACCGGGCAGTTCGTTACGCAGTTCAATTTCACCTTCGCCCAGTTGTTCACGTAAAAGATGACTGATAGCCTGCCACATGCTCTCTCTCCCATGTTGTCTGCCAGATCATAAAGTTAGCGTAAAACGATGGATAAAAAACACGAACTAACGCACATCTGTGCCTTTTACTGCCTGCCGGGTTGTTATTGCTGTTGCTTTTGCCAGTTTTCCCACGTCGTGATATCGATGCTGGGCTCTTTCCCGGTAGCGCTTTCAACAAGTCCACTGGCCAACGCCTTAACCTCATCTTCACTCAAGGGGCTGACCAGACCATAGGTGTGGGGGCCCAGCTCATGCAGAGTGCCATCGTCGTCCGTCAGGGTCATTAAAAAACCGCCCCGGGTAAGATGGTTATTGATTTCATTGAGTTCGGTCAGCGAGTCTTCATGAATGTTGACGGTTACCACATAGCGAGTGATGTCTCCACTGCTCATAATTCACCTCGTTGTTATCATGAAAGTTTTTTTAGCATAGTCGATTACCGCTATTTGTCGCCCTTTGCCGCTAAGCCTGTAGCGCGACCGTTACGCTTTTGACAGGTAAGCAAAAATTTTCTGCGTGTCATCCAGCGAGCAAAGCCGCGTACCGTGATTAATGGTTGCCGCGCTACCGGCCGCTACGCCGTACCGTGTCATCTCCAGTAACGATGCGCCCTGCGCCAGTTTTAGCGTCATGGCGCCCACCATGCTGTCACCCGCCCCGACGGTGCTTTGGCTTTTCATTGGCGGAGGCACAACCTGTACCGCCCCGATGGCATCGACAGCCAGTGCACCCTGAGGACCGAGGGAGACCACCACGCGGTGCGCTTTGCCCTGGGTGATAAGCGCCATCGCCGCGGTGCGTACATCATCCGGTTGGCTAAGATCGCGATCGACCAGTGCGCTGAGTTCTTTCTGGTTGGGTTTCACCAGCTCAATATTGCCAAGGGCAAGCGCGGCGCCGAGGGCATCACCGGAGCTGTCAACAATGCAGCGGAGACCGTGCTGCTGGGCGGCACGGATCAGCTGGGTCAGTTTTTCAGTTTTAACCCCAGGCGGCAGGCTACCGCTGATCACCAGCCATGCACCGGGATCAATGGCGAGAACTTTTTCTTCCAACTGGCGGAACTCGTCCTCACTCAACGTGGCGCCGGGCATCACAAAGCGAAACTGCTCGTGCGTGGATTCAACGTGAACGTGTAGGTTCTGACGGGTCCAGTCGTGGGCATTAACGGTCTCGACGGCAACCTGCTCATCAGCAAGAAGCGAGACCAGATGCTCGCCGGTCGCGCCGCCCGCGGGGAAAATGGCAGTGGCTTTGCCGCCGAGGTGGGTAATTGCCCGCGCCACATTAATACCGCCGCCTCCCGGTTCGAAGACGGGAGCGCTGCAGCGTAATTTTCCTTCCGGGTAGAGTTGTGCTGTGAGGGTGGCGCTGTCCAGAGAAGGGGAGAGCGTCAGGGTAAAGATACGGTCCATTTTAACCTCCTGTGAATCGGGATAACCTTAAGCCTGGCACCGATCCCCGGGATGCGAAAGCGAATAACAATATGATTTAAAAAATAAAACCATTCCTCAAATATGGATTTCATTTATGAAAAATCAGCCGATTTAAGATCGTTCTTATTCCAAAAATGAAACAAGAAATCATTGCTATGTTATTTGAGCCTTTTTATAATTTGTAACCTTTCAGCTGATCCCATGGCATTGATCCCCTGGAAAGTTTCCGGGACCGTAATGGTCTCTTTTTTTGTTGTTGGACTCTTTATAAATGAAGCTCTTAAAGACAGTACCCGCTGCAATGATTCTGGCGGGAGGCGTGTTTGCGTCACTGAACGCATTCGCCGATAATTCCGTTTTTACTGTCATGGATGATCCCTCCACTGCACAGAAACCCTTCGAAGGTAACCTGAACGCAGGCTATCTGGCGCAATCCGGTAACACGAAAAGCTCCTCACTGACCGCCGACACTACCCTGACCTGGTACGGCACTTCTACCGCCTGGTCCCTGTGGGGTAACGCCAGCAACACCTCTTCCAACGACGAGCGCTCTTCCGAGAAATATGCGGTAGGTGGGCGTAGCCGTTACAACATGACCGATTTTGACTACCTGTTCGGCCAGGCGAGCTGGTTAACCGATCGCTACAACGGTTATCGCCAGCGTGATGTCGCCACCGCCGGTTATGGTCGCCAGTTCCTGAACGGTCCGGTACACAGCTTCCGTTTTGAATTCGGTCCAGGTGTACGTTACGACGAATACACCGATGGCAACACTGAAACGCAGCCGTTAGGCTATGCATCCGGTACCTATGCATGGCAAGTTTCGGATAACACCAAATTCACCCAGGGTGTATCCGTCTTTGGCGCTGATGACACAACGGTGAACTCTGAGACGGCTCTGGAAGTGGCGATTAACGCTCACTTCGGCCTGAAAGTAGCGTACAACGTGACCTGGAACTCCGAGCCGCCAGCATCGGCACCTGAGCATACCGATCGCAGAACGACGTTCTCTCTCGGCTACAAAATGTAATCGCGTAGGGCCAATCTTTATTGGCCCTTTTTATTATTTGTGCTGATAAATAATAAACAGTGTTTTAAAATAGCCCCTCCAGCCGATATCTCCATATTCTCTCCATAATGCCACTTTTTGTTAATTAATCAGTTTATTTGACACGAATTGATAAATATTTTGACTAGGCAAAAGTGTGATCCAGATCTACACTGTCATCACAGGCTTAATAACGCCTTAAGTAAATCTGTATTAATTCAGTAAGAGAATAAAAATTATGAATAAAATCACAACTGCTACTGCAGCAATGGTGCTTTCTGCACTGTCATTCGGCGTATTTGCTGCCGATTCGGTAGATAATACCTCCAGTCAAATCGGTATTACTCAAGCTTCTGACGTCGAAGCCGGCTCGAACATCGCTCCGGGCTCCCAGTCTACTGGCCAATCGATGGATGACGCATTTGACGTGCATAAACTGGTCGCCGGTGAATGGTCTTGATTGACTCGTCAAACAAATGCGAATCACCGTCGGGCATAATATGCCACTAAAAAACCGGATTCTGATGTGCCGGTTTTTTTATTTTATTTGTTTACCTAAATATATTTAAAACGTGAGTTTATATCTTAATAACTTTACAAATAAATAAACCCACGTCGCAGGAGGGTTTAAGATTCAACTGACACCCGCCGAATTCATTCAAAACCACTGAAACTTGTCAGCCAGAATGATGATCAACGCGGTGGCAGAAACAATGTTCAGGACGACAACGGTTCTACTGGATACGTTCATGTTATTACTCCTCATTCTGCGTGTAATTAAAGACCTGTTCAAGAATAGCTCAGCGAAAAGGGATTGCGAGTCGCTGCCCACCATTCCTTGCAAAACTCATACAAAAGTGCCAGAGCATTTCATCTGCCGGTAAAGGGTTTTTTCACCCTTTTGTTAGTGTTACCATTGGCACGCTGATCGTAAATTGGCCTTTTTCTGATTTCGATCCTGTGCATGATGGCGAGCCAATTTGACGATTGTTGGTCAGATGGTTCTGCAATCTATTGTAAATTAAAGATTATTTTCTTTGTATGTGCTCTTACGTGTGGGGCACCACTGCAAATAAGGATATAAAATGCCTGTAATTACTCTTCCTGATGGTAGTCAACGACAGTTTGACCGCGCTGTCAGCCCAATGGATGTTGCGCTGGATATCGGTCCGGGTCTGGCGAAAGCCACCATCGCTGGCCGTGTCAATGGTGAGCTGGTTGATGCTTCCGATCTGATTGAAAACGACGCGAAGCTGTCTATCATCACCGCGAAGGACGAAGACGGTCTGGAGATCATTCGTCACTCTTGCGCGCACCTGTTAGGTCATGCGATCAAACAGCTGTGGCCTAATACCAAAATGGCTATCGGCCCGGTTATCGATAACGGCTTCTACTATGACGTTGACCTCGATCACACGCTGACCCAGGAAGATATCGAAGCGCTTGAAAAACGGATGCACGAGCTTGCTGAGAGCAACTACGACGTCATCAAGAAGAAAGTGAGCTGGCACGAAGCGCGTGAAACCTTCGTGAAGCGTGGCGAAAGCTACAAAGTCACTATTCTTGATGAAAATATCGCGCATGATGACCAGCCCGGCTTGTATCATCACGAAGAATACATCGACATGTGCCGTGGACCGCACGTGCCGAATATGCGTTTTTGCCATCACTTTAAACTGATGAAAATCGCAGGCGCTTACTGGCGTGGCGACAGCAACAACAAGATGCTGCAGCGTATTTACGGTACCGCATGGGCCGATAAAAAAGCCCTCAGCGCTTACCTGCTGCGTCTGGAAGAAGCGGCGAAACGCGATCACCGTAAAATCGGTAAACAGCTTGACCTGTATCACATGCAGGAAGAAGCGCCGGGTATGGTGTTCTGGCATAACGACGGCTGGACCATCTTCCGCGAGCTGGAAACCTTCGTGCGTTCCAAGCTGAAAGCGTACCAGTATCAGGAAGTCAAAGGCCCGTTCATGATGGACCGTGTGCTGTGGGAAAAAACCGGCCATTGGGACAACTATAAAGATGCGATGTTCACCACCTCTTCTGAGAACCGTGAATACTGCATTAAGCCCATGAACTGTCCGGGTCACGTACAGATCTTTAATCAGGGTCTGAAATCCTATCGCGATCTGCCGCTGCGTATGGCAGAGTTCGGTAGTTGCCATCGTAACGAGCCGTCAGGCGCGCTGCATGGTCTGATGCGCGTGCGTGGCTTTACTCAGGATGACGCCCATATCTTCTGTACAGAAGAACAGGTGCGTGATGAAGTAAACGCCTGCATTCGTATGGTCTACGATATGTACAGCACGTTTGGCTTCGAGAAAATCGTCGTCAAACTCTCAACTCGTCCGGAAAAACGTATCGGCAGTGACGAGACCTGGGATCGTGCTGAGGCGGATCTGGCAGTCGCGCTGGAAGAGAACAACATCCCGTTTGAATATCAGGTGGGTGAAGGCGCGTTCTATGGTCCGAAAATTGAATTTACCCTGTATGACTGTCTCGATCGTGCATGGCAGTGCGGTACAGTACAGCTGGACTTCTCCCTGCCTCAGCGTCTGAGTGCCTCTTATGTTGGCGAAGACAACGAGCGTCAGGTACCGGTAATGATTCACCGTGCTATTCTGGGGTCACTGGAGCGCTTCATCGGCATCCTGACCGAAGAATTCGCCGGCTTCTTCCCAACCTGGCTGGCGCCAGTGCAGGTCGTGGTCATGAACATTACCGATTCTCAGGCTGATTACGTTAAAGAATTGACGCAGAAACTACAAAATGCGGGCATTCGCGTAAAAGCGGACTTGAGAAATGAGAAGATTGGCTTTAAAATCCGCGAGCACACTTTACGTCGGGTCCCGTATATGCTGGTCTGTGGTGATAAAGAGGTGGAAGCAGGCAAAGTTGCCGTTCGCACCCGCCGCGGTAAAGACCTGGGTAGCCTGGACGTAAATGAAGTGATTGAGAAGCTGCAACAAGAGATTCGCAGCCGCAGTCTTCAACAACTGGAGGAATAAGGTATTAAAGGCGGAAAACGAGTTCAAACGGCACGTCCGAATCGTATCAATGGCGAGATTCGCGCCCAGGAAGTTCGCTTAACAGATCTGGAAGGTGAGCCGCTGGGTATTGTGAGTCTGAGAGAAGCTATCGAAAAAGCTGAAGAAGCTGGAGTAGATTTAGTTGAAATCAGCCCTAACGCCGAACCGCCAGTTTGTCGTATCATGGACTACGGCAAGTTCCTTTATGAAAAGAGTAAATCTTCTAAGGAACAGAAGAAGAAGCAAAAAGTTATCCAGGTTAAGGAAATCAAATTCCGTCCTGGTACCGACGATGGCGATTATCAGGTAAAACTCCGCAGCCTGATACGCTTTCTCGAAGAGGGCGATAAGGCCAAGATCACACTGCGTTTCCGCGGTCGTGAGATGGCCCACCAACAGATTGGTATGGAAGTGCTTAACCGCGTCCGTGACGATCTGAGTGAACTGGCAGTAGTCGAATCCTTCCCTACGAAGATCGAAGGCCGCCAGATGATCATGGTGCTTGCTCCTAAGAAGAAACAGTAAGGCCTTCAAGTAGCAATTCCTGTGGAGCCAACAGGCTTCGCAGGTTTTGTTCGCCTATGTTTCGTTTATTAACAATGCGAAGTGGAAGTTATTAAGATGCCAAAAATTAAGACCGTACGCGGTGCTGCTAAGCGCTTCAAAAAAACCGGTGGTGGTGGATTTAAGCGTAAGCACGCAAACCTGCGTCATATTCTGACCAAAAAATCTACTAAGCGTAAACGTCACCTGCGTCCAAAAGGCCTTGTTTCTAAAGGCGATCTGGGTCTGGTAATCGCGTGCCTGCCGTACGCATAAGTCGTTAACGTTTTTTAACTTTTTAATTAGAATAGATACAGGAGAGCACATATGGCTCGCGTAAAACGTGGTGTAGTTGCCCGTGCACGTCACAAGAAAATTTTGAAACAAGCCAAAGGCTACTACGGTGCGCGTTCACGCGTATACCGCGTTGCCTTCCAGGCAGTTATCAAAGCTGGTCAGTACGCTTACCGTGACCGTCGTCAACGTAAGCGTCAGTTCCGTCAACTGTGGATTGCGCGTATCAACGCAGCAGCACGTCAGAACGGTATTTCTTACAGCAAATTCATCAACGGCCTGAAAAAAGCCTCTGTTGAAATCGACCGTAAGATCCTGGCTGACATCGCAGTATTCGACAAGTTAGCGTTCACCGCGCTGGTCGAAAAAGCGAAAGCAGCTCTGGCATAAGCCAGTTAAAGAGGGAGCTCTGCTCCCTCTTTTCGTTTCAAGCGTATCAAAAGATTGACAATTTTCCGGCGAGCCTTTTCAATAAGGTCTTACGTCTCTTTCCACACAAGGTAACGCAAGCATGAATGCTGCTATTTTCCGCTTCTTCTTTTACTTTAGCACCTGACTTCAGGAGGCTAGCGCGTGAAAGACGAAACGGAAAACAGCGCCAGAAAGCCTCCTGATGGAGGCTTTTTTCGTATCTGCCGCTTGTAAATATCGCTACATAACGAGGAAAACCATGTCACATCTCGCAGAGCTGGTTGCCAGTGCAACGGCTGCCATTAACCAGGCCTCAGATGTTGCCGCGTTAGACAACGTCCGCGTCGAATATCTGGGCAAGAAAGGGCACTTGACCCTGCAAATGACTACCCTGCGCGAGCTGCCGCCAGAAGAGCGTCCAGCCGCAGGCGCGGTAATCAACGAAGCCAAAGAGCAGGTTCAGCAGGTGCTGAACGAGCGTAAAAATGCGCTGGAAAGCGCCGCACTGAACGCCCGTCTGGCGGCAGAAACCATCGACGTCTCCCTGCCGGGCCGTCGCATTGAAAACGGTGGTCTGCATCCGGTCACGCGCACAATCGACCGTATTGAAAGCTTCTTCGGTGAGCTGGGCTTTACCGTCGAGACGGGCCCGGAAATCGAAGATGACTATCACAACTTTGATGCCCTGAACATTCCTGGCCATCACCCGGCGCGCGCCGACCACGATACCTTCTGGTTTGATGCGACCCGTCTGCTGCGTACCCAGACCTCTGGCGTGCAGATCCGTACCATGAAAGAGAAGCAGCCACCAATCCGCATCATTGCGCCGGGCCGCGTCTACCGTAATGATTACGACCAGACTCACACCCCAATGTTCCATCAGATGGAAGGCCTGATCGTTGATAAAAACATCAGCTTCACCAATCTGAAAGGCACCCTGCACGATTTCCTGAGCAACTTCTTTGAAGAAGATCTGCAGATCCGTTTCCGTCCGTCCTACTTCCCGTTCACCGAGCCGTCCGCTGAAGTTGACGTGATGGGTAAAAATGGCAAGTGGCTGGAAGTGCTGGGCTGCGGCATGGTTCACCCGAACGTGCTGCGTAACGTCGGCATTGACCCGGAAGTGTACTCCGGCTTCGCCTTTGGTATGGGCATGGAACGTCTGACCATGCTGCGCTATGGCGTCACCGACTTACGTGCATTCTTCGAAAACGATCTGCGTTTCCTCAAACAGTTTAAATAAGGGCAGGACAGAACAATGAAATTCAGTGAACTGTGGTTACGCGAATGGGTGAACACCGCGCTTGATAGCGAGGCGCTCTCTAACCAGATCACCATGGCAGGTCTCGAAGTCGACGGCGTTGAGCCCGTTGCCGGCGCCTTTAACGGCGTGATGGTGGGCGAAGTGGTGGAGTGCGGTCAGCACCCGAACGCAGACAAACTGCGGGTAACCAAAATTAACGTCGGCGGCGAACGCCTGCTGGATATCGTCTGCGGCGCGCCAAACTGCCGCCAGGGCCTGAAAGTGGCCGTAGCAACCGTGGGTGCGGTGCTGCCGGGCGATTTCAAAATCAAAGCGGCAAAACTGCGCGGTGAGCCGTCGGAAGGGATGCTGTGCTCTTTCTCTGAGCTGGGTATTTCCGACGATCATAACGGCATCATTGAGCTGCCGGCTGATGCACCAATCGGTACCGACATCCGCGAATACCTGAAGCTCGATGACAACACCATCGAAATCAGCGTGACGCCAAACCGTGCCGACTGCTTAGGGATTATTGGCGTAGCGCGCGACGTGGCGGTACTGAATCAGGCCGAACTGAACGCACCGGAGATTACCCCGGTTGCCGCCACCATCAACGACACGCTGCCGATTCAGGTAGATGCGGCTGATGCCTGCCCACGCTACCTCGGTCGCGTAGTGAAAGGGATCAACGTTAAAGCCCCTACGCCACTGTGGATGAAAGAGAAGCTGCGTCGCTGCGGGATCCGTTCCATTGATGCGGTGGTTGACGTTACCAACTACGTTCTGCTGGAGCTGGGCCAGCCGATGCACGCGTTCGATAAAGATCGTATCGAAGGTGGGATCGTGGTGCGCATGGCGAAAGAGGGCGAAACGCTGGTGCTGCTGGACGGTACCGAAGCGAAGCTGAATACCGATACGCTGGTGATTGCCGACCACGGCAAAGCGCTGGCGATGGGCGGCATCTTTGGCGGCGACCACTCTGGGGTCAATGATGAAACGCAAAACGTACTGCTGGAGTGTGCCTTCTTCAGCCCGCTGTCCATCACCGGTCGCGCGCGCCGTCATGGCCTGCATACCGATGCCTCTCACCGCTACGAGCGTGGCGTGGATCCTGCGCTGCAGTATAAAGCGATTGAGCGTGCCACGCGCCTGCTGATCGATATCTGCGGCGGCGAAGCCGGTCCGGTTATCGATGTCACAAGCGTTGAGCATCTGCCGAAGCGTGCAACCATCACCCTGCGTCGCAGCAAGCTGGATCGCCTGATTGGTCATCACATTGCCGATGCGCAGGTGAGCGACATTCTGCGCCGTCTGGGCTGTGAAGTGACCGAAGGTCAGGACCAGTGGCAGGCCGTTGCGCCGAGCTGGCGTTTCGATATTGCAATCGAAGAAGATCTGGTCGAGGAAGTGGCCCGCGTGTATGGCTACAACAACATCCCTGATGAGCCGGTGCAGGCGGGTCTGGTAATGGGCTCGCACCGTGAGGCGGATCTCTCGCTGAAGCGTGTGAAAACCCTGCTCAACGACAAAGGCTTCCAGGAAGTGATCACCTACAGTTTCGTTGACCCGAAAGTGCAGCAGCTGATCCACCCAGGTCAGGAAGCGCTGATCCTGCCAAGCCCCATCTCCAGCGAAATGTCCGCAATGCGCCTGTCGCTGCTGACCGGCTTGCTCAGCACCATCGTCTACAACCAGAATCGCCAGCAGAACCGCGTGCGTATCTTCGAGACCGGCCTGCGCTTTGTCCCGGATACTCAGGCTAACCTGGGCATTCGTCAGGACCTGATGCTGGCGGGCGCAATCTGTGGCAACCGCTATGAAGAGCACTGGGACCTGACCAAAAACAGCGTCGATTTCTACGATCTGAAAGGCGACCTGGAGTCCGTTCTCGAACTGACCGGTAAATTATCTGAAATTGAGTTCCGTGCCGAGGCCATTCCAGCCCTGCATCCGGGCCAAAGTGCGGCGATTTATCTGCAAGGTGAACGCGTTGGTTTCATTGGCGTTGTGCATCCGGAACTGGAGCGCAAACTCGACCTGAACGGCCGTACGCTGGCGTTTGAGCTGGAGTGGAACAAGGTCGCAGACCGCGTCATTCCTCAGGCTCAGGACGTTTCTCGCTTCCCTGCAAACCGTCGTGATATCGCTGTTGTGGTGGCCGAAAACGTGCCTGCCGCAGATGTTTTGGTCGAATGTAAGAAAGTTGGCGTAAATCAGGTAGTTGGCGTAAACTTATTTGACGTGTACCGCGGCAAGGGCGTAGCAGAGGGCTTTAAGAGCCTGGCTATCAGCCTTATCCTTCAGGATACCAGCCGTACACTCGAAGAAGAGGAGATTGCCGCTACCGTCGCCAAATGTGTAGAGGCATTAAAAGAGCGATTCCAGGCATCATTGAGGGATTGAACCTATGGCGCTTACAAAAGCTGAAATGTCCGAATATCTGTTTGATAAGCTTGGGCTTAGCAAACGGGATGCCAAAGAGCTGGTAGAACTGTTTTTCGAAGAGATCCGTCGCGCTCTGGAAAACGGTGAGCAGGTAAAACTCTCCGGCTTTGGTAACTTTGATTTGCGCGACAAGAATCAACGTCCGGGCCGCAACCCCAAAACGGGTGAGGATATTCCCATTACAGCTCGCCGCGTGGTGACCTTCAGACCCGGCCAGAAGTTAAAAAGCCGTGTCGAAAACGCTTCACCCAAAGCAGAGTGATACTATCTAACTAAAAAGGCCGCTGATGCGGCCTTTTTTCTTTGCGCTCCCGTAAACCCACCGTAAAATCAATTACATCATTCATTTGCAAAATGACTCCCATGCCCGAATTTGCCCGTCAGCAATACCGTTCCGACCTGCGTAAGGTGCTTTTGCTGCTGGTTGCGCTGGTGCTCGCGCTGGGGTTTAGCCTCTGTGCCGGTGAGCAATGGATCGGGCCGCAGGCGTGGTTTGGCCCGCAGGGTGAGTTATTCATCTGGCAAATCCGTATGCCGCGTACCCTGGCCGTGGTGCTGGTGGGGGCCGCGCTGGCCCTGAGCGGGACGATTATGCAGGCCCTGTTTGATAACCCGCTGGCGGAGCCCGGTCTGTTAGGGGTATCGAACGGAGCCGGAGTGGGGCTGATCGCCGCCGTGATGCTGGGCGGTGGCGCACTGTCCGGCTGGGCACTCAGCCTCTGTGCTATCGCCGGGGCGCTGTTCATCACCGTGATTCTGTTGCGCTTTGCCCGCCGCCATCTCTCCTCCAGCCGCCTGCTGCTTGCCGGGGTAGCGCTGGGGATCATCTGTAGCGCCCTGATGACCTGGGCGGTCTATTTCTCCACCTCGTTCGATCTGCGCCAGCTGATGTACTGGATGATGGGCGGCTTCGGCGGCGTGGACTGGAGCCAGGGCTGGCTGATGCTGCTGTTGGTTCCGGCTATCGTCTGGGCCTGTTTCCAGGCCTCACCGCTCAATATTCTGGTGCTGGGCGAGATATCCGCCCGCCAGCTGGGATTGCCGCTCACCTTCTGGCGCAACACGCTGGTGATAGCCATCGGCTGGATGGTGGGGGTCAGCGTCGCACTGGCCGGCGCGATTGGTTTTATTGGCCTTGTCATCCCCCATATGCTGCGTTTGTGTGGTATCACTGACCATCGGCTGCTGTTGCCCGCTGCGGCGGTGACAGGCGGCGCTACGCTGCTGATTGCCGATATTATTGCGCGCCTGGCGCTGACTGCCGCGGAACTGCCGATTGGCGTCGTGACGGCCACGCTGGGCGCGCCTGTGTTTATCTGGCTACTCTTAAAAGCCGGACGCTAGTGCAGTCAATCTGAACGACAACCTGAGGGAAAGTTATGCCGAACGATATTCTGAACACCGAAGTGACGACCATTGATGGCGAAAAAACCACCCTGGAAGGCTATAAAGGCCAGGTGCTGCTGGTGGTTAACGTGGCCTCAAAATGCGGCCTGACGCCGCAGTACGAGCAGCTGGAAGAGATGCACAAGGCGCTGGAAGGCGATGGCTTCACCGTGCTGGGCTTCCCTTGCAACCAGTTCCTGGGGCAAGAGCCGGGGAGTGAAGATGAGATCAAAACGTTTTGCAGCATGACCTACGGCGTCACCTTCCCGATGTTCAGCAAAGTGGAGGTCAATGGTGACCACCGTCACCCGATCTATCAAAAGCTGGTGGCAGCGGCGCCGGCTGCGGTTGCGCCGGAAGGCAGCGGCTTTTATGAGCGGATGGCCAGCAAAGGGCGCGCACCGGCCCACCCAGGTGACATTCTGTGGAACTTTGAAAAATTCCTGATTGGCCGCGACGGAAAGGTGATCCAGCGTTTCTCCCCGGACATGACGCCGCAGGATCCCGTTATTACCGCCGCGATTAAGCAGGCGCTGGCGAGCTAATGACCGTACTGATGCAGCTCAACGCCGTGGCGGTAAAAGGGCGGCTGGGGCCGCTCGACGTGAGCGTAAATCCGGGTGAAATTGTGCATCTTGTCGGGCCGAACGGCGCCGGGAAAAGCACTCTGCTCGCCCGGATGGCGGGGTTAACCGGGGGCGAAGGGACGATCGCGTTTCAGGGGCAACCTCTCGAGGCGTGGACCTCAGCGTTGCTGGCCTGCCGCCGGGCCTATCTGGCCCAGCAGCAGACCCCGCCGTTCGCCATGCCCGTCTGGCACTATCTGACGCTGCATCAGTACGACAGTCAGCAAAAGGCGCTTCTGAGCGAGGTGGCGGCGGCGCTGGGCGTTGAGGATAAGCTCTCGCGTCCCACCAGCCAGCTCTCCGGCGGGGAGTGGCAGCGGGTGCGCCTCGCGGCCGTCATTCTGCAAATCCATCCTGGCGGCAACCCGCACGGTCAGTTGCTGCTGCTGGATGAGCCGATGAGCAGCCTCGATGTCGCCCAGCAGGTGGCGCTCGACAGGGTGCTCAGCGCACTGTCGCATCAGGGGCTTGCCATTGTGATGAGCAGTCATGATCTGAACCACACGTTACGCCATGCCCACCGCGTCTGGCTGCTGAAACGCGGTCAGATGATTGCCAGCGGCGCGCGCGACAGCGTGCTGACGCCGCCGAATCTGGCCCGCGCATACGATATGTCCTTCCGGCGTCTGGATATAGAAGGTCACAGAATGATCATCTCAACGTCCCAGGAATAATTGCCGGTTGCGAAGCGGTGCAGACACAGGCTAAATTACGCAAAATCGATAAAAACCAGGGGTTTCGTCCGAAATGCGCTACTGTTTTATTTTGCTGATCGCGCTGGTGCTGGCAGGATGCAGTAGCCACCGTGCGCCACCGCCTAATGCGCGGCTGTCTGATTCCATTGCGGTGATTGCCAGCCTCAACGATCAGCTACAAAACTGGGGCGGGACGCCTTATCGCTACGGTGGCATGAGCCGCCGCGGGGTCGACTGTTCGGGCTTTGTGCTGATGACCTTCCGCGATCGCTTTGCGCTGCAACTGCCGCGTGAAACCCGTCAGCAGGCCACAATCGGGACCGAAATAACTAAAGACGATCTCCTCCCCGGCGATCTGGTATTTTTCAAAACCGGCTCCGGTGAAAGTGGTCTCCACGTCGGAATTTATGACACCGATAATCAATTTATCCACGCCTCTACCAGCCGGGGCGTGATGCGATCTTCTCTTAATAATGTTTACTGGCGCAAAAACTTCTGGCAGGCCAGACGCATCTAGCTCCTGTCGCGCCCTCCGGCGCGACGAGAATCATTAACATTAAATGCTGCACATTTCGTAGCATTACTTTCAATGCAATTATTAGCCAATGAATTAATCAGAAGCCATTTCAGGTGGGGGAGGGAAAACTGGCTATTAATAGATAACCAGGATAAGATTATTTCGGGACTAAGGAAAATCCGATATTCAAATGGAACGAATGAAATCATTCTTATTACACCTCATCACGTTGAATTGCTGTCGCTTAAGTTTCAGGATGTCATGTATTGCCTTTAATGTGAGGCGGACACCATGATTGTCACGCTGGATAATGCTTATCAATCTGAACTTTTATTCCTCCCTGCGCGCCATGATTCCGGGGTGCTCAAAGGCATTGAAATAATCGCCAACTTTGTCGGCGTTGAGTCTCAGGTGCGTATTCCAACGGAGCTGGTGCTGGCCTACCTGTCGCCCGCGCAAGAGCTGGCGCTGTTTCAGGAAAAGCTGGCGTTACTCGAAACCTGTAAACTGTTTTTTATTCAGCAACAACTTCTCGCCTGGATAAATATTTCGCCAGCGATTGTTGAACATCTAATAATGGACGGAAATGGCGTTTCAATATGTGAACGTCACCCGTGGCTGGAGTTTTCGATAAATGAGAATTATCCCGATCTGAATAAAGGCAACATGAATACGGTGTTGATGAACTTCGCGCTGCGCTTTCCGCTGGTGCTTGCCAATTTTGGTGCAGGAAATGCCTCAACCAAAGCCATTTTCGATGGCCTGTTTAATCGGGTAGCGCTGGATAAAAACTTCATCCAGCAGCATTTGACCGATAATACATTTGATCCCTTTTTAAGGGCAATCGTCAGCCAGGTGACTCCGTACTGTCAATCGATGATGGTCGCGGGCGTGGATGATGTCAGCACCTTGCAGCGTTTATCCCCTTATCAGTTCAGTGCGATGCAGGGAAATCTCTGGCCTGCGGTGACCGTCGACAAAATAACTACCCTGGTACAGGGATAACCCTTGTAATACCCGGTGTTTAACCCCCGCTAAACCCACTACACTAAAGGCAGGAGGACCTATGACCCTGTCTTTTACCGCACGCTGGCATGATGAACTGCCAGGCTTTTATACCGCACTGAACCCTACGCCACTGAGCAACGCTCGCCTGATCTGGCATAACGCGCCGCTGGCCGAGGAGCTTGCTGTTCCCGCCGCGCTGTTTACGCCTGAGCAGGGCGCGGGCGTCTGGGGTGGCGAAACATTACTGCCGGGGATGCAGCCGCTGGCGCAGGTTTACAGCGGGCATCAGTTTGGCGTCTGGGCCGGACAGCTCGGTGACGGGCGCGGCATCCTGCTCGGCGAACAGCTGCTGGCCAACGGACAGACCGTCGACTGGCACCTGAAAGGGGCGGGGCTAACGCCTTACTCGCGGATGGGGGACGGGCGCGCGGTGTTGCGCTCGACGATCCGCGAAAGCCTGGCCTCGGAAGCGATGCATGCGCTCGGGATCCCGACCTCGCGCGCGCTGTCGATTGTCACCAGCGATACCCCCGTGGCGCGAGAAACCATGGAGCAGGGCGCGATGCTGATGCGCATTGCGCAAAGCCACGTCCGCTTTGGCCATTTCGAACACTTCTATTATCGCCGCGAGCCGGACAAAGTCCGCCAGCTGGCGGATTTTGTGATTAACCATCACTGGCCGCAGTGGAAAGACGACGCCGATAAATACCTGCTCTGGTTCCGTGACGTGGTTGCGCGTACCGCCTCCCTGATGGCCTGCTGGCAAACCGTCGGCTTTGCCCACGGGGTGATGAACACCGATAACATGTCGATCCTCGGCCTGACCATTGACTATGGCCCTTACGGCTTCCTCGATGATTACCAGCCCGGCTTTATCTGCAACCACTCTGACTATCAGGGGCGCTACAGCTTTGATAATCAGCCTTCTGTGGGGCTGTGGAATCTGCAGCGTCTGGCGCAGTCGCTGTCGCCGTTTATCGACGTCGAGGCGCTGAACGACGCGCTGGACAGCTATCAGGAGGTGCTGTTGCAGCAGTTCGGCAAGCTGATGCGCCGCAAGCTGGGGCTGATGACCCAGCAGAAGGGTGATAACGACATTCTTAATGCGCTATTTGCGTTGATGGCGCGGGAAGGCAGTGATTTCACCCGCACCTTCCGCATGCTGGGGCAGACCGAGCAGCACAGCGCTGCCTCGCCGCTGCGCGATGAGTTTATTGACCGTCAGGCCTTTGATGACTGGTTTACCCGCTACCGCGCGCGTCTGGCGCAGGAGAACGTGGCCGATGACGTGCGTCAGGCGCAGATGAATGCGGTCAACCCGGCAATGGTGTTGCGTAACTGGCTGGCGCAGCGGGCCATCGATCGGGCCGAAAACGGCGACTACGCCGAGTTACACCGTTTACATGAAGCGCTGCGTACGCCGTTTGTCGAAAGGGCTGATGACTATGTCAGCCGCCCACCCGACTGGGGTAAGCGGCTGGAAGTGAGTTGTTCGAGTTAAGGCGCGAGGAAAACCTGCGGGGTGGCGTTCAGCGGATGCTGACCAACGTGAACCTGCGCGCCATACCAGCGCGCCAGGTCATCGGCCTGCAACACCGTTTGCGGTGCTCCCTGTGAGACAATTTTACCCTCATGCAGCAGCACGATCCGATCGGCCCACAGGGCGGCGAGGTTAAGATCGTGCAGCACCACGCAGACGTGAAGGTTCCCCTGAGCGGTTAACGCCTTCAGCAGCCGCAGCAGATGCTGCTGATGGTAGAGATCCAGCGCCGAGGTCGGTTCATCAAGAAACAGCCAGCCGCGCGGCATACCGTCGCTCCACAGCTGTGCCAGCGCGCGGGCCAGTTGCACCCGCTGCTGCTCCCCGCCCGACAGCGCCGCGTATTGCCGCCCGGCAAGCGGCTGACAGCCGGTGATGTGCATCACCTCGCGGACGATCTGCGGTTCGGGGCGTGGCGTCCAGGGAGAACGTCCCATCCCAACAACCGCTTCCACCGGCCAGTCAAATCCCAGCTGGGTTTGCTGACGCATCACCGCCCGCTGACGTGACAGCGTCTGCGTCCTCCACGATTCAAGCCGTTTTCCGCCGAGCAAGCAGCGCCCGGCATCCGGTTTGAGATAGCCGGTCAGCAGGCGCAGCAGAGTGGATTTGCCTGCGCCATTCGGGCCGATGAGCGCCACCAGTTCACCCTGGACAAGCGAGAGCGACACATCGCGCAGTACCGCCCGGCCCGCCACGCTGTACGTTAATCCTTCGGCAATAAAGGGTTCAGCCATGCTGACCTCCACGGCGGAAAATAAGCCACAGGAACCAGGGCGCGCCGAGAATGCTGGTCAGCAGGCCGACCGGCATCTCCGCCGGGGCCACCAGCGTGCGCGCGGCGGTATCGGCAGTCAGCAGCAGAAACGCGCCTGCCAGCACCGAGCCGGGGATCACCGCCCGGTGATCCGACCCCAACCACATGCGCATCAGGTGCGGCACCACCAGCCCGATAAAGCCAATTACTCCGCTGACCGCCACCGCCGCGGCCACCAGCAGGGCGCTGCACAGCAGCAAAATGCGCTGGACGATACGTACATCCACGCCCAGGTAATGGGCCTCTTCCTCGCCAAGCTGCAGCAGGTTCAGCGCTGCAGCCAGCCGCCAGATAATCAACACCGTCGGGATCATCAGCGAAGCGACCGCGAATAACGTTGACCACTGGGCCTGACCGAGGCTGCCCATTCCCCAAAGGGAGAGCTGGCGCAGCTGGGCATCGTTACTCACCCACGACAGCACGCCAACCGCCGCGCCGCACAGGGCGTTAATGGCGATCCCCACCAGTAGCAGGCGCGATAACGAGCTGTCGCGCTGCTGGCTGAGCAGGAAGATCACCACGGTGGCCGCCAGCGCGCCGAGAAAGGCCGCCAGCATCGGAGCGTACAGCATCAGCAGCGCGGGCAGGGTGATTGGCAGCACCACCCACAGGGCCACGGCACAGGCCGCACCGCTGCTGATCCCCAGCAATCCGGGGTCGGCAAGCGGATTGCGAAACAGCCCCTGCATCACGCAGCCCGCCAGCGCCAGCGACCCGCCAATCACCAGCGCCAGCAGCACGCGCGGCAGGCGGATGGTGAACCAGATCTGGCGCAGGACCTCGTCACTGTTGTTCCACAGCAGGCTCACCGGCAGGCGCAACGCGCCAAAACCGCTGGCCAGTAGGGTCATCAGCGACAGCAATACCGCCAGCCCCCACAGGGAGCAGTGGATACGCCGGGACATCAGGGCAGCTGCTCCGCCCGGGCGCGCAACTGACCAATGGCCTCCGGCGTACGCACGCTAAAGCCGAGAAGCGCCATGTCGTCAATCTGCAGCACCTGTTTGTTGCGACCCGCCGGGGTTTGCGCCAGACCGGGCAGCTTCCACAGATTGGCTTCCCCGCCCAGTGCCTTAACGCCGTCTTTGGAAATCAGCACCAGATCCGGCTGGCTGGCGATCACCCCTTCCTGGGACAACGGCTGATAGCGGGAGAATCCCTGCATTGCATTATGTAGACCCGCCGCGCGGATCGCCGCATCGGCACCGGTGTCCTGACCTGCCGCCATCGCGGTCATTCCACCGTGGTTGAGGATAAACAGCACCCGCTTATTGAGCGCCGTCGTGGGCAGCGCGGCCAGTTGCTGGTGCAGGGTAGTACGCAGGGCTTCACCTTCAGCCTCACGGTGCGTGGCCTGCGCCACGACACGGACCTTCTCGTCAATCACACTCAGATCGTTGCTGGCCGGAACCGTCACCACCTTGACCTGGCTCTGCCCGACCTGCGTCAGCGCCAGAGAGGGCTGCGCCTGAGCACTGGCTAACACCAGCGTCGGGCGCATCGCGAGGATCCCTTCGGCATTCAGCTGGCGCAGGTAGCCTACGTCCGGCAGCGAAACGGCCTGCGTAGGCCACTGGCTGGTGCTGTCACGCGCCACCAGCGCCTCGTCCGCCCCCAGCGCGTAGACAATTTCGGTCACGTCGCCCCCAAGGGCGACGATCTTCTCCTGGCTGGCGGCAAAGGCCGCCAGCGGTAGCGCGGCGATCAGAACCAGCAGTGTTCTCATGCGGCCAGCCCTTTTACCGTCAGGGCATCAATCTGCATCCGCCACTGGTTCTGCTCGGGTTCGCCTTCGGTACGCTGCCCGTACAACTGGGCGATTTGGGTACCGTCAGCGGCAAACAGCTCCAGGCTGGTGACGTGGCCGTCGGCAGTTGGCTTACGCGTGACCCAGGTCTCGGCGATGGTCTCTTCCAGCAGGTGCAGGGTAAAGGCCGGGTTGAAGATGTTCAGCCAGCCTTTCATCGGCACCACTTTCTCAATGGTGCCGGTGAAGATCTGCACACAGCCGCGGTTGCCGACGAAAATCATAATTTCATTGGCATCCTGACGGGCGGTAGCCAGCAGCTGGGCCAGGGCGCTGTTATCTACCTGACAGGCCAGATCGTCACCCACCAGGCGGAACGCCTGCTGGCGCGTCAGGCTGTGGCGTTTCAGCAGGCCGAAGAACTGGTGCACGTCGGTCATGGCACGCCACTCGCTGTCAACCGTTCCGGCGTCTGCATGCGCCACATTGACGGCGGTGTCGGCGGCTTTTAGTTCCAGCGGCGGGTTATCGGCGACGGTAAAGCGGGTCAGCACCTCGCTCCAGGCGGCAAGGTCGGTATTGTCGGTGGTGTACACCTTCAGCAGAGCATCGCCCTGATGGTCGAAGAACTGGATGCTCTGGCGTTCGCCGCGGGGAGTGGTTTCGCGGATCGTAAAGACGCTTGCCCACTGGTTCAGGAACAGGCGCAGATCCAGCGCGCGCGGGTTCAGCACCAGCCCGGCATGGCCGTTAAGATGCTGGTTGGTGAAGGTGCCAACCTGCTCATGCACCGCGTATTCGTTGCGGCAGATGCATTTGGTTTCGCCCACGGCTTCCAGCGTGCTGAGGATCTCGCGGATCTCACCTTGCAGGCGCGCGGCATCGTGGCCCACGCGCACCCAGGTCAGCTCGGCTTCGCTGATCGTCATCAGCCCGGCGATGTCCCGCGCGTATTTCCCCGGGTTCTCTTCTTTTAGCTCAAGCCAGCGTGTGTAGTGATTCATTGTCTCGTCCTTCCAGATAAAAGCCCCGGAAAACCGGGGCAGGGTAATTACCACTGATAACTCACGAAAATCTTGCCGTTGCGGCCATCCTGCGGGATGCCCTGCGGTGACCAGTACGCTTTGTCGAAGGCATTTCCCAGCACCAGCGTGGTGGTCACGCCCTTCAGCGCCTGCTGGCCCTGATAGCTGACGTAGAAATCATTCACCGCGTAGCCTGGCTGCTTGCTGTAACTGCTGTTCACATGAGTGGATCGATCGGCAAAGGTGCCAATCCAGCCGACGTTAAAGCCGCTCTGCGCCAGCGGGATATCCAGTTTGCTGGAGACGGTATCCGGGCTGATGCTGGAGATGTATTCGCCGGTGTCGGTATCTTTGCCGCGGGTGCGGTTGTAGGCAACATCCAGGCTGAACAGGCTGGCGGAGTATTTCGCCATCACGTCCCAACCCCAGATTTTGGCATTCGGCACGTTGTACGACATGGTGGTGGCCGCCGCGAAATCGACGGTGGTAGAGATGTAATCTTTGGCGTTGGTATCAAAGTAGCTGGCTTTAAACTCCAGCGCATCATCTGCCAGCATCAGGTCGTCAAAGCGCAGGCCAAACCCGTACTCCTGAGTTTCGTTGGTTTCCGGGCGCAGATTCGGGTTCGGTACCCAGTAGTTAGTGTAGAAGCGGCCAATCGAGAAGTGTTTGGCGTCGTTGTACATTTCACCCATCGTCGGCGCACGGAACGCCTGAGCGTAGGAGCCGAACAGCATCAACCACTCTGTCGGGGTGACGGTTATCCCGGCGCGGGAGGACCATTTATCGGCATCCACGTCGTCGTATCCGTCGCTGCTGCCGCTGTAGTTATCGTAGCGGGTGCCACCGAGCAGTGTGACGGGCAGATCGCGCAGGGTGATCTCATCCTGGATCCAGCCGGAGCTAAAATCGATGCTGGCATCCGGGAAACCGGTCGTTGCGCCGGACGGTTCCTGCTCCTGACGGTAATACTCGCCGCCGTAGGTCAGAAGGTGCGAGGCAAAGGAGTCGGCGAACAGGCGGGTGCGGTTTTCAACTTTCGCGCCTTTGGTGGTCTGCTGGCGGAATTCGCCGGAGCCGTCCACGTTCTGGGCATTAATGCGCGCTTCCGACCAGTAGACTTTCGCATCGGCGTTGAGCCAGTCGTTGCCTTCCGGGGAAATATGATAACCGAGCTGGGCATCGCGCTGGATGGTGGAGCGGTCGGTCATTGGGTTGCTGCTGGCATCCGCATCAATGGTCTGCGGGTTCTTTGGCTCCTGCGCGGCGTTGTTGTAATAGCGCAGCGAGCCGTTCAGAGACTGGGCGCTGTCCAGCTTCCAGCTGCCTTTGGCCAGCATGTTGTTGATCGATTCGTCATTCGGTGCGGTGCCGCCGCCGCCCTGGCGGATATCGCCACGATCGCGGCTTGACCAGGCCACCAGACCGTCGAGGGTGTCGGTGCGGCCAAAGGCGCTGGCACCCATTCCGAGGCTATGATCGCCGGTGGCGGCGGTGCTGAACACGCGGAACCCGCTGTTTTGGCCGGGCTGCAGCAGATCTTTGGCATCGGCGGTGTCATAGGCGATCACCCCGCCCATCGCGCCGCTGCCGTACAGCAGGGCAGACGGCCCGCGCACAATCTCAATGCGCTTGATCAGCGCCGGGTCGAGGAAGGTGCTGTTGATATGCCCGGTATCGGTGCCCTGGCGGATGCCGTCCACTAGTACCAGCACGCCACGACGATCGTACCCGCGCAGATTGACGTCCTGACCGTTGGTACGGCCAGTGCCGTCGAGGGTCAGGCCGGGGACGTGGCGCAGCAGATCGGCGGCGGAGCTGGCGGTTTGATTTTCCGGGGCGGTGGCGTCAATCACGCTCACCATCATCGGGGCCTCAAAGGCGCTACGGGCATTGCCGGTAGCGGTAACGGTCATCTCTTCGGATGCTGCAACAGCAGCGCCCGGCAAGGCACTGACGATCGCCAGCGCCAACAGTGACGGGCGTAAAGACGCGGTATTCAGGTATGGCATTAGCCACTCTCCATTTAAAAAAGTGAAAAGCGCTGGCTGCCTGGGGATAACCTGGGTGGCTGGCGAGGTGCTTATTTTGTGAGGATCAATTTTCCGGCATGTGTCTGGCGCAGCAGGTAGTGCTGTCCATCATGCTCAATAATGACGCGCCCTTCGGGGCCCAACAGCTGTTTGCTGTCGATGCGGCGATCGGTTACGCCTGGTGCAGGCTGTGTGGTCTTTTCTGGATGTGGAAGCGTTGCGGCGATGTTATCCATGCGTGACATAATGTTTTCAAAATAATAATCAATGTAACAATGATAATCATTATCAACAAATCGATTTTAACGGCAAGCATTTTTATGTAAAAACAGTGAAGGGATCAATTTACAGACAAAAGAGGGGAAAAGCAGAGGGTTACAAGAGATTAAAGGAAGGGTGAACAGGCCGGGTAAGCACAGCGCCACCCGGCAAAAAGGTTAAAAACGAGAATCAACCGCAGCGGCGAGTTTCTCCAGCAGCAGCTCGGTATCTTCCCAGCTCAGGCACGGATCGGTGATCGACTGGCCGTAGGTAATCGGCTGGCCGACAACCACTTTTTGCGTGCCTTCCCGCAGGAAGCTCTCTGCCATCACCCCGGCAATGGCGGTGGAGCCGTTGCGGATCTGCTGGCAAATCTCATCGCAGACGTCCAGCTGGCGGCGGTGCTGTTTCTGGCAGTTGCCGTGGCTGAAATCCACCACCAGCTGCTCCGGGAGGTCGAACTCGCGCAGGGTGTCGCAGGCTTCAGCGATATCCTGTGGGTGATAGTTCGGCTGCTTGCCGCCGCGCATGATGATATGACCGTACGGGTTGCCGCTGGTCTGATAGATAGTCATCTGGCCGGTTTTATCCGGGGAGAGGAACATATGGCTGGCACGGGCGGCGCGGATCGCATCCACCGCAATATGCGTGTTGCCGTCGGTGCCGTTCTTAAAGCCGACCGGGCAGGAGAGTGCGGAGGCCATCTCCCGGTGGATCTGGCTTTCTGTCGTGCGGGCGCCAATTGCGCCCCAGCTGATCAGATCGGCGATAAACTGTCCGGTCACCATATCGAGGAACTCGGTGGCGGTCGGGACGCCCAGCGCGTTGACCTGCAGCAGCAGCTTGCGGGCCAGCTCAATGCCGTGGTTTACGCGGTAGCTGCCGTTCAGGTCGGGGTCGGAAATCAGCCCTTTCCAGCCCACCACGGTGCGCGGTTTTTCAAAGTAGGTGCGCATCACGATTTCGAGGCGCGCGGCGTGCTTGTCGCGCAGCCCCTTCAGGCGCTGGGCATAGTCCATCGCGGCATCAAGGTCGTGAATGGAGCAGGGGCCAACAATGACCAACAGGCGGCGATCTTCGCCATTAAGGATTTTTTCAATACGTTTGCGTGACGTTGTCACGTTTTCTGCCACTGCCGCAGAGACGGGATGCCGCTGGGCCAGTTCGGCTGGCGTAACCAGGCTATCGATACGCGCCGTGCGCAGTTCATCGGTTTTGTTCATGGTGTTTCTCAGAATGTAGTGCTTCATCGGTAACTTACCGGGAAGTGATGGGCATCACCTTAAACCAATCCCCGCTGATTTCAAGTGCAGGGCATCACTGCCCTGGCATGGGGTGGGAGTATACATGAACGCGAACTTATGTACTAGCCTGTTAGTACATGCGGCGGTTCAGGCCCATGATATCAAGGATCTTGGTGGCGATTTCTTCCACGGAATAGTTGGTGCTGTTCAGCCACGGAATGTTGTTCTTCCGGTACAGCGCTTCGACTTCCGACACCTCCAGACGACACTGGCGCATTGAGGCGTAACGGCTGTTCTCCCGGCGCTCTTCGCGGATTGCTGCCAGCCGTTCCGGGTTAATCGTCAGGCCAAACAGCTTGTGCTGCAGCGGTTTTAGCGCAGCGGGGAGCACCAGATTGTCCATGTCGTCGGCAATAAAGGGGTAGTTGGCGGCACGGATACCAAACTGCAGCGCCAGATACAGGCTGGTAGGGGTTTTCCCGCAGCGCGACACGCCGAGCAAAATCACCTGCGCCTGATCGAGGTTACGCATCGAAATGCCGTCATCATGGGCAAGGGTGTAGTCAATGGCGGCGATACGGGCGTCGTACTTGATAATATTCGCCGGGTTCAGGCCGTGGGTGCGGTGGGCGACAGGGGTCGGATCCAGCTTCAACTCTTGCTGCAGCGGAGCAACCAATGCCTGCACGATGTCCTGACAAAAGCCTTCACTCTGCAAAATGATATTGCGAATTTCCGGGATGACAATCGAGTAAAACACCAGCGGACGCTCGCCGGTTTGCCGGAAGATGGCGTCGATTTGGTCTTTCACCGCTTTGGCGCGGCTCTCGTTTTCAACGAAAGGCAGGGTGATGCTGTTGATGGCGACCGGGAATTGCGACATCACCGCGTGGCCCAGCACTTCGGCGGTGATCGCCGTACCATCAGAAATATAAAAAACGTGGCGATCGACAGCATTATCCATTTTGCGCACCTTAACTCTCAGTGGTAATTGCCTGAAAGCATAAATTAAAAAAGTAAAATACAACAGCCGACCCGCTTCTGAAATTAAAAATGAAACACTATTTTTATTTTTAATGAAAGGGGTGTTTCATTTTTATAAATCACCCTAAAGTCTGATATTTACTGTGGGAATCTATATTAATCATTAGGTTATGATTTAAGCGGGAACAGTCTTAAAAGCTAAAAAATAAAATTGCTTACACGATTCACCGTTTTTTTAGCGCGGATAAATATGCCAGTATAAATACGCAGTAAGGAGTTTCTTAAAACCCGTTCATATATCACAAAAGGATTGTTTCGATGTCCAACAATGGCTCGTCACCGCTGGTGCTTTGGTATAACCAACTCGGCATGAATGATGTAGACAGAGTTGGAGGCAAAAATGCCTCCCTGGGTGAAATGATTACCAATCTGTCCAGTATGGGTGTCTCCGTACCGAATGGATTTGCCACCACCGCCGATGCGTTTAACTACTTTTTAGACCAAAGCGGCGTAAACCAGCGCATTTACGAACTACTGGACCACACGGACATTGATGATGTTTCTGAGCTTGCGAAAGCCGGGGCACAGATCCGCCAGTGGATCATCGATACACCTTTCCAGCCTGAACTGGAACACGCTATTCACGACGCCTATAACCAGCTCTCCGCTGATGATGCTCAGGCTTCTTTCGCCGTGCGCTCCTCCGCCACCGCCGAAGATATGCCAGACGCGTCGTTCGCCGGGCAGCAGGAGACCTTCCTCAACGTGCAGGGCTACGATGCCGTGCTGGTGGCGGTCAAACATGTCTTTGCCTCCCTGTTTAATGACCGCGCCATCTCCTATCGCGTGCATCAGGGTTACGACCACCGCGGCGTCGCGCTGTCGGCGGGCGTGCAGCGCATGGTGCGTTCGGACTTAGCATCCTCAGGCGTGATGTTCTCTATTGATACCGAATCGGGTTTCGATCAGGTGGTCTTTATCACTTCTGCCTGGGGTCTGGGCGAGATGGTGGTGCAGGGCGCAGTCAACCCGGACGAGTTCTACGTGCACAAACCGACGCTGGCAGCGGATCGTCCGGCTATCGTGCGTCGCACCATGGGATCGAAAAAGATCCGCATGATTTACGCCCCGTCGCAGGAGCACGGCAAGCAGGTTCGCATTGAGGACGTGCCCCAGGAGCAGTGCGATCGCTTCTCGCTGACCGATGCCGAAGTGCAGGAGCTGGCGAAGCAGGCGGTGCAGATTGAAAAACACTACGGCCGCCCGATGGATATCGAGTGGGCAAAAGACGGCAACACCGGCAAGCTGTTTATCGTGCAGGCGCGTCCGGAAACCGTGCGTTCCCGCGGTCAGGTGATGGAGCGTTATACCCTGCATGCGCAGGGCAACATTATCGCCGAGGGCCGCGCAATTGGCCATCGCATTGGCGCAGGCCCGGTGAAGGTGATCCATGACATCAGCGAGATGAACCGTATCCAGCCGGGCGACGTGCTGGTGACCGACATGACCGACCCGGACTGGGAACCGATCATGAAAAAGGCAGCGGCGATCGTCACTAATCGCGGCGGGCGGACCTGTCACGCGGCGATCATCGCCCGCGAGCTGGGTATTCCGGCAGTGGTCGGCTGCGGCGACGCCACCGAGCGCATGAAGGACGACGAGAACGTTACCGTCTCCTGCGCCGAAGGCGACACCGGCTACGTCTACGCCGAGCTGCTGGACTTCAGCGTGAAAAGCTCCAGCGTCGATACCATGCCGGATCTGCCGCTGAAGATCATGATGAACGTCGGCAACCCGGACCGGGCATTTGACTTTGCCTGTCTGCCAAACGAAGGGGTCGGCCTGGCGCGTCTGGAGTTCATCATTAACCGCATGATCGGGGTTCATCCGCGTGCGCTGCTGGAGTTTGACGACCAGGATCCGAAGCTGCAGAAAGAAATTCGCGAGATGATGAAGGGCTACGACTCGCCGAAAGCGTTCTATGTGGGTCGCCTGAGCGAGGGGATTGCCACTCTGGGGGCGGCGTTCTACCCGAAACGCGTCATCGTGCGTCTGTCTGACTTCAAATCCAACGAATACGCCAACCTGGTGGGTGGCAAGCGCTACGAACCGGAAGAAGAGAACCCGATGCTGGGCTTCCGCGGGGCCGGTCGTTACGTCTCCGACAGCTTCCGTGACTGCTTTGCGCTGGAATGCGACGCGGTGAAATATGTGCGTAACGAGATGGGGCTGACCAACGTTGAGATCATGGTGCCGTTTGTACGCACCGTCGATCAGGCGAAGGCGGTGGTAGAGGAGCTGGCGCGTCAAGGTCTGAAGCGCGGTGAGAACGGGCTGAAGATCATTATGATGTGCGAGATCCCGTCCAACGCCCTGCTGGCAGAGCAGTTCCTCGAGCACTTCGACGGCTTCTCTATCGGCTCTAACGACATGACACAGCTGGCGCTCGGTCTGGATCGTGACTCTGGCGTGGTATCCGCGCTGTTTGATGAACGTAACGAAGCGGTGAAAGCCCTGCTGTCGATGTCCATCCGCGCGGCGAAGAAACAGGGCAAGTACGTCGGTATTTGTGGTCAGGGTCCGTCCGATCACGAAGACTTCGCTGCCTGGCTGATGGAAGAGGGGATCGATAGCCTGTCCCTGAACCCGGACACCGTGGTGCAAACCTGGCTGAGCCTGGCTGAACTGAAAAAATAAGCTGTCGGTCATACCGCATAAAAGGTGAGGATAACATCCTCACCTTTTTTTTTGCGCCTGCTTCTTCACCGCCGCGCCTGCCGAGTGGCGCATGCTGAGCCACTGCGTGATGTATTAAGGTAAGCTGCTGTAGTGCGTGTGTTTTCAGGATAAAAAAAAACCCATCGTGGGAGATGGGCAAAGACTACACACAGCAATTCATTGTTTCACTCAGGGGATTTCCATGCTTATAAATCAAGGTGTTGATTCATAACCGTGACCTAATAGTAGGCATGACGGATTTTTGCGTCGATCAGATTCGTCTCAATAGTTTAACAGCGGTGAAGATTTTGTGAGGTGAATGAGGCGATTACGGTGGCGAGTCAGTTCAGGTGCGGTTAAATAAAAAGCAAATGTTAAGCAATGCTTAACTTTCTGGTGGGCGAACCCACCAGAATGGCGATGATTACTTATTCACCTCTTCCGTATCGTTCAGGGATGCCAGCAGCACATCAGGATCGGTCTGCGGCATCGGCACTTCATGCACCCAGGCGGAGAACAGTCGCCAGGAGACCGCCAGCAGCACCGGACCGATAAACAGACCGATCATTCCGAAGGCGATCAGACCGCCGATCACGCCGGAGAGGATCAGGATTAACGGCAGATCGGCACCCATGCGGATCAGTATCGGGCGGATCACGTTATCCATCGTTCCCACTACGCAGCTCCAGACCAGCAGCACCGTGCCCCAGGTGGTATCCCCGCTCCAGTACAGCCAGATAATGGCCGGAACCAGCACCAGCAGCGGCCCGAGTTGCATCAGGCAGGTTAACAGCATCAGTACGGTGAACAGCGTGGCGTAAGGCACGCCAGCAATCGCCAGACCAATCCCGCCCAGCACCGATTGCACCAGCGCCGTGACGACCACGCCCAGGGCGACGGCCCGGACAGCCTGCGCCGCCAGCAGCATCGCGGCATCACCGCGCGCGGAGGCGAGGCGCGTCGCAAAATGGCGAACCCCCAGTGCCACCTGCTCGCCGCGCCAGTACAGCAGAGCGCTGAACAGCAGCATCAGCACGCAGTGGACCACAAAGCGGCCAAGGTGCGCAGCGGTGCCGACAAACCAGGTGGTGGTGGCGCCGATATAAGGCCTGACTTTGGCCATAATCGCGCTGCCGCCCATCTCCAGCAGGTTGTGCCAGCCGGCATACAGCTTATCGCCAACCAGCGGGATGTCGTTAAGCCACGCCAGATCCGGTAGTGACATATCGCCGCTGGAAATGCTGGTGATAAGCGGCCCGCTGCCATCCACCAGACTGTTGACCAGCAGGGCAATCGGGATCACAAACACCAGCACCAGCAGCAGGGTCATCACCAGCACCGCCAGCGAACGGCGACCAAACAGCAGGCGCTCCAGGCGGATAAACAGCGGCCAGGTGGCAATCACCACGGTTCCCGCCCACGCGAAGCCAAGAATAAAAGGTTGAACGATCCACAGACACGCAATAATCATGATTGCCAGGAACAGCACCGACAGCAAAATTTGCGCAACGTCCCTGGGCTGATGTCGATTGACCATAGTTTGAATTTACCTTTGAAGGATACCAGCATAGCTGGTGAGAACATGAAACCACGTGACTCTAATGATTAGTGATTTCAGCGATTTTTGACAGGCAGATTCTGCCTGTAATTCTGTCGGGCGCATAAGAAAAAAATGTGATACAAACAGGGAGACACAACGCAAACGATTATCTACAACAATTTAGATGGGGCAGGGTCGACAGTAATGATCCCACAAATTTCTCAGGCACCGGGCGTCGTTCAGCTGGTGCTCAATTTTTTGCAGGCTTTGGAGCAACAGGGTTTTACCGGCGATACCGCCACACGTTATGCCGACAGGCTGACAATGGCGACCGACAACAGTATCTACCAGCTACTTCCCGATGCCGTCGTTTTCCCCCGTTCGACCGCTGATGTGGCATTGATTGCCCGTCTGGCGTCACAGGAACGTTTCACTTCGCTGATCTTCACCCCCCGCGGCGGCGGCACCGGCACCAACGGTCAGGCGCTGAACCAGGGGATCATCGTCGATATGTCCCGCTACATGAACCGCATCATTGAGATCAACCCTGAAGAGGGCTGGGTGCGCGTTGAGGCAGGGGTGATCAAAGATCAGCTCAATCAGTATCTTAAGCCGTACGGCTATTTCTTTGCCCCGGAGCTGTCTACCAGTAACCGCGCGACCCTGGGCGGGATGATCAATACCGATGCCTCCGGGCAGGGGTCGCTGGTGTACGGCAAAACCTCCGATCACGTCCTCGGCGTGCGGGCGGTGCTGTTGGGCGGTGATATTCTTGATACCCAGCCGATGCCCGTTGAGCTTGCCGAGACGCTCGGCAAAGACAACACCACCAGCGGGCGCATCTACCGCACCGTGCTGGACAGCTGTCGCGATAACCGTCAGCTGATTATTGATAAATTCCCGAAACTGAACCGCTTCCTTACCGGTTACGACCTGCGTCACGTGTTTAATGACGATCTCAGCCAGTTCGATCTGACCCGCATTCTGACCGGTTCGGAAGGCACGCTGGCGATGATCACCGAGGCGCGTCTCGACATTACCCGGCTGCCGAAAGTGCGCCGCCTGGTGAATGTGAAGTACAACTCCTTTGACTCTGCCCTGCGCAACGCGCCGTTTATGGTGGAGGCCCGTGCGCTGTCGGTGGAAACCGTCGACTCAAAAGTGCTCAATCTGGCGCGGGAAGATATCGTCTGGCACTCGGTCAGCGAGCTGATCACCGACGTGCCAGATAAAGAGATGCTGGGGCTCAACATCGTCGAGTTTGCTGGCGATGACGGCGAACTGATCGACAGCCAGGTTGCCAGCCTGTGCCAGCGTCTGGATGAGCTGATGGCGCAGGGTGAGGGCGGGGTAATTGGCTGGCAGCTGTGCCAGGAGCTGTCCGGCATCGAGCGTATCTACGCGATGCGCAAAAAAGCAGTCGGTCTGCTGGGTAACGCCAAAGGCGCGGCCAAGCCGATCCCGTTTGCGGAAGACACCTGCGTGCCGCCGGAACATCTGGCGGACTATATTGTCGAGTTCCGCGCGCTGCTCGACAGCCACGGTCTGAGCTACGGCATGTTCGGTCACGTGGATGCCGGGGTGCTGCACGTGCGCCCGGCGCTGGATATGTGCGATCCGCAGCAGGAGATCCTGATGAAAAAGATCTCCGATGACGTGGTGACGCTTACCGCTAAATACGGCGGCCTGCTGTGGGGAGAGCACGGAAAAGGCTTCCGCGCCGAATACAGCCCGGCGTTTTTTGGCGAGCAACTGTATGCCGAACTGCGCAAAATTAAAGCCGCCTTCGACCCGGACAACCGCCTCAATCCGGGCAAGATCTGCCCACCTGCAGGCGTTGACGCGCCGATGATGCAGGTGGATGCGGTCAAACGCGGCACCTACGATCGCCAGATCCCGATTGCGGTGCGTTCATCCTGGCGTGGGGCGATGGAGTGTAACGGCAACGGTCTGTGCTTTAACTTCGATGCCAAAAGCCCGATGTGCCCGTCGATGAAAATCACCAGCAACCGTATTCACTCCCCGAAAGGGCGTGCGACGCTGGTGCGCGAGTGGCTGCGTCTGCTGGCCGACCGCGGTGTGGATCCGCTGGCGCTGGAAAAAGAGCTGCCAGAAAAACGCGCCAGCCTGCGTACCCTCGTTGAGCGGACCCGCAACAGCTGGCACGCGCGCAAAGGCGAGTACGATTTTTCCCACGAAGTGAAAGAGGCGATGTCGGGCTGTCTGGCCTGTAAAGCCTGTTCCACCCAGTGTCCGATCAAGATTGATGTGCCGGAATTCCGCTCGCGCTTCCTGCAGCTCTATCACACCCGCTACCTGCGTCCGATGCGCGATCATCTGGTGGCGACCGTCGAGAGCTATGCCCCGCTGATGGCGCGTGCGCCAAAAACATTCAACTTCTTTATTAACCAGCCGCTGGTGCGCAAGCTGTCCGAGAAGCATATCGGCATGATCGACCTGCCGCTGCTCTCCACGCCGTCGCTGCAGCGTCAAATGGTTGGCCACCGTTCGGCCAACCTGACCCTGGAGCAACTTGAGGCGCTGAGCCCGGCGCAAAAAGCCAAAACGGTGCTGGTGGTGCAGGACCCGTTTACCAGCTACTACGACGCGCAGGTGGTGGCCGACTTTATCCGCCTGGTGGAGCGCCTGGGCTACCAGCCGGTGCTGCTGCCGTTCTCGCCAAACGGCAAGGCCCAGCACATTAAGGGCTTCCTCAATCGCTTTGCCAGAACGGCGCAAAAAACCTCTGACTTCCTCAATCGGGTATCGCTGCTGGGGATGCCGATGGTCGGGGTCGATCCGGCGCTGGTGCTCTGCTATCGCGATGAGTATAAGCAGACGCTCGGCGATAAGCGCGGCGATTTCAACGTGATGCTGGTCCACGAGTGGCTCCCGGCGATTGTGAATGCGCAAGCCACCCAGGAGACCAGCGGTGAAGCCTGGTATCTGTTCGGACACTGCACCGAAGTGACCGCGCTGCCGGGCGCGCCTGCGCAATGGGCATCGATCTTTGCCCGCTTTGGCGCGAAACTCGAGAGCGTCAGCGTCGGCTGCTGCGGCATGGCCGGGACGTACGGGCATGAAGTGGTCAATCACGCCAATTCGCTGGGGATCTACGAGCTCAGCTGGCATCAGGCGATGCAGCGTCTGCCGCGCAATCGCTGTCTGGCGACAGGCTACTCCTGTCGCAGTCAGGTGAAACGCGTCGAGGGCAGCGGCGTGCGCCATCCATTACAGGCTTTACTGGAGATTATGGGATGATCTGGAAACGTGCCGTCACGCTGCAGGCCTTAAACGCCATGGGCGAGGGCAATATGGTCGGGCTGCTGGATATCCAGTTTACCCGCATCGGCGACAGCGAACTGGAAGCGACGATGCCGGTGGACAGCCGTACCCATCAGCCGTTTGGGCTGCTGCACGGCGGCGCGTCGGTGGTGCTGGCCGAAACGCTGGGCTCGGTGGCGGGCTATCTCTGCACCGAAGGCGAACAGAAGGTGGTGGGGGTTGAGGTTAACGCCAACCATTTGCGTGCTGTGCGCAGTGGGCGGGTGCGTGGCGTGTGTCGGGCGCTGCACACCGGCAGCCGTCATCAGGTGTGGCAGATCGACATTTTTGATGAGCAGGAACGCCTGTGCTGCTCCTCGCGCTTAACCACCGCGGTGGTGTAAACATAAAGTTGGGCGGCTTTTATCATAATCCGCAATTTATGACAAAGCCGCACCCCGCACTTATGAGACTATTCTGATGCTCCTTCAAGAGCTAAGCCATGATGAGTGCCGGAGATAAGCGCCGGATGGAGTAAGGAACCCTTAAGATTGCCGCTGGTAGTCTTAAGGGTTTTCTTTTTTGTGTGTTATAGCGCCATGCCGATCGCGGCGTTCACTATCGCCGACGCCATAAAAACCCCGCCGTCAATAAAACCCGCCCGGCAACCGTATCAGACCCTGCTGCGGTGCGGCAAGCCCATGATTACGCTGGAGCCCGTAATATAACTTTTTGATTTTCATGCTATTGCCAGCTTGATCATTTTTTTCATCCCTATTTCATAAATAGGCATTAATTATACTTGTTGCATTCAACTGCTTAAGATTAAACAACTTTCCTTAACCTCGTTTTGCTTTTGGGGCATGCTGGGGGCGTAGCTGTCGGCAGAGTGTTATTCAGCATGCCTACCTGGTTAGCATTCATTTCCCCGATCCATTTCGAGTAAACCTCGTAGACCATGCGCGCGTCTTCATGACCCATCTGGCTGGCAATAAACGATGGGTTGGCACCTGCAGAGAGCGTCCAGCACGCGAAAGTATGTCGCGACTGATATGGTACCCGGTAGCGAATTTCGGCCTTTGCCATACCGCTCTTCCAGCTTTCAGCAATTGCACTTTTAGATAAATATCCCGCTTTCGTTTTTGACTGTGGACCGGGAACAAAAACGAACCGCAAGTGTTGCACTTCCGTTTTCCCCAGTTCGCGGTGATGATAACAAATCTCAGTTTTTTTTAGATTTCCAGAAATTTTATAAAGCTCACGTAGCGCCTCGACCGCTGGCTGCAGTAGGGTAATAGTCCTTATACCAGCATCTGTTTTCGGCGGCATAAACAGACCTTTATTTGTTATGTTCCTGCTTATGTGAATTTCACCTTTATTAAGATCGACATCCTCCCACGCCAGCGAACTCAACTCGCCATGGCGCATACCACTGTGGATCGCCAGCTTCCAGAGCAATTGCTGCTTCTCCGGCAGGGCCGACATAAAGTCTCTGTATTCATGCAGTAGCAGCGGGTCTGGTGGGCTTTTTGAAACCTTCAGCAGTGACACACCCTCATACGGCGCGTGCTTAATAAACTGGCTGCGATTCGCCAGTTTAAGCATTTCGCCGAGGAGGCTCATACGAGTATTGACGGTTGATGGGGTGCGGCCTTTTTTATTCAAATGCGGCATTGCTGAGTTGACTACATCACCCGTGAGCAGTTCTTTGCGATAGTTCAGCAGATCGGAGTGTTGAATATCAACCAAGCGAGTATTGTCGCCAATGATGCGCCGAAGCGTGTTAATAATACCGCTGTTGGTCTGCATTGAGGCTACGGAAACCTCCAGGGCTTTCGCTTCCATAAAGACGTCGCAAAGTTCTTTGAAAGTAGTAACTCTCTTTGTTGATGAGAACTTTTTAAGCGCCTTGGATTCTGGGAACCGGGAGGCGTAATCGAAGGTGCCGAGCTGAATCTCACTGACAATTACCGCGCGAAGATTACCCGCCTTTTTGATATTCCCACTCGTGGCTAACCAGCCACGCAATACTTCGCGGCAACGAACGCCGCGATATGTAAACGTGATCCTGATTTTGCCACTATGAAGTTCAACGCCAGTGGGAAAGTCCATTATGCTTCCTGTACTAATTGATTAATCTTTGGGTTATGCTGGATGTTGGTGATGGCCTTGAAGCTGGAATGATCGGGATTAATCAGTATCCCATAGTGGCGACGGGAATATTTTTGTAGTGCGCCCAAATATTTTACCTCTGCAGGGAAATAGCTATTTGGACGCAAGTGTTGGTTAATGACTATCGCGCTTAATACGTATAGGGCTATACCAATTTATGCTAAGTAACATACTTTTCATTTGGAAGGATTCGCCAACACTGGGCAAGACCTTTAAACAAAAATGAGCCCTGCTGACATTCAAGCCTGCGCGTCAACTGGTCACGTATTTTATACACCATCTTGTCGGTCACGCTGAGTTCGGCTGCGATTTCTTTGATAGTCCGGCCTGCAAGAGTGTAAAAGACAATTTGCTGATCGCGCAAAGAAAACGAAAATGATGAGCATTGCATCTGTTTATCATTGCTAACCAATGCAGCACAGTGACGCAGAAATACAGCAATTTTCTGTTCTATATCTGGCACAGCATCCTGCGGACTAATGAACAAAAATGAGGTTTGTTCGGGATCACACATATCAACAAAAAATAGGATGTTCGTAAAGGTTATCCATTTACTTTCAAGACGCTTAGTCGGTAGGATGATGTCGGGTTCAAAAACAGCCCCGGGTTTACGATATATATTCTCAAAGCGAAGAGAGAAGGGAATGAAATTGATGTATTTATCAATCATATTGAATGCCAGTTTTTGGCCGCCTACCTGTTGTATGAGCGACTCGTTCCAGGCCTCGGCGAATAATGTATGTACCGCAATGCCGTGATAGACGTTCTTCGTCAGGTAGATAAATTTGTAGCGCAATGACGCCGAGTTAAAATGAAGCATCGCATTCTTCCTTTTAGCGAGTGAAATGATTGGCAACACCGTAGTCATCAATCCATGTAAATGACTTCAACCTACCCCGGCTATGGCCAGCTGGCAGAGGAATATCAAATGTCGAAAATGGGGAAATCATCCCGTCGTTGGGTAATGCGCGAATGACTTCGCTTTTATCAAGAGTCACGTCGAGGAGCGTGATGTGCAATGGCGAGTGACTTTTTAGGCGTAGACATGTTGCATCTGCGCAGGGAACCAGTGAAGACTTCATCTGTCTGACGCCCTCATGCAAAGTAGCGCTGGCAATAGCCTCCGGACGGAAAAACAGTTTAATGCGGGTTCGAAAGGCCATTTGCATCACATTCCCCGTTGTAGTTACGCTGGCTTTCGGCGGCACCTCCAGCACATTCAGCCAGAACAGCGACTCCTGACTCCAGGCCAACTTGTCGACAGCATTAAGTGCCTGAATACGGATCGCCCTTGAGCTTTTACCCGCAAGTAGAAACACCGGTGGCAGGATAACAAATGGCATTCTAATCTCTTCCGGGCGGTCCAGAAGATTATCTCGATCGGTCCATGCTTGTATCAACACGGGTGCTTTACCTTCGTTAATTACAGTAAGTATCCCTTCTTTTTTTAAGCTATTAATGATTAACCGTGTCTGATTCACATAGGTCTTGGCTAATACGTCGGTGACAGGCAACAACGCTAATGTTGTAATAAGCCATAGCGCAAAGGCACGGAAGAGTGACAGTTTCTGCATCAACAGTGAACCCTATTTATAACTTAAAGTGAAAGTCACTGAGCCGCTAATATTTCCGGCTGTGACGTTATTGCTGGTTTGATAAATACCGGCTCGCAGAGGAACGGTGTAATTAGCATTAGCGACTGTTGGATCGTAGCTGCTAAGCAAATAATTTCGATTAAAGTTCATAGGGATATCCTGATCGGTAAGTAGTTGCAGGCCGACTCCGTGGGCGGTCGAGTTACCATCGAGTGCGAAAAGGCCGTTATTATTATCAAGAATGCGACTGGTCGGAGTGAATAAATAGCTGATACTCGCAAGCCCCGCCGGACACTGCATGAAGTTAAGACTAAAGTCGGTGCGGGCGGTGGTATAACCAACACCGGTAAAATCGCTGCGACTTATTGATGGTAGATTGACGCTGACGTCAGAAGTGGTACAGGTTCCGCCAGTGGTAATCACATCGAGGTTACCGGCCAGGAAGTCAGCAATCATGTAAGTGCCTGTACCGGAATATGTGCTTCCACCATATGTCTGGTAAGTACGCATGTACATCGGATCGAATACTGTAGTACTGCCAGCGGTGAGCGAATCAGAGGTTTTGACAAAACGCACCTGCACATCCACACCAATATTCCAACTGTATTGGCTGCCATCGTATCTGGCGTTAAACAACGTGAAAGGCGTCTGATGTGTACCGGTGGCCGTATTCAGCGCATACCAGTCGCTGGTCTGCCCCTTGACTGTATAGCGCCAGCGGGCAATGTATCCCAGACCGGTTTTTACGGCGGTGTCGTAGACGTTATATGTCTCCCCATCAACCACCTTATTGCCCCAAATTGCATATGGCGGGTATCCCTCTACCCCCATCAGCACGGCATAATTTTGATAATTGCTCCGGTGCGAACATGTCCAGGCCGTCGGATTAGCGGAGGTGACCCAAGTACCTAATAGATCACCAACAGCGGCATCTTTCCCTATCTGAATCGAAGTTGAATTAAAATACTGGTAATAGCCCTTGGTGCGATTACAGTTAACCCACGTCCCGTCGGCCATCACAGTGTTGCTAATCCCCGCTAGAGTCAGCAGTACAACCTGAATAATGTGAATAACGTTTTTCATTCTCCTGCTCCTTTACTGGCACACTACATCGTGCTGACGTAATGTATCCTTGGCGGTGGTGGGTGGAATCTGATAGTGGATAGTGCACTGTTGAAGAAGATCATTTCCCCACCGAACACGCAGGACTCCCCTTGTATTTTTCACCCTCGCAAAGCTTTGCCCACCTTGTGCGATATACCCGACAGTGTCGTCGCTTTCATCCAAAAGTGGGGTTCCGAAAGGCGGCTCTTCCCCGGAGTGCTGGATAGTAAACATCACAGAGTAACCGACGTCGGTTTTGTATTTCATCAGCACCACTGCACCCGCTGTGGGAACGCTATACTGACTGGTCACCTCCAACCCGACGTCGTTCGACAACCCTTTCGGATCCAATTCAATGGTGTTCTGGCGATAAGGCGTCAGATAAGGCACTGCCGCTTTGCCGTTGCTATCCAGGCTAAGGGTGGCATTGTTGGTGATCTTAGCGCCACTGGCTTGGTCAGCTTCCACGATTGCCATCGTGTCGCCCATAATAGGGGTCAGTACCATGCCACCGTCGTAAGCGATCGCCCCGCCGGAAAGCGTTATTCCGTACTGCTGGTAGCCATTTCCAGCAGAGTAGCTGCCGCCGACGCTGGTCCATGGAGATGTCCAGTTGCCGCTGGCACCGCCAGTCGTTTTAGTACCGTTATTGTCATAGCGATCTAGATTGGTAAAGACACTGTAGTTGTATTGCCGGTTCTCACCTGCAGAGCCTGCAAGCGAGTTCTGAATGCCGTGATGATCGCGCTCGGTTACATAGGTGGAATTGAGGTATTTCGCCTGCGCGTGGTTACTCAAAGGTAGCGAAATACCAATGGCAATTTTGTTATCCCACTGACTATTAACCAGATCACGGTTACGACTGACGTTGATATTCAGGTTGAAGCTGTTAAACGAGTTGGTGTATCCAACCTGATACTCAGTATCGCGGCCATTACGATTCCAGTAGTCCTGAGTGCTGGCGCTTATATTCATGCTGCCAAAAGTGTCAGAGAGTGTCTGGCTCGCACTCAGCTGAATACGGTTCTTGCGATTGGTAGTATTGTTGACGTCGCCATTGGATGAAGCCCACTTAGTGCTTCGCATCAGCATTACGTCATCAATATCGTAATAACCAGAGCTGGAGTAGCGATAGCTGGCAAGGGTCACGTTGGTATTCACTACTGGTAGAATTTTTGCGAAAGCAAAGTGAATGCTATGACCTTCGCTTTTTACTTCATTACGCAGAGTACTGTGGGCATGCGTAATATCTGAAGACAATGCTCCTATCGGGGTGTTGAGGGCGATCCCACCGGCAACAGACTGATAATTTTCACCGCCAAGCACACCACCGTAGCCGGTAATCAGATTAGTAAAACCGTGGCGCAACGTACCCATAGCAATCTGAGGATTATCGCTGATTGTACTATTGTAATAGCGGCCTCCCATCAGGGTGTAACGCGTCGTCCCGGGTCGCAGTAACTCGGCGATTGACGCATAGGCAACAGTGAAGGAGCGTATGCTGCCGTCGGCCTCTTTAATGGTTACCAGCAGATCACCGCCAGTTCCAGTCGGGTAAAGATCATCAATGACAAATGGGCCTGGCGGAACCGTAGTTTCATAAATGCGCACTCCACGCTGACTGACACTCACCAGGGCGTTAGTGTTGGCGATCCCGTTAACTACAGGTGCATAGCCACGACTGGCATCTTCATACATGCGATCATCGGAGGTCAGTAACACGCCGCGAAAACCTACACTGTCAAATACCTTACCGTCAGTAATAGATTCACCCAATACCAGATTGCTGCGCAGTGGAACGATAGCGCGTTCGAGATAAGCACTACTGTTATCGTATTTCCAGCCCTGTCCTTCGGTCCAGGTTAACGTGCCGCGATAACGTAAACGCCAAACATCCCAGTTGATGCCACTACGCAGACCGAGATATTGGTTAGACTGAGAGTCAGAATTTGAGATTTGCGAATGCCAGGCATTATAGTCATATTGCAGCGTAGCTGCGGTAATACCCTTATCCCACAGCGCTGGATTGACGTAGCCTCGAGCATTCCGCAAAAGCAAAATCTGCGGGGCATGTACAATGAGATGCTGGGTGGCCACATCGTAATTAGCAGAAAGGCCCTCTGCGAGGTTGGACAAACTCGCGCAGTCATTACCATTAGTGATCTTAGCCAGCCCGTCTTGCGATAACTGAGTGGTATCAATACCGAGCAAGGCAATTATTTTGGCATCGAAACATGGCTGCGCGACATGGCTTTGGGAATCGAGATTTTCAAAGCGTATGTCAACATGACCTTTCCATTTGTCATTTATATATAAATCAACAGTGTAGTTTCCTGGCGCAACCGGATTCCCTTGAGAGTAGGTACGAGTATCCAACGCAGATCGTAAAAAAGCGCTGTTAAATTCAACCTCATTACTTTCAGCAACTGCATTGTGCGACCATGGTGATACAAAAAGAATAACTTTCGCTATCTTGTTTAAACGAAAAGAAGGTTTTATCTTTTTACTGATTGTTTTGTAACACCTTCTCATTGAATGACTCTCCTCCATAATCATTAATCACGCTGTAAAATACTGTTCCGTAGTTAGTTCTTTCGTGTTTTTTTATTGTTAGAGGCAAGAGCATATCTCCTTTTGGCTGCATCATTCTTTGTTGAAATTTATCAACCATGGCTAAAACTTCACTGTTGTTAGAATTTCTTATTAGTATCGTATTGAATGTAATATGATAAGGAGAATTGTTAATAATCCGCAGGTTACTTCCTTCGCGCGAAAACATCAGTTTTTTATAGGCCTCCAAAGGTTCTGGAGTCAGATTGGCCGGTCGATAAAACAGCTTAATTCGTGTGCGAAAGGCCAGCTGAAGCAGATTATTCCCGGCATCCACTTTTTCTTTTGGCATAGGTGGCACTTCCAACAGATTGAACCAGAACAGCGATTCTCTGTCCTGGTGCAGTTTAGGATTAGTTGCAATAATGCGTACGGCCTGGCCGCGCGTCGGATCAATGCGTACAACTGGTGGTGTTATCACGAAGGGGGCAAGTGCTTCACCCGGACGCGATTTAGGATCTCCATCATCTAGCCACATTTGTAAAAGATAAGGCTGTTTACCGTTGTTTTTTAACTGAATAGCAGCTTCTTTATCATTGGCATTAAATACAATACGAGTTCCATTAATAGTAACTTCAGCGAGCACATCTACTGGAGTTGTGATTGACAATAATATAACAAAGAGGGGATTCAGTTTCTTAAACATCCGGTAAACCTTATTGTAAGATAGAGTAAAGGTTGTGGCCTTTACTCTGATGAGTAATTATTCGTAGATCATGGTGTAATCAACTTGCGTGGTTACAGCACCAGCCTGAGAAGAGCCCGTTGCATAATACTGTGCGTAGTAGTTCAATACGCCGTTCCCACCACTGATATCGATTGGAACATCGTTCTGGCCATTGGCCACGGAAGCACCGACAACAATGGGGTTCATATTACTATTCAGCAACTGAACCTGCACGTTGGTCGCTGCATCGTCGGCGGTACTGTCAACATTTAGACGTCCATTTTCGTTATCAACGTATGTGCCTGGTTCAAAGTAAGTGCTTGCAGTCCTTAATGAGGCACCAGAGCAATTACTCAGGGAAATATTGAAAGGTGTTGTGCCCGCCGTCTGGCCAATAGCCGAAAGGCTAGTAGAGGAAACTGTCGGTAACGTTACTGTTGTATCTTTGTTATCACCATTCACAGAAATAGTACAAGTAGTGTCAGTAATTTTTCCATTAATGGTAATAATGCCATCAGCGGCACTAGTTGCCGTGATAAAAGCTGATGAAATAATTAGTGCTAATAATGAAGTCGTGTTAGTGAATTTGAGCATAATAACCCCATTCTTGGTTTTTTGATAAATTAAAAAGCATGCCGCAGGATATTAAAAGATTTTTATATCACTATTAATGAAGCGTGAAATTCATGTCTCTCATTGACGCCAAATATAATATACGTCAATTTTTCTACCTACAGTAATAGGAGTTTTCTACCGTGCCGTTTTTGATGAGGTGCATAAGGGATTAATGTTTTTTTTCTGCACCACTGTTTAAAATGACCATTAAAACAATTGATTGGAGATGTTTATGTGATGATTTGGATTAAAAAAAGATATAGTTCTTTTTTTAATGAATTTTGATATAGATCAGTGTGCAAGTTAAAAGGCAATCACCGATAACTTGCATGCAACAAATTGCATACAAATCCACGCTCAAATTGTATCGTATCATTAACTTAATGTGAGTGAATAATGAGCTAGCCATCTATCAGAGTGGGCAGGGGGAATATTCTTAATTAATTATGGGAGGAGAAGCAAAAAGATTAATATTATTCATTATATTATCAGCAGTAAGACAGTATAGAAGTTATCTTACAATGAAAATTCTGAAGGCTGCATAACAATCCCTCCTATGTCTTCGTTAGCCTTCACGGACAAATTTTAACCAAACAACAAGACCAATCATTTCCGTTGAGTAAACGAAAATTAAAAGAATAAAAAACCCATCCAGTGAAAGCTGAATCGAATCAGTCAACATATTTGTTCGGATAGGCTTAGCGTCAACCTTTCGGGCTCAACTAAAAATAATTTAATGGAGAAATATCTTAGATGGTGAATTAGCTCCTTACTGCTCCAGTGGTTCTTCAGCTGTCGAAAATCGGTCTGACCTGCTCCCCGTTGATCCACACAAAATGTTATTAGCAACTTCCGCTTATGGCACGAGGTAGACTCCGGCGTCCCACTAAATTTCAGTGCCCCGCATTAATAGGCAGCCCCACATTGATCTGCACCCTCATTAAAACCACTGTATATAAAAACAGTATTAAGGAGTGCAGATCATGCCACGTCAAAACGATATTGAAGGTGCTTTTCGCGCCGCCATCAAGCATGAACCCAGCGGGCGCCGCACGCTTGCTACCGAAGACTTTATGAGGCACCTAGCCCTCGCTAACTGGGACTGGTCGCTTAAAGAGGCGAACGAGTGGATAGAAAGTCACGTTTCGACGTTTAAGGACATTACGACCATCGAAGGCCAGGCGCGAACATTCATGCTCTACAACCCGAACGGAGGTCTGTAATGGGCTTCGCCTCACCAGCTACCGACTATATAGAGCAGCGGGTTACGCCAGCCAGTGTCTGCATGACTCCCGACAGTCGCATCCTCGAGACATCGGCGGGTTATGCGATCATCGTACCGGTCACGCGCCCGCAGCAGGGTGACGCACTGCTGATCCTCAGCGGTGGCCGTACGCAGTTTGCAATGCTCATGGGTCAGTCACTGATTTGCGATGACGGCGAAGCGATCGAGGGAAGGGCGCTGGAAGATGTCGAAGTATTAGGGCGAGTGACGCACTTCATCACGCGGCACTATGAAGATGGTAGAGCGGTGTAAGAAGTGGTGCGCATCAAAAGTCTTACAACGGATCGGTAGTGATTTTGCACAGGGATGTGTTCCGGGTAAAGCTTGATGGTTCATTTCTGGAAGGAGCTGCGCAAGGTTCTTAAAAGTGATTTTTCGATTTCATTATAATGAAAATTTAAAGGTTAACATTCATCACCACAGCTACTACTGCGTCACATTAGATGGTCATGATCGGCTGGCCTGCTCGTCAGGATGAGTGGTGATGCTGCGGGGTTCTCCAGTCACTTTTTGACGTTTATTTGGGGGCAAATTTGGGGGCAAAAATTGTGTTGGGGCGTAATTAGGGGCGTCAGAATGGCCAATAATGTCTGTTATTGTCTAACCCTTAAAATGGCTAAGTGACTGATTTAGCTTTAATCGACTGATTTTACAGAATTTCGAAAACCTATCTCAAAAATAGGCATTCCCTATACATCTTTTCCCTTGTAACCGTTTTCGCCGATTAACCTTTATAAAGCCATTAATATTCAATTGATTGCAGAAAAAAATCGAACCCTGTTAACCCTTCGTGCAGGGTCTATGCTTAATTAATGTCACCAAAAAGGGCGATTAAGGCGAAAGCCCCTGCTGTCAGGGGGTTGAAGTGATAATCGTTATCACTAACATGGTGTTATGCCCTGATGGCGCAATACATAAGGTGGACCTATGGAACTGCATTCAGAAACGTTTGACCCGACAGATTTTGCATGGCGTGGATTAACGCTGACCTCTGCCGCGGCGGCGCATATTCGCGAGCTGACCAGCAAACAGCCCGGCTTGCTCGGCGTGCGCTTAGGCGTGAAGACCACCGGCTGCGCCGGTTTTGGCTATGTGCTGGGTACCGTCACTCAACCGGAGAAAGACGATCTGGTTTTCGAGCGTGACGGCGCAAAACTGTACGTGCCGCTGCAGGCGATGCCGTTTATTGACGGCACGGAAGTGGATTACGTGCGCGAAGGCTTAAACCAGTTATTCAAATTCAATAACCCTAAAGCCCAGAACGAATGCGGCTGCGGCGAAAGTTTTGGGGTATAGGCGGTATTATGTCTCGACAAACTGAAGCAACTGACGATGTCAACACCTGGTCCGGCGGCCATCTTAATTACAAAGAGGGCTTCTTCACCCACTTGCAAACCGATGAGCTGGCAAAGGGGATCAACGAAGAGGTCATTCGCGCCATCTCCGCTAAGCGCAACGAACCCGAGTGGATGCTGGAATTCCGTCTGAATGCGTTTAAAGCCTGGCTGGAGATGGAAGAGCCGCACTGGCTGAAGGCGCATTACGACAAGCTTAACTATCAGGATTACAGCTACTACTCGGCGCCGTCCTGCGGGAACTGCGACGATACCTGCGCCTCTGAGCCGGGTGCGGTGCAACAGACCGGGGCCAATGCCTTCCTGAGCAAAGAGGTCGAAGAGGCCTTCGCGCAGCTCGGCGTGCCGGTGCGCGAAGGACGCGAAGTCGCGGTCGACGCCATCTTCGACTCCGTCTCCGTCGCCACCACCTACCGGGAAAAGCTCGGCGAGCAGGGGATCATCTTCTGTTCGTTTGGCGAAGCTATTCACGATCACCCGGAGCTTATCAGGAAATACCTCGGCACCGTGGTGCCCGGTAACGACAACTTCTTTGCCGCCCTCAACGCGGCGGTGGCGTCCGACGGCACCTTTATCTACGTGCCGAAAGGCGTGCGCTGTCCGATGGAGCTCTCGACCTATTTCCGCATCAACGCCGAAAAAACCGGCCAGTTTGAACGCACAATCCTGGTGGCGGATGAAGGCAGCTACGTCAGCTATATAGAGGGCTGTTCCGCCCCGGTGCGCGACAGCTACCAGCTGCACGCGGCGGTGGTGGAAGTGATCATCCACAGAGACGCCGAAGTGAAGTACTCGACGGTGCAGAACTGGTTCCCGGGGGATGGCAATACCGGCGGTATTCTGAACTTCGTCACCAAGCGTGCGCTGTGCGAAGGTGAGAACAGTAAAATGTCGTGGACCCAGTCGGAAACTGGCTCGGCTATCACCTGGAAATACCCGAGCTGCATTCTGCGCGGTGACAACTCCATCGGCGAGTTTTACTCAGTGGCGCTGACCAGCGGATATCAGCAGGCCGACACCGGCACCAAGATGATCCACATCGGCAAAAACACCAAATCCACCATCATCTCGAAAGGGATCTCGGCGGGCAAAAGCCAGAACAGCTATCGCGGGCTGGTCAAAATCATGCCGACCGCCACCAACGCGCGCAACTTTACCCAGTGTGATTCGATGCTGATCGGTCCGGACTGCGGGGCGCATACCTTCCCATACGTCGAATGCCGCAACAACAGCGCCCAGCTGGAACACGAAGCCACCACCTCGCGCATTGGCGAAGATCAGCTGTTCTACTGTCTGCAGCGCGGCATCAGCGAAGAAGATGCCATCTCGATGATCGTAAACGGTTTCTGTAAGGACGTATTCTCTGAACTGCCGCTGGAGTTTGCCGTGGAAGCCCAGAAATTACTGGCGATTAGCCTTGAACACAGCGTCGGTTAAGCATTAAGGAAAGCACATGTTAAGCATCAAAGATTTACAGGTCAGTGTGGAAGATAAAGCGATCCTGCGCGGTCTCAGCCTCGAGGTGCGCCCGGGCGAAGTCCACGCCATTATGGGGCCGAACGGATCGGGGAAAAGTACGCTCTCCGCCACTCTGGCCGGGCGTGAAGATTACGAGGTCGTCGGCGGTTCGGTCGACTTTAAGGGCAAAGATCTGCTCGAACTGTCACCGGAAGATCGCGCGGGCGAAGGCATTTTTATGGCCTTCCAGTACCCGGTCGAAATTCCCGGCGTCAGCAATCAGTTCTTTTTGCAGACCGCGCTGAATGCCGTGCGTAAGTACCGTAGCGAAGAGGCGCTGGACCGCTTTGATTTTCAGGATCTGATGGAAGAGAAAATCCAGCTGCTGAAAATGCCGGAAGACCTGCTCACCCGCTCGGTCAACGTCGGCTTCTCCGGCGGCGAGAAGAAGCGCAACGACATTTTGCAGATGGCGGTGCTGGAGCCAGAGCTGTGCATCCTTGATGAAACCGATTCCGGGCTGGACATCGACGCCCTGAAAATCGTCGCCGATGGCGTTAACGCCCTGCGCGACGGCAAGCGTTCGTTCATCATCGTCACCCACTATCAGCGCATCCTTGACTACATCAAGCCGGACTACGTGCACGTGCTGTATCAGGGACGGATTGTGAAATCCGGTGATTTCTCGCTGGTGAAACAGCTGGAGGAGCAGGGCTATGGCTGGCTTAGCGAACAGCAGTAACGCGCTGCAACAGTGGCACCGTCTGTTTGAGGCGCAGGGCGAAACGCGCTCTGAACAGGCGCAACAGCACCTGCAGCAGATGCTGCGTCTGGGCTTGCCGACGCGCAAGCATGAAGACTGGAAGTACACCCCGCTGGAGGGGCTGACCAACGGTGAGTTTGTCTCCCGACTCGCCGAGGTGGAAAAGGATCGTTGTGACGCGCTGGCGCTGCAGCTGGATGCCACGCGACTGGTGTTCGTTGACGGGCGTTTTAGCCCGGCCTTGAGTGACAGCACCGACGACAGCGGCTTTGAGGTGACCCTTAACGATGAGCGTCAGACGCTGCCGGCCCCGGTTCAGCCGGAGCTGTTTTTGCATCTGACCGAAAGCCTGGCGCCAGGCGTCACCCATATCAGCGTGAAGCGTAACCAACGGCCTTCTAAACCGTTGCTCTTAATGCACATCACTCAGGGGCTGGAGGGGGAGGAGATCAACACCGCGCACTACCGCCATCACCTGACGCTGGCCGAAGGGGCAGAAGCGACCATCGTTGAGCATTACGTCAGCCTGACGCCGGCCCGGCATTTTACCGGCGCGCGCCTGACGATGAACGTGGCGGCCAACGCCCGTCTGCACCATATCAAGCTGGCGTTTGAGAATGCGGTGAGCCACCACTTCGCCCACAACGATATTCAGCTTGCGGCGGACGCCTCGGCGTACAGCCACAGCTTCCTGCTCGGGGGCGCGGTGCTACGCCACAACACCAGCACCCAGCTGAACGGCGAGAACACCACGCTGCGCATCAACAGCCTGGCGATGCCGGTGAAAAACGAAGTGTGCGACACCCGTACCTGGCTGGAGCACAACAAGGGCTACTGCAACAGCCGTCAGCTGCATAAAACCATCGTCAGCGACAAAGGCCGGGCGGTGTTTAACGGGCTGATCAACGTTGCGCAGCACGCGATTAAAACCGATGGTCAGATGACCAACAACAACCTGCTGATGGGGCGTCTGGCAGAGGTGGACACCAAGCCGCAGCTGGTGATCTACGCCGATGACGTGAAGTGCAGCCACGGCGCGACGGTGGGGCGGATTGATGATGAACAGATGTTCTATCTGCGCTCGCGCGGGATCGACCGGCAGGCGGCAGAGAAGATGATCATTTACGCGTTTGCCGCCGAGTTGACCGAAGCGCTCGACGACGAAACGTTAAGACAGCAGGTGTTGGCACGTATTGGCCAGCGTCTGCCCGGAGGTGCCGTATGAGTTTCCCCGTAGAGAAAGTGCGGGCGGATTTTCCCGTCCTGACCCGTGAAGTGAACGGTCTGCCGCTTGCCTATCTCGACAGCGCCGCCAGCGCGCAAAAGCCTGCGCAGGTGATCGATGCCGAAGCGGAGTTTTATCGCCACGGCTACGCAGCGGTGCACCGGGGGATCCATACCCTTAGCGCGGAAGCCACCCAGCGGATGGAGAATGTTCGTACCCAGACTGGCGCGTTTCTTAATGCCCGGTCGCCGGAGGAGCTGATATTCGTGCGCGGCACCACCGAAGGGATCAACCTGGTGGCCAACAGCTGGGGCAGCGATCAGGTCCACGCCGGGGACAATATCCTGATAAGCCAAATGGAGCACCACGCCAACATCGTGCCCTGGCAGATGCTGTGCGAGCGCGTGGGCGCTCAGCTTAGAGTGATCCCGCTGAACGACGACGGAACCTTACAGCTCGAGCAGCTGGATACCCTGCTGGATGAACGTACCCGGTTGGTCGCCATCACTCAGGTCTCCAACGTGCTGGGCACCGAAAACCCGGTGGCGGAGATCATCGCCAAAGCGCATCAGGTCGGCGCGAAAGTGCTGGTGGATGGTGCCCAGGCGGTGATGCACCATAAGGTTGACGTGCAGGCGCTGGACTGCGATTTTTACGTCTTCTCCGGGCATAAGCTGTACGGACCGACCGGCATCGGCGTGCTGTACGTCAGAGACGAGATCCTACAGGCGATGCCGCCGTGGGAAGGGGGCGGGTCAATGATCGCCACCGTCAGCCTGAGCGAAGGCACCACCTACGCGCGCGCGCCGTGGCGCTTTGAAGCCGGGACGCCCAACACCGGGGGGATTATCGGGCTCGGGGCGGCCATTGAGTATGTCTCCGCTATTGGCCTGGATGCCATTGCGGAGTACGAGCAGGTGCTGATGCACTACGCACTGGCGGAGCTGGCCAGCGTGCCGGATCTCAGGCTGTATGGCCCCGCCGACCGGCTGGGGGTGATCGCCTTTAACCTCGGCAAGCATCACGCCTATGACGTTGGCAGCTTCCTCGATAACTACGGGGTGGCGGTGCGAACCGGACACCACTGCGCCATGCCGCTGATGGCGTTCTACCAGGTACCGGCGATGTGCCGCGCATCGCTGGTGATGTACAACACAATGGAAGAGGTCGACAGACTGGTGGCCGGGCTGAAACGCACCCACCATCTGCTGGGCTAACAGAGAGGCAAGAGATGGCCGCGTTGCCGGACAAAGAAAAATTACTGCGTAACTTTACGCGTTGCGCAAATTGGGAAGAAAAGTACCTCTACATTATTGAGCTGGGGCAGCGACTGCCTGTGCTCAGTGAGGAAGAGCATCGGCCGGAAAACAGTATTCAGGGCTGTCAGAGCCAGGTGTGGATAATCATGCGCCAGAACGACGCCGGGATGATTGAATTAACCGGTGACAGTGATGCGGCAATTGTGAAAGGCCTTATCGCAGTGGTGTTTATTCTCTATCAGCAGATGTCCGCCCAGGATATTGCGGCTTTCGACGTGCGCCCGTGGTTTGAACAAATGGCGCTGGCCCAGCATTTAACCCCCTCCCGCTCCCAGGGGCTGGAAGCGATGATCCGCGCAATCCGCTCCAAAGCCGCCAACATTAGCTAAACTATCAGGACAGCTCTCATTCTGTTTCGCGAGGCGGTTCCCGCCTCGCGGGTTTTTCAGCTTTCTGACGTTCTGTCAGTGAATAAGGAATCTCAGCATGAAGCGCGCGTCTCTCATTACTCTTATTCTTTTTGGTTCGCTGAGCGCGGTGAATAGCGTCAAAGCGATGGACTATCCCTTGCCCCCGGCGGGTAGCCGCCTGATTGGACAAAATCAGACCTACACCATTCAGGAAGGCGATAATAACCTGCAGGCCATTGCGCGCCGGTTTAATACCGCTGCCCATTTAATCCTCGAAACCAATAACACCATCGCGCCGGTCTATCCGGCCCCGGGAACGGTGATCACCATTCCGTCGCAGATGCTGCTGCCGGATACACCGCGGGAAGGCATTGTGGTGAACCTGGCGGAACTGCGGCTGTACTATTTCCCGCCGGGTGAAAACAGCGTTCAGGTCTATCCGCTGGGAATTGGTCAGCTTGGGCTGGAGACGCCGGTGTCGACGACCCACGTCAGCCAGAAAATCCCCAATCCAACCTGGACCCCGACAGCGGGCATCAGAGCGCGCTCATTAGCGCAGGGCATCAGACTGCCCCCGGTGGTACCCGCAGGGCCAAATAACCCGCTGGGGCGCTATGCGCTGCGTCTGGGGATCGGTAACGGCGAATACCTCATTCACGGCACCAGCGCCCCGGACAGCGTCGGGCTGCGCGTCAGTTCTGGCTGCATGCGCATGAATGCTCCTGATATCAAAGCACTGTTCGCGCAGGCCAGGGTGGGCACGCGGGTGCAGATCATCAATGAGCCGGTGAAGTTCTCAGTGGAGCCGGACGGTAAACGCTACGTTGAGGTGCATCGCCCGCTGGCCATGCTGGAAGGTGAAAACCCACAAACGGTGCCGATTACGCAGACAGCAGGCCTGGCATCCTTTGTCTCGCAACAGGGGAGCGATAAAGTGCTGGTTAATAAAGCCTTGTCGCGTCGGGCAGGGATCCCGGTAGTGGTATCGACAGGTGCCGGAACGGCTATCGAAAGTACGGGGCAGTCAGCGCTGAACCGTGAGATGCCGGTGTCGGTAACGCAGGCGCTGCAGTAAGGCAAATGCGGGGCAAAAAAAATGGCGCACGATGTGCGCCATTTTTATTAACAGGTACTATTACTTACGGTATTTAGTAGCCTGGTTGTCCAGACGCTGGTTAGCGCGTGCTGCGTCGTCTTTAGCAGCCTGAACGTCAGAACGCATTGCGTTCACGTCGTTGCTCAGCTGGTCAACTTTAGCGTTCAGAGTCTGAACGTCAGAAGACAGTTGGTCGATTTTAGCATTGCTAGAACAACCAGCCAGCATAGTAGAAGCCAGGATTACCGCGCCCAGTACCAGTTTAGTACGATTCATTATTTATACCCTCTAGATTGAGTTAATCTCCATGTAGCGTTACAAGTATTACACAAAGTTTTTTAGGTTGAGAATATTTTTTTGATGGGAATACGCCTATTTTTGATCGTTCGCTCAAAGAAACATCTGTTTTGGCTATTTCATTAAAATTGTTGTATTAAAACAGACCACTTTCATCGGATTCATCTTAGAAAACGCACCCGTTAAATAGAGAAACTCGATTTGATTTTTTAATAAGTTTGGCTGATAGCGGAAATAAAAAAGCGCCCCGAGGGACGCTTTTTAATCGAATTAATTCTTTCGGAATTATTACAGCACGTGAACAGATGCGGTATTGGTGGTGCCGCTTGGTACCAGCGCACCGGAAACCATCACCACAACATCACCTTTCTGCGCCAGACCACATTCAACCAGCTGCAGAGCCACTTCTTTACCCAGACGGTAGAAATCGTCGGTAGAAGCGATCTCTTTCACCAGGTGTGGAACGATACCTTTGCTCAGCACCAGCTGACGGGCAGTCACTTCGTTGGTGGTCAGCGCCAGGATGGTAGCGTTCGGGAAGTATTTACGCACAGCTTTAGCGGATTTACCGCCCTGGGTGGCGACAACGATCAGTGGCGCTTCCAGTTTCTCTGCGGTTTCTACTGCACCGCGGCAAACCGCTTCGGTGATACGCAGCTTACGGCTGTCGTTGTTGTTGTCCAGACGGCTGGTCATCACGCGATCGGTACGTTCGCAGATGGTGGCCATGATGGTCACGGCTTCCAGCGGGTATTTACCCTTCGCGGATTCACCGGACAGCATAACGGCATCGGTACCGTCGAGGATGGCGTTGGCAACGTCGCCAGCTTCTGCGCGGGTTGGACGTGGGTTTTTGATCATGGAGTCCAGCATCTGCGTTGCGGTGATAACCACTTTACGCGCGCGAACACACTTCTCGATCATCATCTTCTGCGCGAAGATAACTTCTTCAACCGGGATCTCAACGCCCAGGTCACCACGTGCCACCATGATACCGTCAGAAGCTTCGAGGATTTCGTCGAAGTTGTTCAGGCCTTCCTGGTTTTCGATTTTGGAGATGATCTGGATCTTCTCGCCGCCGTGGGCTTTCAGGTGCTCACGGATTTCAACCACGTCGGAACGCTTACGGATGAAAGAGGCAGCAACGAAGTCAACGCCTTGCTCACAACCGAAGATCAGATCCTGTTTGTCTTTTTCAGCCAGTGCTGGCAGCGCGATGGAAACGCCCGGCAGGTTAACGCCTTTGTTTTCGCCCAGATCGCCGTTGTTCAGCACTTTACAAACCACGTTTTTACCTTCGATCGCGGTGACTTCCATCCCGATCAGGCCGTCATCCACCAGAATGGTGTTGCCAACGGACAGATCGCTGGTGAAGCCTTCGTAGGTCACAGCAACGGTTTCGTTGTTGCCGACAACGGACTTGTCAGTGGTGAAGGTGAAGGTCTGGCCAGCTTTCAGCGCAACGTCGTTGCCGCCTTCCAGCTTAATGGTACGAATTTCCGGACCTTTGGTGTCCAGCAGGATAGCGGCTTTTTTGCCGGTCTTGCTCATCACGTTGCGCAAGTTCTGGATGCGCTGGCCGTGCTCAGCATAGTCACCGTGAGAGAAGTTCAGACGCATAACGTTCATGCCGGCGTCCAGCATTTTGGTCAGCATCTCTTCAGATTCGGTTTTCGGGCCGATGGTGCAAACAATTTTCGTCTTTTTCATGACAGTCTTAGTCTTTAAGTTGAGAAAGTTGAGAAGGATAGGGAAATATCGCTCCGGGGGCGCACTGCCGTGGAGTCAAACCTGTATTGCGAAATCTACGATGGCACGCACTAAGGATAGGTGACATCAAATGAGCGTGCCGAGGAATGTGTGCCTGAGTTTCAGCCCAACGGAGGAGAGGAAGTTGTATGGGTTGTTTTTTGCAGTCCAAGCGCTGAAACCATTCATCAGGAATTAGGGGCGCATTATACGCTGAAAAATACGCAAAAGGAAAATGAAAACAGCGTTTCAAAAATTTTATGTGCAGTTTCACAAGGGATTGTTATCAATGCGTTAAGGTTCTTACCGAGGAGGGCGACGCTAAGTAAAACCGCAGCCAAAAACCTAAACTTTCGTGTTGGATTTTGCTTTTTTTGTTGAACGTTGCGCAACACGATGCCGATCATTTGCGCCAGATGACTATTCATTACTGAAAATCAGCTATTTACTGCAGGTGGGCATTGTCCCAGTCGGCACGCAATATATGGTTTTCAGTTATATGTTTATTCCTTTTTATTCATTCAAAAAATGATAACCTGTGCTTACTATCATTTGGACATCCATACTGCTAAACCGCTAAATGCGGCACGGATAACAATAAGAATGATTGTTCTCAGGAATATTTCGAAGATTTTTGACAACGGAAAAGTGGCGCTGACGGCCGTTGATAGCGTGAACCTCGCCATAGAGCAGGGGCAAATTTACGGCATTATTGGCTACAGCGGCGCCGGAAAAAGTACCTTAATTCGCCTGCTGAATGGCCTGGAAAAGCCGACTACCGGCAGCGTCACCATTAATGGTCACGACATTTCTGCCGCAAAGGGCGAGGCCCTGCGCCAGGCTCGACTGAAAATCAGCATGGTATTTCAGCACTTCAACCTGCTGTGGTCGCGTACGGTTAATGAAAACATTGCGTTCTCGATGCAAATTGCCGGCGTGCCAAAAGCCAAAATCAAAGCCCGCGTCGCCGAGCTGGTGGAGCTGGTCGGCCTGAAAGGGCGCGAACAGGCGTACCCGTCCCAGTTGAGCGGCGGACAAAAACAGCGTGTCGGTATTGCCCGTGCGCTGGCGAACAATCCTGACGTCCTGCTCTGCGATGAAGCCACCTCGGCGCTGGATCCGCAGACCACCGATCAGATCCTCGACCTGCTGCTGGATATTAACCGCCGCTTCGGCCTGACCATTGTCCTCATCACCCATGAGATGCATGTGGTGCGTAAAATTTGCGACCGCGTGGCGGTAATGGAAAACGGCAAAGTGGTGGAAGAGGGCGAAGTGCTGCAGGTATTTACCCATCCGCAGCAGGCTATTACCCAACAGTTTGTCCGCCAGGTGAGTCAGTACGCCGAAGAAGAGACCTTTAACAGCGAGCTGGCGAAGGATCTGGAAGGCACCGTCATCAAACTGACCTTTACCGGACACAGTACCCATAAGCCGATTGTCGGCGAACTGACGCTGCGCTACGGCCTGCCGTTTAACATTCTGCACGGAAAAATGACCCAAACCGCTCACGGCGTTTTCGGCCAGCTGTGGCTGCACGTGGTGGCCACGGAAGAACAACTGAACAATATCCTCGCCGATGTGCAGAACAGTGATATTGAAGGCGAGGTAATTAAGCATGGCTGAGACTCTTTTTCCGCATCTGAAATGGGACCAACTGTGGGCGGCTACGCTGGAGACGCTGTACATGACCGCGCTCTCGGGTATTGCGACTTTCGTGCTGGGGCTGGTATTGGGTCTGGCGCTGTTTTTAACCGCCCGCGGCGGACTGTTCCACAACCGCGCGCTCTACAGCTTCATCTCCATTGTGGTGAACGTGTTTCGTTCCATCCCGTTCATCATTCTGATCGTGCTGCTGATCCCGTTTACCAAAACCGTGGTCGGCACCATTCTGGGCGCTAACGCGGCGCTGCCGGCGCTGATTGTCGGGGCCGCGCCGTTCTACGCCCGGCTGGTAGAGATCGCCCTGCGTGAAGTGGACAAAGGGGTGATTGAGGCGACCCGTTCGATGGGCGCCCGGCTGAGCACCTTAATTTTTCGGGTTTTACTGCCAGAGTCATCGCCTGCGCTAGTGTCAGGTATTACGGTCACGCTTATTGCCCTGGTCAGCTACAGCGCCATGGCGGGGGTGATTGGCGCAGGTGGTCTGGGGAATCTGGCTTATCTGGAAGGATTCCAGCGCAACCATGGTGATGTCACGCTGGTGGCAACGGTGACCATTTTGATCATCGTTTTCATTATCCAGCTCTGCGGCGATGCCATTACTTCCGTCTTAGACAAACGCTAATAATACAAACACACAGGAACCACATCATGAAAAAAACACTGACGTTGATCGCCGCAGCAACCCTGAGCGCCCTGAGCTTTGCCTCCTGGGCTGATACTCTGACCGTGGGCGCGTCCAATACGCCGCACGCCGAAATCCTCGAGCAGGCGAAGCCTATCCTCGCTAAACAGGGTATCGATCTGGAGATCAAACCGTTCCAGGATTACATCCTGCCGAACACCGCGCTGGCGGGTCGTGACATCGACGCCAACTACTTCCAGCACATTCCTTATCTGAACAGCGTCCTGAAAGATCACGCTGGCGATAAGACCTATGATTTTGTCAGCGCCGGTGTGATCCACATCGAGCCGATCGGTATTTACTCTAAAAAATTCAAATCGCTGAAAGATCTGCCGGAAGGCGGCAAAATCATCATGCGTGATGCGGTATCCGAAGAGGGTCGTATCCTCTCTATCTTCGAGAAAGAGGGCGTGATCAAGCTGAAGCCGGGCATCGACAAAGTGACCGCACGCATCAGCGACATTGTCGAGAACCCGAAAAAACTGCAGTTCACGCCGAACGTCGAAGCCGCGCTGCTGCCGCAGATGTATAACAACGACGAAGGCGCGGCGGTGGTGATCAACGCTAACTACGCCATCGACGCCGGTCTCGACCCGGTTCACGATCCGATTGCGGTCGAAAGCGGTGAAAACAACCCGTACGCCAACATCATTACCGTACACCGTGGCGACGAGAAGAAAAAAGACATCGTAGCCCTGGTGAACGTCCTGCACTCCAAAGAGATTCAGGAGTGGATCCGCACCAAATACAAAGGCGCGGTGATCCCGGTTAATAACTGATTCACGGATGCTTTTTCCCAGGCCCGGCGAGTTTCTCGCCGGGCTTCTTTTTTGTATACGGCCGGTGAATCTATTAAGCTGACGTTTTAGGCAACGGAGTGAAAGTAATGGGCAATGTGACCAAAGACGAAGCGCTGTATCAGGAGATGTGTCGTGTGGTGGGCAAAGTCGTTCTTGAGATGCGCGACCTGGGGCAGGAGCCCAAGCATATCGTGATCGCGGGAGTCGTCCGCACCGCGCTGGCGAACCAGCGCGTGCCACGCAGTGAATTAACGACTCAGGCGATGGAAACGGTGGTTAAAGCGCTGGCCGGGTAATGCGTTTTGCCAGCTGCTCAACGGTGCAGCACAGCAGGTAATAGACCAGCCCCGTAAAGATAAAAATAGCCGCCGGGTAAATCTGTACCCGGTTGTTAACCTGTCCGGCGACGGTAGTCAGCTCCGGCACGTTGACAATAAAAGCCAGCGAGGTGTCCTTCAGCAGGCTGATAAAAATCCCCGACAGCGACGGCAATGTATTGCGCAACACTTGCGGCAGCAGCAGATGCCACAGGGTCTGCAGTGCGCCAAACCCCTGCGACTGCGCCGCCTCATACTGCCCGACAGGCAATGCGCGCAGCCCCGCCAGCACCGAATGCATCACCGCCGCCGCGGTAAACCACGCCAGCGCCAGCGTCACGGTCAAGGCGCCGGGCAGATCGCCCCCGGTCATCAGCGGCAGCAGATACCACATCCAGAAAATAACAAATATCAGCGGGATCCCGCGAATCAGCTCTGCCCACGCAAACAGGGTCTGGCGAATGACGCCCGGGTAACGCCAGGCGAGGCCCGCCAGCGCAATCCCGGCCGGGAGCGCCAGCGCCGCCACGCCAAAGGCCATCAGCAGGGTCAGCAGCACGCCGCCGGGTTGCCCGGCGCTTATGCGTCCCCACAGCAGATAATCAAGGTTGTCGGTAATCACGCTAAACCCGGCTAACATGGCTCTTCACTCCTTAACTCGGTGTTTGTTTTACGCCGCCGCGCGGGCGTGGGGCCCAGCTTTGTGAGCAGTAAGCCCAGCGCGATGCCGGTCAGCAGGTACAGCGCCGTGCCCACGCTGAAGGCTTCCAGCGCGTGGGCGTTATAGCTTTCGATCTGGCGCACCTGATAGGTGAGTTCGGCAAAGCCGATGCCGCTCGCGAGCGACGAGAGCTTCATCAGATTAAGGTACTGACCCACCACCGGCTGCCAGGCGTTGGCCAACCCCTGCGGCAGCAGAATATGGCGCAGTAACCGCCAGGACGAGAAACCCTGAGCCAGCGCCGCCTCCCGCTGTCCGCTGGAGACCGCCCGCAGTCCGGCGGTGACCTCTTCGGTTAAAAACGCCGAGGTAAAGACCCCCAGGCCCCAGGCGGAGCAGAGAAACTCCGGCGTGAACCACCAGACGTTACCCGGCAGCACCGACCAGGGGTGATCGGCCATCACTACCGCGCGAAAGGCCTGCGGCAGGCCATTCCAGGCGGCAAAATACCAGAACAGGAGCTGCACCAGCAGGGGCGTATTGCGAAACAGCGAGACCCAGGCGGCGACGACGGCAGTACCGAGGCGGCCCCCGGTAAGGCGCAATCCGAGGCAGGCAAGGGTGAGAAGGCTGGCGACCAGCGCGCCCGCCAGCGTCACCCACAAGGTGGTTAAGAAACCGGACAGGATCCACTGCAAGGGCTGACCGGTCAGCACCCCTTGCCAGTCAAGGGCGGGCATTACACCGCGTCCTGATGAAGTGGGTTAAGCACCTTCTGCAGAAAACGCCGGGCGCGCGGATGGCTGGGATGCTGAAAGAACTGCTCGGGCGGCGCCACTTCCAGAATCTGTCCACCATCGATAAACACCACCCGATCGGCGATCTCGCGGGCGAACTGCATCTCGTGGGTGACAACAATCATGGTGATCCCGCTATGAGCGAGGGCTTTCATCACCAGCAGCACCTCGCCAATCATCTCGGGATCGAGCGCCGAGGTGGGTTCATCGAATAGAATTATCTGCGGCGAGGAGGCCAGCGCCCGGGCAATTGCCACCCGCTGCTGCTGCCCGCCGGAGAGGGTATCGGGATACTGTTCGGCTTTGTCTGCCATCCCCACCTGGCTGAGCAGGGCGTCGGCCCGGGTGTGCGCCTGCGCAGACGGCCAGCCGTGAACCTGCTCCAGCGCCAGGGTGATGTTTTGCCGGGCCGTCAGATGGCTGTAGAGATTAAACTGCTGAAACACGAATCCGACCCGGCTACGCAACTGCCGCAATGCCCGGCGACTGAGCTGACGGGTGGGTTTTCCGTCAATCAGGATCTCGCCGGAGGTTAAGGTTTCGAGCTGGTTGATCAGGCGAATCAGGTTGGATTTACCGGAGCCGGAGGGGCCGAGGATCGCCACCACCTCTCCGGGCGTGACGCTGAGGTTGATACCTTTCAGCACCGGGCGATCGCCGTAGCGTTTCACCACATCGCAAAAGGTAACGCTGGCCTGCGCCAGATGCGCAAAATCCGCGGCATCGGCCGCGGAGGAGGAAAAGAGACCGGAGAACATATCACTGGGCTTCTATTTTAAAGGCACGCGGTTGCGGGGAGGCGGTCTGCGGGCCAAACCAGACGTCGTAAATCTTCGCCGCGTCGCCGCTGCCTTCCAGTTTCACCAGCTCATCGTTGACCACCTTCAGCAGCGCGGTTTCGCCTTTTTTCACCCCGACGCCGATCTCCTCTTTACTCAGCAGGTCGGGCAGAATTTTGAAGCTGGCCTTATCCGGCGCCTGGGCCAGCAGACCCGCCAGAATGGTGCTGTCCTGAGTGATCGCCTGCACGTTACCGTTGCGCAACGCGGTCAGCGCCAGCGGAATATCGTCATAAGACAGCACCCGGGACTGCGGGAAGCGCTGATGCAGGGCCTGTTCACCGGTAGTGCCTTTAACGGCGCCAATGCGCGCCTTGCTGTAGGCATCCAGCTTATCCGCGCCGCTGGCCGGAACCAGGAACTGCTGGCCGGTCACAAAGTAAGGAGTGGAAAAATCGATTACCTGCGCGCGCTCCGGGGTGATGGTGATGTCCGCCACGATCAGGTCCGCTTTACCGGACTGCAGCAGCGGAATACGGTTTGCTGGGTTAGTGGCGACTAACTCGAGCTTTACCCCCAACGCTTTTGCCAGTGCGTTGGCGAAATCAACGTCGTAACCGACAATGTCGTGGCTTTTAGCATCCACCGATCCGAACGGCGGGTTGGCATCGAAGGTGGCTACTTTGACCACTCCGGCGGCTTTAATATCCGCCAGCTGATCCGCCTGCGCCTGGGTTGAAATCAGGCCGCCTGCGGTCAGCAGACCGAGTGCCAGCGCCAGTTTTGTGTGTATTGCCATAAATATCCCTGCCTCTCTGTTTTGGTTTTGTCCTGTTACGCTCCCATACCCGTTACGTCCGACCAAATAAGAAAAATGTCTTTGCTATATGAAAAAAGTGATTAGTGAACAGTGTGTTACACGTAAGTAAACGGCTGGCGGGCTTTTGCAGTTTGCGCACATTCTCTGCCGGTATTCGCATTTCCCTTTGTGCCACATTGCAGGTTTACTGAACTCAGGCTGAACACAGAGGAAACAGGCAATGGGAAAATTACTGAGTACGTTACGACGGTTATTTGCGGGTCGAACCGAGGGTGCGGAGAACAGTGCGCAACGTGTTCTGGAGTCGATCTTGCCTGCTGCCAGCCTGTACGGCGTGGACATTGCCACTATCGATCCGGAGTGGTTTTATGACCAAACGCAACGCTGAACACCGCCTGGTGCGGGAAACCTACTGGAACGAGGTGTGCGTGCTTAACCACTAAACTGGATGTTAACATCCAAAATCACGCCTTCGTTTTGTCCCTGGCTCCGCAACCTGCTAAGGTTTCTGACGACCTCACTGACGCCAGTTAAGCGGATGAACAACAAACATTTTATACAACGCGGGATCCTCCTCGGGTTACTGCTCTTCCTGCTCAGCAGCGCGTTGCTGTATGCCGAACAGATCCGCCGCCAGTTCTGGGTGCTGGATCAGCAGTTTGCCACCGCCTTCGCGGAGGTGGGGGCGATGCTCACGCAAAATGAATCGATCCTCCCCCTGCTCAATGGCGATGAAGATCTGGCCGCGCTACGCAAAAAATTCCCGCAAATCGTCACCCTGCAAAAGACCACTGGTCGTGCGCTCGACGCCGCGCGGGTGGAGCCTGCCGAAGGTGAGCAGTACTGGCTGTATAACCCCTGGCGGCAGATCCGGGTGCTGATTGACCCACAAACGGTGCTTCACGGCAACCCACGCTTTACCCATATCAGCCTGCACCTCGACGGCACACCGCCGGTTCAGTCGGAAGCCTTCTGGCACTGGCAGCGGCAGTTTTCGCAGCATACCCAGCCGTTTACGCTTGCAGCCAGTGCCCAACCCGCCTGGGGGCAGATCCCGCTGCTGCCTTTCGTGCTGCTGTTTCTCGGCTGGGCGATAGTCACTGCGGCGGCTGGCGCCATCGTCTGGCAGCGAACGCAGCGGCAACATGCCGACCACCGCGCCCGGTATTATCAACATGCCCGACTCAACACCCTGGGCGAGATCACCGCCGGTATCGTGCATGAGATCAATCAGCCGCTGACGGCGGTGCAGACCTGGATTCAGGGCGCGCAGCGCCAGCTGGGGCAGGGCAATCCCGAGGTGGTCGCGCAGGCGCTGGGCGCTGCCCTGATTCAGACCCAGCGGATTAACGCCCTGTTGACGCGCTTTCGCGAGCATGTCGCCCAGGAAGAGGTGACCCTGCGCGAGGTCGATCTGGCCGAATGCTGGCAACATGTTGGCAATTTGCTGGAGCATGAACGCACCGCGAAGCACATCCGTGTTACCCATGACTTCGCCCCGGACGCGAAAACGATCCAGGCAGACCGGCTGTGGCTGGAGCAGGTGCTGCACAATCTTCTCAGCAATGCCATTCAGGCTCAGCAGGACAGACCCGCAGGCTGGGTGCACATCACCAGCCGCGCAGAAGAGGGGCGTATCACGCTGACCCTGACCGACGGCGGGCCGGGCTTTACCCCCGAGGCGTTAGAAAATGCTTTTATGCCGTTTTATAGCGGGCGCAAAGAGGGTATTGGGCTGGGTATGACCTTAACGGAGTCGTTATTGACCCGTATGAATGGCACTATTTTGCTGAATAACGCGCCCGAAGGTGGGGCACAGATTACGCTGCAGTTTGTTCGCCAGGGGAGTCGCACGTATGAATAACGTTATTTACCTTATCGACGATGATGCGTCGGTTCGGGAGTCGCTGGTGTTCCTGTTGTCGGGGATGAACTGGGAGATCGCCACCTTCGACAGCATTGCCGCGTTTACGGCGGCGCACAGCAGCAATACCGGGCTCACCGGCTGCCTGCTGCTGGATATGCGCATGCCGGGGAAAGGCGGGTTGGCCTGGCTGGAAGAGGGGGCATGGCCGTGGCCGCTGCTGCCGGTGATCCTGATGACCGGGCATGGCACCATCGACGCCTGCCGTCGCGCCTTTCACAACGGGGTGTATGAGTTTTTCACCAAGCCGCTGGATGCCGACAAGCTGATCGAATCCATCACCGCGGCGCTGGCAGAGAGCCAGCAGCGCGTGGGCGCGTGGCAGGAGACCACCCGCGTGCGGGCGCTGTTTGCCCAGCTCACCGCCCGCGAGGACGAAGTGCTGCATGCCCTGATGGACGGGCGCAGTAATAAAGAGGTCGCCGCGCGGCTGAATCTTTCTCCGCGCACGGTAGAAGCGCACCGGGCGGCGGTGTTTCTCAAGCTGGGCGTCTCGAGCCTGGTACAGGCCATCCGGGAATATGACAAATTGCAATCCGTAGAACTACCAGGCTAGCTGCGTAATCGACCGAATAACATTCGCGCCACCTCCCCGATATGCTTCAGGTGTTCCCACTGATAAGAGGATGTGCGATGAAAAAGGTAATGATGGCAGTAATCGGGGTTGCAGGGATGGTCGGCGTATCGGCGCACGCACAGTCTGTGGCGCAAAACAGTCTGTCACTGACCCAGGCGAACGCCCTGGCCAGCGCTGCCGTTCAGGCTTGCCTGGCGAAAAACTACCAGGTGAGCGTCACGGTGGTGGATCGCGCCGGGGTAGTTAAAGCGGTACAGCGCACGGATAACGCCGGTCCGCACACCCTGAAAGCCAGCGAGATGAAAGCCTTTACCGCGCTGAGCACCAAAAATGCGTCGGGTAAAGTGATGGAATCGGCGCAAAGCAATGCGGGCGCACAAAACCTGCGTGATATTCCGGGTCTGCTGCTGCTGGCCGGTGGTCTGCCGGTTAAAGAAGGGGATGACGTGATTGGCGCGATCGGTATTGGCGGTGCGCCGGGCGGACATCTTGATGAAGCCTGTGCCCAGCAGGCGATAGACAGCCTGAAAAAGTCGTAATAAAAAGCCCCGGCGTATCCGTAATGCTGGTCAGTTAAGCAAAATTACGCTTTTTTATTCGTTATTTTACTTATTACAAAACCCTTTGAAGAAAGCGTGGAACCGTTCCGTTCACTCTTAATCCTCTGCTTCCTGTCTGATGCTCTGCGGTGAACGTGTAAAGGGGGCCGCCACCCCCTTTACAATCCCGGCTCCCGGCACAGAAAATCGCCGCTGCGCGGATTACTCGCCCCATCCATGGGGCTCACCCCTTCGGGGCCAGCGCAAGCGCTGTTCAAAATTGCTCCCGGCAATTTTGTCTTCGGCTTATTCCCTTCGGATTCGGGTCGGGCGTGATCCTACATCCATGTAGGTCACGCCCTCTCGGCGCATCCCTGCGCCTCGCCCCGGCCTGCGGTCAACGCCTCAGCGATTTTCAGCCGGACTTTCGCTCCCTCCACCTTCTCAGCGGTCTGAATGGGGCACGGGTGTTGAGTCCCCGCTGAAATCGGCGAACCGGAGACCGGATGACAAGGGCTGGACGCCAGGGATGGCGGACAGAGGCGAAGCGAGACAGGATGTCGAGTTGAGCCGACCGCAGGCAGGAGGTCGTGAGGTGAGCGTAGTGCGAAGCACCGATTTCGTGGCGGGGCCGCGGGGATTGACAAGGGGGTGCGGTGACCCCCTTGTCACGTTCACGTGCTGTGAAGCTACTATAATCTGCTTAACATAAAGTGAACGGAACAATCCTCAATGCTTAACTGACCAGCATCACCGGCGTATCCGGGGCTATTTGTTAGATCTTGCAGGCGTCGCCGCAGTCATCGTCCGCCACTATCGCCTGCGCTTTTTTATCCGCATCATCCAGACGCTCCGCGTTGCGCTCTTCAGCTTCTTCCAGTCCGTTAAACACCAGATTCTCGAGATCAATTTCCATCATGCACCCGCTTTATTCAGTTTTTGTTCCAGGTCGTATTATAGGGCAAAACCGACGCATGAGGCACCCCGCCGCGCAGAGCGCACATAAGGATAATCCTTGCCATACTCAGGCATTAACCCTGCAAAGGAGCGGCAATGATTACGCTATGCCAGACCTGCGGCACGTCCTATGACGGGCCCACCGAACCCAAACGGTGCCCCATTTGTGAAGATGAACGCCAGTATGTGCCCTCGACAGGCCAGGCGTGGGTCGCATTTGACACCCTGACCGCAACGCATACCAACAAATGGCAGCAGCTCGAACCGGATCTGTTCGGTATCAAAACCGTGCCCGGCTTTGCGATAAACCAGCGCGCCATTCTGCTGCGTACCCCGCAGGGCAACGTGCTGTGGGACTGCATCGCCAATCTCGACAGCGCTACCCACGCGCTGGTGATGGCGCTGGGCGGGATCAGCGCCATCGCGCTTTCTCATCCGCATTACTACACCACGATGCAGGACTGGGCGGCGGCCTTTAACGCCCCGGTTTATCTGCATGCCAGCGACAGGGAGTGGGTGATGCGGGACAGCCCGGCGCTGCGGTTCTGGGAGGGCGACGCGCTCGAAATTGCCCCAACGGTAACCCTGTTAAGGCTCGGCGGGCATTTTGCCGGTGGCACGGTGCTGCACTGGAACCGCGATCGGGGCGTGCTGCTGGCGGGGGATATTCTGCAGGTGACCCCGGGAAAAGACGCGGTGTCCTTTATGTGGAGCTACCCAAATATGCTGCCGCTACCCGCCGCAACGGTGAGCGATATCACCGCGCGTCTGGACGGTGTGCGCTTTTCCAGACTGTATGGTGCCTTTGAAGGGCAGAACATTCCTGCCGACGCCCGGGAGATCGTCATGCGGTCGGGCCAGAAATATATTGCTTGTCTGAACCCCGGCCCGGTCGCTAAACTCTAAAAACATGATCTCGATCATGTCTAAACCATTACAGAAAAATGAGACATTGCCATGCAACATATCATTGAAGGTTTTCTCAGCTTTCAAAAAGAAGTTTTTCCACAACGTAAAGAACTTTTCCGCAGTCTGGCCTCCAGTCAGAATCCCAAAGCGCTTTTCATCTCCTGTTCTGACAGCCGACTGGTTCCGGAACTCGTCACCCAGCAGGATCCCGGACAGCTCTTTGTCATTCGTAATGCTGGCAACATCGTGCCGCCATTCGGGCCCGAACCGGGCGGCGTGTCGGCCACCATTGAATACGCCGTTGTGGTACTGGGCGTGACCGATATCGTGATCTGCGGCCACTCTAACTGTGGCGCAATGAAGGCCATTGCTGACAACGCGAACCTGGATCCAATGCCGGCAGTTTCCCACTGGCTGCGCTATTCCGACGCGGCGAAAGCGGTGGTGGAGAATAAAACCTGGGACAACCCGACTGACAAAGTGAACGCGATGGTGCAGGAAAACGTCTTCGCGCAGCTGAGCAACATCAAAACGCACCCGTCGGTTGCCGTGGGTCTGCGTAACGACACCATCCGCCTGCACGGCTGGGTTTACGATATCGAAAGCGGCGACATTCGTGCGCTGGATAAAAACAGCAAAACCTTTGTCTCCCTGTCCGACAATCCGGGCGTTTACTTCGAGTAAATGACGCTGTTCAGGGCGGGATGTCCCACCCTGAACCAACGCATCAGAAGGCGGAAGGCAGCGCTTCGAGTCGAAGACCGGCGCGCTTAGCGGTTTCCGGCAGCAGATCGACTGCCGTGACATAGCCATCCGGATCGAGACAGCGGTTTGCCGCCCGGGCTTGTTTCAGGATTGTCTCATCCCAGTAGACGCGCTTACGCTGATCGCCCTCGGTAGTCAGGATGCACTCCATGTCACCCTCCAGCGCGCGGTAACGCCGCCAGCTGTTTGCCGGAACCGAAATCACCGAACGTTCAGGCGCAACGATACTCACCTCTTCACCCTCCAGATTCCACGTCACTTCCAGCGTGCCTTTAAACACCATGATGACCTGCACGTCCGGACACAGATGCCGCCCGACCACATGCTCATCAGCGAGGCGCAGCCATTCCACCGAGAAGCCGTGCGGGTTAACGATAGCCGGGGCCGCGTGTTTGTCCTGGCTGATACCAAAGCCAATCACCGGCGCAATCTCACCGCCGTGACCCGGCAGGACCGAGTCCAGCAGACCTGCCGCAGACCAGCGGCGATCCTCCCCGGTCACCGCCCGTTGGCGCATCTCCTCTACGGAGTAGTGGCGCAGGGCGGCGATCTCTTCCGGCGGCAGCGGCGTGAGCAACCCTGCCGGTTCCGGCAGCGTATCGCCCGCATTAACGTCGATCAGCATATTCTCTTTGCTCAGATACAGGCCATACTCGCTGGCGGCATTCAGAATCGACGGGTGCCAGATAATCCCCCCGGTATGATTACCGCCCAGCACCGTGTAGACCATTCCGCAGGTCTCTTCCTGGCTGACGTTGGTGAAGCCGCGGAAAATCCACGTTGGAATAGACAGAATGGCCGGGGCGCTGAGTTCGGCTTCATTTTCGCCGTTCGCCCCCCAGCGAAAACGCCATGTCCCTTCGTGGATCAAAAACACTTCTGCCGTGAAGTGCAGGTGCAAATTATTGGTGACCCCTTTGGGCATTGCCGCGGCACCAATGTTAAAGCCGTGCGGTTCTGGAATGTTCACCACCTGAGCGGACGACTGGGTCACGCCCGGGCCGACAAACGAGTAGTTCTGTTTCAGGTGCGAGCCCGGAAGCTTGCAGTCGATAAAGGCAAGATTACAGGACACCATATCTTCAGGTGCCACCAGGCGGCTTTTCGCCAGTTCCGGGGTAATGTGACGTGCTTTCATGTTCTCTCCTGTTAATAGCCTGATGCGCCGGTAGTAGGAATGGCGTTACCGCGTGCCTGCGCGATGGCCTCGCGCGAGGCGCGGCCAAGCTGCATGACATCGTTCGCGGGGGTAACAAACTGAAAACCTTCGCTGATGCGCCGGGCGGCCGCGTCGCCGGAGGTACAAAAGATCCCGGCGATTTTTTGCGTCTGGCGACAGCGGCTGACTACCCGCTCAACGGCGGCCAGCATCTCCGGATGACGGGATTCGGCGCTGGCGCTGCCGGTGAGGGTCAGGGACAAATCGTTCGGGCCGATAAACACTCCGTCTAACCCCTCCGTCGCCAGAATCGCGTCGAGGTTCGCCAGCCCTTCGCGGGTTTCGATCATCGCCAGCGTCAGAATTTCGCTGTTGGCGTGCTGGGGGTAATCGGCACCGCCGTACAGCAGACCGCGCGCCGGGCCAAAGGAGCGATTGCCCAGCGGGGGATAGCGGCAGGCGGCGACAAAACGGCGGGCTTCTTCCGGGGTGGAGATCATCGGGCAGATAATGCCGTAAGCGCCGGCATCGAGCATGCGCATGATTTGCGCCGGGTCGTTATCGGAGACCCGCACCAGCGGCACCGCCGAAGTGGCGGAGAGCGCCTGCAGCATGGTCAGCGCGCTGGCAAAATCAATCATCCCGTGCTGGAGATCGACGGTGATGGCATCGTACCCCTGATGGCCCATGATTTCGGCACTGTAGCTGGACGGGATCGCCAGCCAGCCATTAATGATGGCGGCGTTCTCGCGCAGCGCCTTGAGTTTATTCTGTCGCATGTAAACACTCCTGAATCCACTGGCGCAGCGGGATAGCGACCTCATCCGGCGCTTCGAGCACGATAAAGTGCCCGGCCTGCGTGAGGGTAACGCTTGTCGCCTGCGGGGCGCTTTCGGCGGCCAGCCGGTGGTGGTGGGGCGTGCAGATGGGATCGTGCAGGCCGTTAATAATGATGATGGGGCAGGTCGCGGCGGCCAGCGCCTCGCGATTATCGCCCCGGGAAATCGCGATTTCGGTCTGGGTCGCCAGCACGTCAGGTCCGCACTCCTCTGCCATCTGGCAGATAACCGCGTGCAGTTCCCGGTCATGGAGGCGTGACGGGGCCACGTACTTTGGCCACAGGCTGGCAGACAGCCAGTTCGCCAGCCCCTGTTCCCGCGCCGCACGAACGGCTTCGCGGCGTGGGGTGGCATTTTCCGGCCGGTCTGCCAGCGGATTGACCGACAGCAGCGCCAGCCCGGCAATCCGTTCAGGGGCGTCGGCGATCATCTGCAGAGCCACAATCGCCCCCAGCGAAAATCCTGCCAGCAGGAATCGCGGCGGCAACTCACTCAGCAGCCGTTGGGAGACCTGCTCCGCCGTGGTGGCCCCGGTCAGCTCAACGCAAATCGCGGCAGACAGCGCGAGCTGGTCGACGATAGGCTGCCAGAGCCTGCGGTTACACAGCGTGCCGCCAATCAGCACCAACGGCATGTGGGTATTGTTAAGCGTTGTCATCATAGCCCTCAGGTTGCGGTCCAGCCGCCATCGACCATCAACGCACTGCCGGTGATCATCCCTGCGGCATCGGAGGCCAGGAACACTACCGGCCCCATCACGTCTTCGACTGTGCCCAGCCGCCCGAGCTTGATGTTGTCCAGCACGTAGCGACGAAAGGCGGGTTCGCCCAGCGCGCGCTGCGAAAGTGCGGTCTCTATAAAGGTCGGACACAGGGTGTTGACCCGGATCCCGGCATCCCCCAGCTCCAGCGCCATCGATTTGGTTAATCCCTCCAGCGCAAATTTGGAGGCGCAGTAGACGCTGCGGCTCGGACCGCCAACGTGGCCCATTTGCGACGAGATATGGATAATCGACCCGGCAATCTGCTGGTCGCGCATCCGCGCCGCCACCTGCTGGCTGATAAAAAAGGTGGCCCGCAGGTTGATGGCCATCACCGCATCGAAGTTCGCTTCACTCACCTTCAGAAACGGCTCGTGACGCGCCAGCCCGGCGCTGTTCACCAGGATGTCGAACGCGGGCAGGGGCGAAAGCACCCGCTCGACCTGCGCGACGTCGGTGATATCCAGCGACACCGGATGCAGCGTCAGCCCCCGTTCGGCGGCGAGCGTCGCGGCCGCCTCCAGCGCCGGGCGATCCCGGGCGGCAATCCACACCTCGGCCCCGGCCTGCGCCAGGGCGACGGCGCAGGCGAACCCCAGTCCTTTGGAGCCGCCCGTTACCAGCGCGCGTTTCCCGTGCAGGTCAAAAGATGGCATCTCAGGAAACGTCATGCCTTACACCTTTTCTCTGACCGGGGCGGGGGTGGCGTACGGCACATCCACCTGGCCGTAGCGGCGCACGCGAATGTTGGCCTGCTCGGCATGCCCGGCAAAGCCTTCCAGCAGCGACAGACGCGAGCAGTAGCTGCCGATCTCGGCAGTGGCTTCATCGCTGAGCACCTTCTGCCAGGTACAGGTTTTCATGAACTTGCCGACCCACAGGCCGCCGGTGTAGCGCGCCGCTTTTTGCGTCGGCAGGGTGTGGTTGGTACCAATGACCTTATCGCCGTAGGCGACGTTGGTGCGCGGGCCGAGGAACAGTGCGCCAAAGTTGGTCAGATTCGCGAGGAACCAGTCGTCGCGGTCGGTCATCACCTGCACGTGCTCGGAGGCGATGCGGTCGGCTTCGGCGAGCATTTCGTCGTAGCTGTCGCAGACGATGATTTCGCCATAGTCGCGCCAGGCCTGACGCGCAATGTCGGCGGTAGGCAGTTTTTCCAGCAGGCGGTCGATCTCCCGCAGCGTCTCTTTGGCAAGCATCATCGAGTTGGTCAGCAGAATCGCGGGGGTGGTCACCCCGTGCTCGGCCTGACCCAGCAGATCGGTGGCGCACATTTCGGCGTCGACCGTTTCATCGGCAATCACCAGCGTCTCGGTTGGACCGGCAAACAGGTCGATGCCGACCCGGCCAAACAGCTGGCGCTTGGCTTCGGCGACATAGGCATTGCCCGGCCCGACCAGCATATCCACCGGGGCCAGCGAATCGGTGCCGAGCGCCATCGCGCCGATAGCCTGAATGCCGCCCAGGGCATAAATCTCAGTGGCACCGGCCATTTTTTGCGCCGCCACGATGGCCGGAGCCGGTTCACCGCCGAACGGCGGGGCGCAGCTCACGATGCGCGAACAGCCCGCAACGTTGGCGGTAATGATCGACATATGGGCCGAGGCCAGCAGTGGATATTTGCCGCCGGGGACGTAGCATCCCACCGCATTAATCGGAATGTTTTTATGTCCGAGGATCACCCCGGGGCGGGTTTCAATTTCCAGATCGCGCAGGCATTCCCTCTGGGCGCGGGCAAAATTAAATACCTGCTCCTGGGCGAATTCGATATCGCGAATATCCTGACGGCTGAGTCGTTTAATACAGTCATTAATCTCCGCGTCCGTCAGGCGATAATCCTGGCGATCGTAGCGGTCGAATTTAATGGATAATTCGCGAATGGCTTTATTCCCACGCTTTTCAATATCCGCAAGAATAAGTTCTACCGTTTCCCTTATCTGACGCTGTGCATCCTGACGTTCCTGAACCGGTTTACTGGTTTTCAATATATAAGCCACAATCGTTTCCTTTGATATTTAAAATGACGAAGAGCCTCCCGGCGAACCGGAATAAAGCATCGCTACTGCAATTTATTGGTCGCGGGCGGGCGCGAGGGAACTATTCAGCGGTAATTCTGCGGTCGGTGGCATTTTACGTGAATTAACCCAGCGCACGGAAAGCGGGGTGGCCATCGCCGCAACAATCGAGAGGGCGGCAATAAACAGATATCCGGAAGAGAGGTTAATGTGCTGCATCATCACCCCCATAATCACCGGCCCGGCAAACATGCCGCAGGAGTAAATGGTCTGGAACAACCCCATGCGGGTGGACTGTTCATCGGAGGTGGTGTTGACCACGCTCAGGGACATAAATGCCGCGAACGCCATCCCGAAGGAGAAGCCGGCCAGCGCCTGCAGAACATAGATCACGTACATGTTGCTGGTGAACGGAATGCCAAACGTCGAGATCACCTGCAGCACAATCCCCAGCACCGCCGTCTTCATCAGGCCCAGGCGCTGGTAAAACACGCTGCTGCACAGGGCAACCGCCAGCGCGTAGAAGATCAGATGGATGTTGCTCAGCAGAGTCAGGATCCCGGCGCGCCCCCCAAGCTGCTCGGCGTAGATGGGCGTCAACGTATCGCGGGTAGCAAAAGGCACCAGGATGACAAGGGTCGCCAGAATGCCAATCAGCCACACCGAACGGTCCGCAAGCTGCAGGCGGGCCCCGGCGATACAGGCTTTCAGCGACGGGGCTTTTACCGGGTCGTGGACATCGCGGATCCGGGTGGTCAGGAGCAATGCCACCAGCGCCGAGACGCAGGAGACGAAGAAGGCGATGTTGTTGGCAAAGTAGTGAATCAACAACCCGCCGATGCAGTTGCCGAGAAACACCCCAAGCGGCCCCGCCAGCGCCAGAAAGGCTACGGCAGCGGGGGCGTCTTTGCGGTCAAAATAGCGCATAAACAGGATGTTGTAGAGCACCCAGGTGGCGGCGGTGACGCCGTCTGCCGCTTTAGCCAGATACAGGGTAAGGGCGTTCGGCTCCAGCCAGGCCAGCGGCCAGGCGATAATCGGCAGGACCAGCGCGACCTGGATAAAAATTTTCCGGCTCTTCACCACGTCGGAGATGATCCCCAGTGGAAAACGAATCAGCAGCGTGGCCAGGCCGCTGGCCCCCATAATGATGCCCATCATCTGCGGCTCCATCCCCTGATTGATCATCATCGGGGCCAGAAACGCATCGATGCTGTGAATGCAGATGAAAAATAACACGCTGATGAAGAAAAACAGCCGGGCTTCCGGTCGGCGTAACAGTGCTCGAAACATGGTTGTGAACCTCTAAATAATCAATGGGTTATAACCAATCAAGTACAACGTTTACCGGCTCAATCCTTTTGATGACTGCCCACTTTGCCCGGTACAATTGACGGTGTGAAACTGCTCTGCATACGTATTCAAAATTGAAGTTACGAAAAGGTTTCAATTTTGTAAAGGTTGTTTGTCACCATTGTGAAAAAAATAATTTAGGCTGTTGCATACGCATGCAAAGATGGTGTAAGTATAAAAAGTACCCGCTTCCTGAGGCAGCAAGAACGGGGGGATAGGCGGTGATCGCGTTATCTTCTTGAAAGTGTGCCAGAATCGGGAAGTGCAAGGGATAAGGAACAAACGGCAATGAAACGTAAGACTTTTACGGCGGTGACCTCTCAACAGGTGGCTCAGCTGGCAGGCGTATCACAATCAGCGGTGTCCCGCACCTTTACGCCGGGGGCCAGTATATCGCCGGCCACGCGTGAGAAGGTGCTTAAGGCGGCGCGCGAGCTGGGCTATCGTCCGAATGCGATAGCCCGCTCGCTGAACACTGCCCGCTCGCGCATCATCGGGGTGGTGATCTCCTATTTTGATAACCCGTTTTATCCGCACGTGCTTGAGGCACTGGCGCAAAAGCTGGATACCCTCAACTATCACCTGCTGCTGTTTGTTGGTGACCGCGAGGGCAACGTGGACCGAATTTTCGACCAGATCATGCAGTACCGGGTGGACGGCATCGTGCTGGCTTCGGTTACGCTGTCGCTTGATTTGTCAGAAGAGTGTCTGGCCGCCGGGATCCCGGTGGTGCTGTTTAACCGCAGCGAAGCGAGCGGAATGGCGTCCAGCGTCAACAGCAACAACGAGGCGGCCGCCCGCCAGATTGCCGAATTTTTACTGGCGGCAGGCCACCAGCGCTTTGCCTACGTGGGCGGCGTGGCGGACTCGTCGGTGAATATCACCCGCCAGCGAGGTTATCTGACCGCGCTGCACGAGCAGGGCATCGACGATGTCCGGGTGGTGAATGGCAATTACGATGCCCAGCAAACCACCCGTGCTGCGTACGCGCTCTTTTCCGCTGCGCCAGCGCCGGACGCCATTTTCGTCGCCAACGACCACATGGCGGTGATAGTGATGGACGTGGCCCGCTACGAGTTTGGCCTGCGCATCCCGGAAGACGTCTCGGTGATTGGCTACGACGATATCGGCCCGTCCGGCTGGTCGTCGTATGCGCTAACCTCCGCGTCGCAGCCGGTGGAAGCGATGGTGACGGAGACGGTGGCGCTACTGATGAAGCAAATCGAGAGTGGAAATATCGAGCCTGAACAAATCACCGTGCCGGGTACGCTGGTCGTTCGGCACTCTGCACGCCGTCCGCACGCGGGCGTCGTCGAAGAAAACGGGAAAGTGGTGTTCCAGACGCAGGAGGACAAATGAGCAGATTGCCGGGCTTTAGCCCCCAGTTCGACTCCATTCAACAGTTTATTCTGACCCTGACCCACGTGGTCTGGGAGCAGAAAGATATCGGCCAGCTCGCGGACTTTTATGCCACGCCGGTGGTATTTATCACCCCAGAAAAACAGCTGAACGATCTCTCCCAGTTTATGCGCTTAACCCTCGAGGCGATGCACAGCTTCCCCCAGCGCACCGTGCTGACGGAGGACATTCTGGCGACCCACAATCCGGGGGATGAATACTACGCCGCCCAGCGCACGATCGCCTGCATCCGCCATCAGGGGGAAGGGTTCTTCGGTGCACCGACCGGCAAAACCGTCTGGGTGCGCACCTGGGCGGACCGGATCTGCGCCGACGGCGCGGTGCGTCAGGAGTGGCTCCTGCAGGACCGGGCGGCGATAGTGGCGCAGCTGGGGTTCAACGTGCAGGACTTTGCGCGCAATCTGGCGAACATGCAGGAACAGCTTGGGATCCCACGTGAAACTGCCGAGACGCTGGACGCCCGCTGGGCCGGGGGACCTGAAGGTGATGACGTCGAGGGGCCGATTGCCGGAGTTATTGAGCGCTATCTGACCATGTGGGCAGGCGGCAACAGCGGCACCGTGCCGGGCCTGTATCATCCCGCCGCCACGATGTATGCGCCGGGGCACTGCATCTGCACCGGGGAGCAGGAAATCGCCGCCCTGCTGTCGGGCTACCGGGCCTCCTTCGCCGACAGCGAAGTGCAGCTTCACCACTTGATTGTGCGTCGGGATGCTAACGAGCCGGTGCGCATTTCGCTGCGCTGGTCGCTGCTGACCTGGCACGACGGCTACGGCAAATTTGGCATGCCGACCCGCAAACCGGTGTCGATTACCGGTATTAGCCAGCTCGAATTACGCGATGGTTTAATTATTCGCGAATATCTTGGGATTGATGAATTAGCTATCTGGTCGCAAATCGTGAATTAAGTGGAGGTTCGCCTCCTCTATATTACTTATCCGTAACGTGTTTTAAATCCGCCGCAATGCAAATTGCGGTTCTCTTCTCCATCCATTCCGGGTGCGGGATCGTATTGTCTGAAAATAGAAGCAGGAGATCGCATGTCTTCAACCGAAGCAACAAATAAAGCTCCAGCCGTACCTGAAAAAAATAATAAACCGACCCGTGACGAACCGGTATTACAGGTTGAACGTCGGGACTTTATTGATTTGGTGCCGGAAAAGCGTCCGCGCGCGCAATCATTACGCGGCTTTGATGATTGCTATACCGATATTGTCGACTATATCGTTCGCTGCACCCATAAAATATGGGATGAACGCGACGTGGGCTTAATTTACACCCACTATACGCACAACTGTATTTTATATAATGCGCTTGGCACCCTGTATAACCGCGAGCAGGTGGTGCAGGATACCCTGCAGCGTCTGATTGCTTTCCCGGAGCGCCGGGGGATGGCGACCCAGGTTATCTGGAACGGCAACGACGTTGACGGTTTCTATACCTCGCATCTGGTGACCGGCAGCGGGCGTCACACCCAGTTCAGCCATCTGGGCAAACCGACCAACCGCACCTTCGTCACCCGCACCGTGGCGGACTGCATGATCCACGAAAACAAAATCTACCGGGAGTGGGTGGTCAGCGACAACATGTCCCTGATGAAGCAGCTGGGGCTGAACACCGACGAAGTGGCCTTTAACATGGCGAAAGAGCAGTTCGACAAGGGCTTTCGCGTCACCGACATCGGCGAAAATGGGCGCATGCTGGGCCAGTATCCGCCGGAAATGGTCTGCGACGTCTCCATCGCCCATACCGACACCGAAGAGCAGTGCCTGCGCTGGCTGCACGAAATTTACAACCGCCGGATGCTCGGCAAGATCAAAGAGGTGTATGCGCCAAACGTGCAGTGGCACGGCCCGCTGATGAAAGAGCTGTACGGCGTGGCGGCAGTGACGCACCAGACTCTGGCGCTGATCGGCATGATCCCCGATGGCGCCTGGCTGCCGCAGCATATTTGCTCCAACCCGTGCGAAGAGGGCGGCACCAAAGTGGCGGTTCGCTGGATTATTGAAGGCCATCACCTGGGCTACGGTGAGCTGGGTAAACCGACCGGCGAACGCCTGTTCGTGATGGGCATGTCCCATTACCACATCATCAACGGCAAAATTGTCGATGAGTGGGTGGTTTACGATCACCTGGCGCTGCTGGCACAAATCAAACTTGGTCAAATGGAGGACGCGTAATGACAGCACAATCGATTGTTGACCAGGTGAGCTGGCTCAAACGTCCGCAGGGACAGGACGCGCAGGCCGATAAGTCGTTAACCGACACCGTCAGCGCCATTATTGAACGGGTGAAGCGTGAGGGCGACGCTGCCCTGAAAGACTATTCGCAGCAGTTTGATAAGGTAGTGCCGGCGCAGTTTGAAGTCACCGCCGAGGAGATTGACACCGCGCTCCGGGAAATGGATCCGCAGACGCGTCGCGACAGCGAGTTTGCGATTGCGCAGGTGCGCCGCTTTGCAGAGGCTCAGCTTGCCACCATGCTGCCGCTGGAGGTCGAAACCCTGCCGGGCGTGCATCTGGGGCATCGGATTATCCCGGTCCAGACGGTGGGCTGTTACGTGCCGGGCGGTCGCTATCCCATTCTTTCCGCGCCGGTGATGTCGATCGTGCCCGCGACGGTGGCGGGCTGCGAGCAGATCATTGCCTGTCTGCCACCGGCGGCGCATCCGGCGATGATTGCGGTCTGCCATCTGGCAGGTGCACACCGGATCTTTAAAATCGGCGGCGCGCAGGCGATTGCGGCGATGGCCTGGGGGACACAGAGCGTGCCGGCGGTGGATAAAATTGTCGGGCCGGGCAATGCCTTCGTGAACGAGGCTAAGCGTCAGGTATTCGGCAAAGTGGGAATCGACGCCCTGGCCGGGCCGAGCGAAATCTTCACCGTTGCCGATGACAGCGCCGACGCGCGTATTATTGCCGCCGATCTGCTGGCGCAGGCGGAACATGATGTTCATACCCGCGTAGGGCTGGCGACCAGCAGCAGGGCGCTTGCCGAAGGGACGCTGGCAGAGATCGAACGCCAGCTGACGACGCTGCCGACCGCCGCCACGGCGGGGGAAGCCTGGCGTCGGCAGGGGGAAATCGTAGTCTGCGACAGTGAAGAACAGCTGATCGCCTTCGCAGATTATATGGCGACCGAGCATCTGCAGGTGCATACCCGGGATCCACACAGCACGGCAGCCAAAATCCGTAACTACGGATCGCTGTTTATCGGCCAGAACGCCAGCGTGGTGTTCTCGGATAAATGCTGCGGCACCAACCACACCCTGCCGACCATGGCGGCAGCGCGCTATACCGGTGGACTGTGGGTAGGGGCGTACGTCAAAATTTGTACCCACCAGTGGATTGACGATAAGGGGATTGCCGCAATTGCGGAGCCCGCGATCCGCCAGAGCCGCACCGAAGGGATGCAGGGACACCGTCGGGCCGCGGAGATCCGCCTGCGTCCAGAGGCTCTTGACGCCATTACTTCCGGGTTACGGGACTAGATGCGACGGGAGGTCGGGCGCTGGCCTGACCTCCGGCATTGATTAAGGGAACACTATGCGAAACAGACGGCTGATCCCTCCGGTAGACTGTCCCGAGGAGATAACCCGACGGCTGACCATGATTGAAAGGCGAGCGGATCTGAATGCCATTCTGGGCGTCAATCCTGACGCCCTGTCGCAGGCGATGCAGTGTCAAACGCTGCGGCGTCGCGGCATGCTTTCCGGGCCATTACATGGCGTACCGTTGATCGTGAAAGATAACATCGCCTGCGCCGGGTTGCCGCTGACGCTGGGCTGTTCGTCGCTGAGCGCGCTACAACCGACAGCCGATGCGCTGGTGGTTCGCCGGTTGCGCGATGCCGGGGCCATTATTCTGGCGCGGGCAAATATGTCCGAGTTTGCCTTTGACGTCCGCTCCCGCAGTTCGCTCGGTGGCGACGTGCGCAATCCGCTGTTCCCGAACGTTACCGCAGGAGGTTCCAGCGGCGGCAGCGCCGCGGCGGTGGCGGCCGGGATGGCTGAGGGGGCGCTAGGCACCGACACCGGTGGGTCGATTCGCATTCCGTGCAGCTATACCGGGCTGGTGGGGTTACGACCGCGGGTCCGCCGGGAACAAATGGCTGGCATCGCGCCGCTGTCGTTGAGTAAAGATACCGTAGGGCCGATGGTGCACTGCGTGCAGGATGCTGCATTGCTGCACGGGATTATGCATGGGCACCCGCCGTCAACCGTCGAAACCGTATCGCTGAAAGGGGTGAGATTTGGCGTGATCCGCGCCCTCGAAGGGGACGATCCGCACCAGCTTGAAGCCTGGCACGCCGCCATCGGAAGGTTGAGGCTGCATGGCGCGGCGGTGGTGGCGGTTGACATTCCACTGCTGCGTGACGTTGAAATGGCGACATGCCTGAGTATGTACGAGTTTCGCGTGGCCTTTGACGGCTGGTTGCAACAGCATCCTGGCGCACCGCACGATCTTCAGGCTATTGTCGCCTCCGGGCAATATTTAGCGGAGTTCTTGCCGCTGCTGACCAGCATGTTGTCCTGCAGGACGCTGAAAACCCCCGCATGGTTGGCCGGACGGCGCTTGCGGCGTGCGTTACGTATGGCGTTGATACAGGTGGCGGAGCAGGGAAGAATAGACGCGTTTCTCTACCCGACGGTGTGTCGGTTACCGGACAGCCTGGAAAAAATGCCGCCCGGCCATGCACCCGAACTGGCGGCCATCAGCGGTTTTGCTGCCATCACGCTCCCCTGTGCAAGAACGCGAACTCACTTCCCCGTGGGGCTCGAAATCCTCTCGACCGCAGAGGATGAGTCCTCGTTACTGGCGCTGGCCGCCGCCTGCGAAACTGCTTTTAATCCCCGATAAACGGCAGCCGTCTGCGCGCCCGGGAGGTGGGCTGGACGGCGGCTTTCGCCATTGACTCCCCGATTTCGGCGCACACCACCAGACCTTGTACAAAAGGCCTGTCGTGCATCAGGTAAGGCAGCGCGCCAAAGGCAATTTTTCCGCGCAGGTATTCCGGGGCGAGGAGGGTGTAATCGTCCCCGACGTCCGGGATCGCCTCGCCGGCGGACTCGAGCTGTTTGCGCAACACCGGGAACGGCAGGTCTTTGGTTTTGAGCGGCTTCTGCCCGCGGGCGTCGATAAAGGTATCGAACGACCAGCTGTTACCCTCGGCATTAATCACCGTTCGGTCCGTTTTTAGGGCCATTTCATAATCCGCGCCCAGCGTCAGAATGCTGATGATGCCCGCCTCGCGCAGGGCCAGCAGCCGGCGAATTGACCGGGACGGGATGGCCGCATAATTGTCGATAAACACCCGCGCCAGACCGGTGTTAAAACGCTCCCGATCCTGTTCAGTAAGGTGAGGGACAATTTTCTCGACGGCTTCGTGCAGACGCAGGATGGTGTAGCGCCACGGCACCGTTCGCCGGTCGCGTTTGTTGCGCTCCACCTCATCCAGATTCGACACCGCCCAGCGGAACGGGCCGTTTTTTTCCCGGTCGGCAAACCAGGCCTCGCGAAGGCTGTCGGCCGTGAGAGCGTTCAGCGCGACCGCCTCGCTCCAGGCCGGATCGGCGCGCTGCAGTTCTTCCACCATAAGCTGGAAGATGCGGTCGAGTAAGCCCTCTGAACCTTGCTCGATCGCGGCGTCAATCGCCTGTTCGGTAGCAATGGTTAACGGCTCGTAGGGGATCGGGCAGTAAAAATCGGCCTCCGGCAGGATGCCCGAGCGGGACATCAGCACAATCTTCAGCGCCTCGCTGCCTTCATCGAGCTGGAAGTGGATCTGCTCGTTATCGGCTTCGACGAAGGTACCATGCTGAATAGCCACCGCCATCGCTGCGTCGAGGCCGCTCAGGGAGGTGCCCATAATACCCACGTTGCCGGCAGCGATTTTGGCCTCCATCAGCCCGGACCACGGACTCGGGAAGAAGGCCCGCGACGAGGCGTCTTCCTCCGGCCAGACGTGCCCGGTGGCGATCACCGCCAGATCGAATGATTTTGGCTCCGGTTCACCTTCCGTCCACAGGTTGACGCCCTCGGGTGTGGCGGCGATGTCGATAACCGGGCAGGACTCGTTAACGGTAATCTCAGACCCCTGAGCGCGGGCGTGCTCAACCAGCAGTACAAACTGATCGCGGAAGTATTCACCCAGCAGAATGCGCGGTAGAAATTGCCTGTCGTGAAGCGCAGATTTCTGCACGCCGTAGTGCGCCAGATGCGCTTCGTTTTGATTGCGTAGCCAGTCAAGGTAAGTCGAGAACAGAGGCGGAATTTCGATACTGGCGATATTGGCCAGCATCATGCGCGAGTTATCCTCATCGCTGTACGGCATACCCACGCCAGCCTCATCGGCCTGCTCATAGACGGTGATGGAAAGGGGCGTGTTGGTCTTTTGCAGCGCGAAAAGGGTGTAAATACCGGTGGGTCCCGCACCGACAATGGCGATTTTTTTCATTGATGTCACCCGCTGTTTTTTTACCGAATCCATGGGGAATAAAGTCATGCAGGATAAGTGTGGTAGAAAACGGGTATTGAGCAATAAGAAAAGGTACAGGAGAAAGAAAATTCAGAGGGATGTGCACCATTTCAGGACTGAAATGGTGCGTCCGAGTGGACTCGAACCACCGACCCCCACCATGTCAAGGTGGTGCTCTAACCAACTGAGCTACGGACGCACTGTAGAGAATGGTGCGTTCAATTGGACTCGAACCAACGACCCCCACCATGTCAAGGTGGTGCTCTAACCAACTGAGCTATGAACGCAATGTTGTGTGTGACAACGGGGTCGAATATTAGCGGCAGTGGCCGCATCAGGCAAGAGGTAAACTGCATTTTTCTTTCAGATTTCACGCGATTGCTTCATTCCCGCGCAAAGTGAAGAGAAAGTAGCCGCCCGCAGGCGGCCGGTGAGTAATTAGCGAGCAGCGCGTTGCAAAATCACACTTGAAGGCTGGCGCTGCAGGAAGCGCATCCGCAGCATCATCATGATCGCCGCAGAGGTTAAGCCGATAATAAAGCCAATCCAGAACCCGGCCGGGCCCATCCGGTCGACGACCAGATCGGTAAGCGCCAGGATATAGCCGCTCGGCAGACCCAGTACCCAGTAGGCGATGAACGTAATAAAGAAAATCGACCGCGTGTCTTTATAGCCGCGCAGCACGCCGCTGCCGACCACCTGGATGGAGTCGGAGATCTGATAAATCGCCGCCAGCAGCATCAGGTGCGAGGCCAGGATCACCACTTCCGGGCTGTCGTTATACAGCAGCGCGATCTGCTCGCGCAGTGTGATAGTGAACAGGGCGGTACACATCGCCATGCCGATCCCCACGGCTATCCCGGTACGCGCTGAAGTTTGTGCCTCCAGCGTTGAGCCCTGACCGAGGCGATACCCGACGCGAATGGTCACGGAAGCGGCGAGCGACAGCGGCAGAACGAACATCAGCGAGCTGAAGTTAAGGGCAATCTGGTGCCCGGCTACGTCGACGATGCCCAGCGGGGACACCAGCAGGGCGACCACGGCGAACAGGGTGACTTCAAAGAACAGCGCCAGCGCAATCGGCAGGCCCAGCTGTACCAGGCGCTTAACCACCGCCATATCCGGCTTGCTGAATCCGGGCTCATTGCGAATATCGCGCATCGACCGGGCGCGCTTCACGTAGGAGAGCATGCTGAAGAACATCACCCAGTACACTGCAGCCGTCGCCACGCCGCAGCCAACGCCGCCCAGCTCCGGCATGCCAAAGTGACCGTAAATAAAGATGTAGTTCACCGGAATATTGACCAGCAGCCCGATAAAGCCCATCACCATACCCGGTTTGGTTTTCGCCAGACCTTCGCACTGATTACGTGCTACCTGGAAGAATAAATATCCCGGGGTCCCCCACAGCAGAGCGCGTAAATAGCCGACGGCTTTGTCCGCAAGCATGGGGTCAATATTGCGCATGGCGTGAATAATATAGCCCGCGTTCCACAGCACAATCATGATTAACACTGAAACAAAACCGGCCAGCCAGAAGCCCTGACGGATCTGGTGGGCAATGCGCTCCCGGCGTCCGGAGCCGTTAAGCTGGGCAACCACCGGGGTTAAGGCCAGCAGCAGACCGTGACCAAATAAAATAGCCGGCAGCCAGATAGAGGTGCCGATAGCGACGGCGGCCATGTCGGTGGCGCTGTAACCCCCGGCCATGACGGTATCAACGAATCCCATTGAGGTTTGGGCGATTTGCGCGAGGATCACCGGGATTGCCAGAGCTAATAACTGACGCGCTTCACTGATGTACTTCTGCACGTGAACACCTTTGATCTTGTTGTTATTTGAGAGAATAAAAAGCCGCTGCGAAAAGCAGCAAGAAGAAGATGCGGGGAATTCCAGCTATTGTAGCGGGGAATGGTTAATTATCTAGTGAAAAAATCGCCAGAAAAGGTAGTGTGCTGGCAACCTCTATTTTCAACTGTTATTGTGGTGCGATTAAACGGTGTCAGCACCGAAGGAACAAACAGGAGTGGTAAGCATGTTTACTGGTATTGTGCAGGGCACCGCGAAACTGGTGTCCATTGATGAAAAACCGAACTTCCGCACCCATATTGTGGCCCTGCCGGAGTATATGCTCGATGGCCTGGAAACGGGTGCTTCGGTTGCACATAACGGTTGTTGCCTGACGGTTACCGAAATTAACGGCAACCTGATTAGCTTTGATTTAATGAAAGAGACGCTGCGTATCACCAACCTCGGTGAGCTGGTGGTGGGCGACGACGTTAACGTTGAGCGCGCGGCAAAGTTCAGCGATGAAATTGGCGGGCATTTAATGTCCGGTCATATTATGACCACCGCTGAAATTTCCAAAATCCTGACCTCGGAAAATAACCGCCAAATCTGGTTTAAGGTTCAGGATCCGTTATTACTGAAGTACATCCTGTATAAAGGCTTTATCGGCGTGGACGGCATCAGCCTGACCGTGGGTGAAGTGACGCCAACCCGCTTCTGCGTGCACCTGATCCCTGAGACGCTGCAGCGCACGACGCTGGGGGCGAAAAAACTGGGGCATCGGGTCAATATTGAGATCGATCCCCAGACCCAGGCGGTAGTGGATACCGTTGAGCGCGTGCTGGCGGCAAAAGAGGCCGCCATCCAACAAGCGCTCGATATCGAATAATAAAAAACACCCCGGTTTCCCGGGGTGTTTTTTTAGCGCGCCACCCGCAAACCGTTCTCCACCCCGCGGCTGAAAACCACCTGCCACAGATGAATATCCCGCGCACGAAACGCACCGGCACACGCATTCAGGTAATAGCTGAACATCCGTTTGAATCGTTCAGAATAGTTGTCTGCGATCTCCGGCCAACTGGCGAGGAAACGCGAATGCCACGCCATCAGGGTGGTGTCGTAATCCGCGCCAAAGTTATGCCAGTCTTCCATCACAAAATGCGCTTCACTGGCGTTCGCTATCTGGCGAATGGAGGGTAAACAGCCATTCGGAAAGATGTATTTGTCGATCCATGGATCGACACGATGGTCGGTTTTTTGCGAACCAATAGTGTGCAGCAGAAAAAGACCGTCCGGCTTGAGGTTGCGATCGACGACGTTAAAGTAGGTCGGGTAGTTTTTTGGCCCCACGTGCTCAAACATTCCCACGGAGACAATCCGGTCGAACTGATCGTCAAGATCGCGATAGTCCTGCAGTAAAATGGTGACATCCAGGTCGCGACAGCGAGACTGAGCCATTTTTTGCTGTTCCGCCGAAATGGTCACACCCACCACGCTGACGCCATAGTGCCTGGCTAAAAAATGCGCCAGCCCACCCCAGCCGCAGCCAATATCCAGCACCCGCATGCCGGGCTGGAGCTGCAGTTTCTCGCCGATCAGCCGCAGTTTATCCTGCTGCGCCTGTTCCAGGCTTTCGGCCTGTTTCCAGTAGCCGCATGAGTATTGCATCGTTGGGTCAAGCATGCGGCTGAACAGATCGTTGCCAAGATCGTAATGCTCCTTGCCAACAATCCAGGCGCGTTTTTTATTTTGCAGGTTGAACAGGCGGGCGGTGGCAATACGCAGGGTGTCTTTCAGGTGGCTGGGAAGCTGATTTTCCAGTCCGGCCCGCAGGACCTTATTGAAAAAAATATCCAGCCGTTCGCACTCCCACCAGCCGTCCATATAGCTCTCGCCAAGGCCGAGGGAACCTTCCTGCATAATGCGTTTAAAAAAGTCGGGATGTTTGACCTGCAGATCGGACGCTGCCGGACCGTTGACGGTAATGCCCGCTCGGGTCAGCATTTCATTCACTATCCTGAACCAGCTGTCGTTGCGAAAACTGACTTCGTCTATACACGATGAACTCATAGCTTCTCCATCACTTGCTGTGATCATAACCCCCGGGATAAGGGCTGTGAGAAATCTCACGGGGATGACCCGCGAGGCTAATATCCGACGTAGAACAGAGGAAGGGAGATTACCCTTGCCGAAAGGCCATCCATGGAGAAACGGGAGCGTTCCTGCTCCCGTTAATGCCTAATACTTATCGTATTTATTAGAACGCACAAATAAGTATAGGCCTGAAAAAAGCGTGATTCAACACCAGAAGGTTAGCACGCTAATGGCAGAGTCGGTGTCATCAGGCACGCGAGGATTCTGCGCTGAGATCGTCCTGCTGCTGGCGGCCGCGAACGTACTGCATCCGATAGCCCATCACAGACAACACCACGGTGACCAGCATCACACTGGTGGTGGTCAGCAGCGGGGTGGCGATCAGCCACGAGACCAGCAGGCTCGCCAGGAAACACAGCCCCAGCTGCAGGGTGTTCTGCAGAGCCGCCGCGCTGCCGGTGGCCTGCGGGAAGGGACGCAGGGCCTGAGCCACCACAATTGGGTAGATCGCGCCGTTGGCCACCGCCATCAGGCAGAAAGGCACCAGCAGCGGAGCCAGACCCACGCCCGGGATAAACCCAACCGCCCAGGTTGCGATGACGCTGAGCGCATACAGGCCCAGCAGCCACGGCAGCATCTGAGGTCCTTGCCATTTTTGCAGCGCGGCGCGACAGCCGTAACCGCCAATCAGGAAGGCGATGGTTTGCGGCACGTAGCTGAGGCCGATTGCGGCCGGGCTATAGCCCATTTCGCTGAGAATAAACGGCGAGCCGGTCAGCCAGGCGAAGAAGCTTGCCGAACAGGCGGCGTAGATCAGCACGTTACCGCTATAAACACGTGAGCGCAGCAGCGATAAAAAGGTGACGCGAGATTCTGCGGGCGCTTTCGCCGTCGCAGGCTTCAGGCTAAAGGCCGGGATCATCAGCACCAGGGCGATAACGAACAGCACGGCAAAAATTGACTGCCAGTCAAAATGGGCGAGGATCCAGCTGCCGAGCAGCGGCGCCAGCGCCGGAGAAAGCCCGACCAGCGGCATAATGGTGGCGAAGATGCGGTTAACGCGCGAGGCCGGATAGTAATCGGTTACCAGCGCCTGCCAGGTGACCGCCGCAGCGCACACCCCGACCGCCTGAATAAAGCGCAGCACCAGCAGCCAGGTCGCGTCGCGGACCCACAGCATCCCCAGACAGCCGAGGGCAAAAATGGCCAGCCCGGCCAGCAGAATCGGTTTGCGTCCGAAGCGATCGGACAGCGGTCCCCACAGCAGTTGCGCAAAGGCAAAGCCTGCCAGGAACAGGCTCAGGCTGGCGCTGATGGCCGCCGCCGGGGTTTGCAAATCTTCCTGCATGACCGCAAAAGCGGGCAGGTACATGTCAGTTGCCAGGAAGCCGAGCACGCTCAGCCCGGCAAGCCAGACTAAAAATCCTTTCCCAGGTATCACTGTGTTTATTCTCCGTTATAGGTGCAGGTGTCATTGCCGCAGAGTGTAGGCAGTGCAATCCGGCTTGTGAAACGCTAATATTTGGCTGTTGCATTCAAAAATTTTGCAGGCAGAAAATGTGGTCAGAATATTCTCTAGAAGTGGTGGATGCCGTCGCGCGCAACGGCAGTTTTAGCGGTGCAGCGCAGGAGCTGCACCGGGTGCCTTCTGCCATCAGCTATACGGTGCGTCAGCTGGAGGAGTGGCTGGCGGTGCCGCTGTTTGAACGGCGTCACCGGGATGTGGAGCTGACGCCCGCCGGGGTGTGGTTTCTCAAGGAGGGGCGATCTGTTATCAAAAAAATGCAGATCACCCGAGAACAGTGTCAGCAGATTGCCAACGGCTGGCGAGGCCATCTGTCGATTGCGGTGGATAATATTGTGCGCCCCGAGCGCACCCGGCAGATGATCGTTGATTTCTATCGTCACTTTTCTGACGTGGAGCTGCGGGTGTCCCAGGAGGTCTTCAATGGCGTCTGGGATGCGCTGGCGGACGGCAGGGTCGAGATGGCGATCGGTGCGACCCAGGCTATCCCGGTAGGGGGGCGCTATGCGTTTCGCGATATGGGCACCCTGAGCTGGAACTGCGTGGTGGCCAGCCACCATCCGCTGGCTGCGATGGCAGGGCCGCTCAGCGATGATACTTTGCGCAACTGGCCATCGCTGGTGCGGGAAGATACCTCACGTTCGTTGCCGAAGCGCATCACCTGGCTGCTGGATAATCAGCGGCGGATCGTGACCCCGGACTGGGAGTCGTCAGCGTCCTGTCTCTCTGCCGGACTGTGCGTGGGGATGGTACCGGCGCACGTCGCCCGACCGTGGATTGACAGTGGCAAGTGGGTGGCGCTGTCGCTGGAAAATCCCTTCCCGGATGCCGCCTGCTGCCTGACCTGGCAGCAAAACGATATCTCTCCGGCCCTGGCGTGGCTGCTGGCGTATCTCGGCGATAGCGAAACGATGAATAAGGAGTGGCTGCGGGAGCCAGAGGGGCTGGCTCCCGGGGAGGATTAACGGCGGTAGTCGCGGAAAGGACCATCCGCGACCGAGCGGCGTTCGATTAGACGCGGATGCACTTCAATGGAGTGTGACTCTTCGCGCTTGCTGACAATACGATCCAGCAGCATATTGAAGGCCGTCTCCCCCAGCGAATCTTTCGGCTGGTGGATGGTGGTCAGCGCCGGCGTAAAGAAGCGCGCGTTGCGCACGTTATCATAGCCGATCAGCGAAATATCCTGCGGGACGCGCAGGCCCATCTCGTCGGCGGCGCACAGCGCGCCCATCGCCATAATATCCCCGCCGCAGAATATCGCCGTCGGACGCGGGCTCTGGGAGAGGATCTGCTGCATCGCGCGGTAGCCGGATTCCGGCTCAAAGTCGCCCTGCACAATCCAGTTTTCCGGCACAGTGATCAGCGTCTCTTCCATCGCTTTCATAAAGCCTGCCAGTCGACCGGCGCCGGTGTTGCGCTCAAGCGGCCCTGGGATCACGCCAATTTCGCGGTGGCCGCGTTCGATCAGATACCGACCGGCCATATACCCGCCTTCAAAGGCGTTATCGATTACCGAGTCGGTAAAGTCGGCTTTGGCTTCGCCCCAGTCCATCACCACCATCGGAATATTGCGATACTCCTCCAGCATACTGAGCAGCGATTCCGGGTATTCGGAACACATCACCAGCAGGCCATCAACGCGCTTTTGCGCCATCATCGACAGATAGGCCCGCTGTTTCTCGAGGCTGTTCCAGGCGTTGCCCAGAATCAGGGTGTAGCCTTTCTGGAAGCAATTCTTCTCTACGGCTTCAATAATTTCAGCAAAATAGGGCGCTTCGCTGCTGGTCGCCAGTAAGCCGATTGTCTTGGTGTGATTCACTTTCAGGCTGCGGGCCACGGCGCTTGGAGAATAGTGCAGCTCTTTAATCGCCGCCCAGACGTTGTTGCGCGTCTCTTCCGCGACAAAGCGCGTTTTGTTAATCACATGTGATACGGTTGTAGTGGAAACGTTTGCGCGTTTCGCCACGTCTTTAATTGTTGCCATCAGATGTCACTCCAGACCATATCTAAGCTCCTGAAAAACCAATAGGTAAACGTTTGCCTTCACTCGCCCTAATTGCGCAATTTGAATTGCGGTACGCCGGGAAAACGACACAGGACGTCAGGAGGGGGTCAATGGCCGGTACGCTAATAAATTTAGCGTGGAATTTTGGCTGATCTTGACCAAAAGGGGAAGAACAAAAACGGTAATCCACCTAAAACCCGCAAGATTTTTGCTGTGAACTGTGTAAAAATGAGCAAGCTCACTCTTCATGGGGTGATTAAAAGGAGAAAAATTGATGAGTACCGATCTTAAGTTTTCGCTGGTTACGACCGTTATTGTCCTGAGTTTGATCGTGGCGAGTGCTTTCACTGCTGCGCTGCACTGATCGATACGGGGGAGCCTGCTCTCCCTCGTTTCTCCTGGCTGATTGTTACGCCTCCTGCAATAATCTTTTGCCAAAATGTAAACTTCTCATTTTTTGTGATTGATGTCATGCTTTCGCCTTCATTGTTCTGTGTCGCCTGACGACACGGTGTCTGGAGTTGAAGTATGAAAATCAATTTTCCCCTGCTGGCCCTGGCGATTGGTGCATTTGGCATTGGCACCACTGAATTCTCCCCGATGGGATTGTTACCGGTCATCGCCCGGGGTGTGGATGTCTCTATTCCCGCCGCAGGGATGCTGATCAGCGCCTATGCCATCGGTGTGATGGTGGGGGCACCGCTGATGACGCTTCTCCTGTCGCATCGTGGCCGTCGTAATGCGCTGATCTTCCTGATGGCGATTTTTACCGTTGGTAACGTGCTATCAGCCCTCGCGCCGGATTACACCACCCTGATGCTGTCCCGCATCCTCACCAGCCTGAACCACGGGGCCTTCTTTGGCCTGGGCTCAGTGGTGGCGGCAAGCGTGGTGCCTAAACATAAGCAGGCGAGCGCAGTGGCTACCATGTTTATGGGGCTGACGATTGCCAATATTGGCGGCGTCCCGGCGGCGACGTGGATGGGCGAAGTGATTGGCTGGCGGATGTCGTTCCTTGCGACTGCGGGGCTTGGCGTGGTGGCGATAATCGCGCTGTTCTTCTCATTGCCGAAAGGCGGTGCGGGTGAAAAGCCGGAGGTGCGCAAAGAGTTGGCGGTACTGATGCGCCCGCAGGTGCTGTCTGCGTTGCTGACCACGGTGCTGGGCGCCGGGGCAATGTTTACCCTCTATACCTATATTTCGCCGGTGCTGCACGACATCAACCAGGCGACCCCGGCCTTTGTCACTGCCATGCTGGTGCTGATCGGCGTTGGGTTCTCGCTGGGCAACTACCTGGGCGGCAAGCTGGCGGATAAGTCAGTGAATGGCACGCTGAAGGGCTTTTTACTGCTGCTGATCGTGATTATGCTGGCAATTCCCTGGCTGGCACGCAATGAGATCGGGGCGGCAATTGCGATGGTGGTGTGGGGGATGGCAACGTTCGCGGTGGTGCCGCCGCTGCAGATGCGCGTGATGCGTGTCGCCAGCGATGCGCCGGGGCTGTCGTCGTCAGTGAATATCGGTGCTTTCAATCTGGGCAATGCGCTCGGCGCGGCGGCAGGCGGGGCGGTGATCTCCAGCGGCATGGGGTACAGCTTTGTGCCGGTAATGGGGGCAATGATTGCCGCCCTGGGCCTAATTCTGGTGCTCGCATCCGGCAGAAATCAGCCGCAGCCGGTGGGTGCCACTGAGTAACAATAGTGCAGAAGGGCGAGCCCTTCTGCACTGCATTTATGCTGCGAAGTTCTTCGCGACAAATTCCCAGTTCACCAGCGCCCAGAAGTGCTCAAGGTAGTTCGGGCGCGCATTGCGGTAATCGATGTAGTACGCATGTTCCCACACGTCGACGGTCATCAGCGGCGTAGCGTTCGTGGTCAGCGGCGTTCCTGCATTGGACGTTGAGACGATTGCCAGCGTGCCATCCGCCTCTTTAACCAGCCAGGTCCAGCCTGCGCCAAAGTTCTTCACTGCTGCATCGGTAAACGCCGCTTTAAAGGCGGCGAAGCTGCCAAACGTAGAGGTGATGGCCGCAGCCAGTTCACCCGTTGGTTCGCCACCGGCATTGGGTGCCAGGCAGTGCCAGTAGAAGGTGTGGTTCCAGACCTGCGCGGCATTGTTAAACACGCCCCCTTCGGAGCCGCGCACGATCTCTTCGAGGGTTTTGCCCTCAAACGCGGTGCCAGCGATCAGGTTGTTCAGGTTGGTGACGTAGGTCTGGTGATGCTTACCGTAATGGTATTCCAGGGTTTCCACAGAAATGTGCGGGACCAGGGCGTCTTTTGCATACGGTAATGCAGGTAGTTCAAACGACATTGCTTCTCTCCTTATTATAGTGATCCATTCAATAACCATATTGAATGTGCGGGTAGAGTAGCAAAATGAAAGGTTAGACAAAAGAAGAACTTACCCTGCTGAAGAGCCAGCAGGGCAGGGGATTAACGAATGGTGTTGGCCTTCATCACGCGGCGTGCGCCAACGTAGTGACGCTGCCAGTAATCTTCGCTCAGGGAGGTGATCTGGATATCCTGGCCGCTGCGCGGGGACTGGATAAACTTGCCGTTGCCGACGTACACGCCGACGTGATCGGCCGTCCCGCGACCCTGGGTGCGGAAGAACACCAGATCGCCGCTTTCCAGTTCACCCCGGGTGACCGGGGACGCATCGCGCAGATGGTACATTTCGTTGGCGGTGCGCGGGATACGGAATTTCACCAGATCTTTATAGGCGTAATAGACCAGACCGCTGCAGTCAAAACCGGTACGCGGTGAGCTACCGCCCCAGCGATACGGTTTGCCAATCTGTCCCATTAATTTATTTAACGCTGTGCTTTGCGCTTTTTGCACCCGGACTTTATGCGCAGCGGCAATGGTTGTGGTCTTGCTGGTTTTAACGCACTGCTTTTTGTGTCCTTTGCGGGTCGTACACTTCTCTGTCACAACGCGCGAAGCCGTTTGCGTAGCTCGGGTGGCATTGTGGGGGGAATTTTTGTTTTTCTTGCTGGAGGCGGTTTGCGGTGTTTTCGCGAGGGTTTTCTTTGCGGTGCTCTTTTTGGTGGTGCTTTTTTTACTGGTGCTCTCTTTTTTAGTGGTTTTGCTGGTCGCGCTTTTTTTCTTGGGTTCGGTTACTTTCGCCAGATGCGTTTTATGCGTAGCCGAAGACCGCGCCTGCTCTGAGGCGTTAGCCAGCGGCGTGAAAGAGAGAGTCGAAAAAAGCAAAGCACAGAGCGTGATCGAGAATTTATTTATTCGCGCCACTGGGCAGTCCCCTGGTAATTGCTGGCATGAATAATGCCGGCAGGTGATTTACAAAACCTGTCGATTCTAATCTATAAAAAGCCCCGACGTTAATAAACTTTTTGCACTTAAAACTGCGTTTTGTAATCGAGTGCAAAAAAATAAACATCCTTTCGCTGGCCTGGTCATTTGCTGAGCAAAAATCAGGGCAGTACATATATAACATGTGTTATTAATGCATCTTTATGCGGCGCGCGGTAAAATACGATACGTGACGAAAATGTTATTTTCCGTTGTCGGTCTGAGACGCTACAATGACAGTCGATTGCCGTAACAGAAGTTAAAGGAAGCAAGACATGAGCACTACTATTGAAAAAATTCAGCAACAAATCGCTGAAAACCCGATTCTCCTGTACATGAAAGGTTCTCCAAAGCTGCCAAGCTGCGGTTTCTCCGCACAAGCAGTTCAGGCGCTGTCCGCCTGTGGCGAACGTTTTGCTTACGTTGATATTCTGCAGAATCCGGATATCCGCGCTGAGCTGCCAAAATACGCTAACTGGCCAACCTTCCCACAGCTGTGGATTGACGGCGAACTGGTCGGCGGGTGCGACATCCTGATCGAAATGTATCAGCGCGGCGAACTGCAGCAGCTGATCAAAGAGACCGCAGCGAAATACAAATCTGAAGAGCCAGACGCAGAGTAATTTCTCGCGTCATGGACACAAAAAAGCGACCAAAAGGTCGCTTTTTTTTATGCTTCAGGTTCCGCTTCCGGCAGCGGCCAGCCGCCGAGGCGTTTCCAGCGGTTAACAATCTCGCAAAATAGCTCGGAAGTGCGTTCGGTATCGTACAGGGCAGAGTGCGCCTGGGTGCCGTCAAAGGCGATGCCCGCCGTGATACAGGCTTTTGACAGCACCGTTTGCCCCAGCGCCAGTCCGCTTAATGCGGCGGTATCGAAGGTGACGAACGGGTGGAACGGGTTGCGCTTGAGCGAGGCGCGCTCGGCGGCGGCCATCATAAAGCTGTGATCGAACGTGGCATTGTGCGCCACCATGATCGCGCGATTGCAGTTCTGATCTTTCATGCCCTTGCGCACCATTTTGAAAATGGCATGCAGCGCGTCGTATTCGCTGACCGCCCCGCGCAGCGGGTTACTCGGGTCAATGCCGTTAAACGCCAGCGCCTCGGGCTGCAGATTAGCCCCCTCGAAAGGTTCGACGTGGAAATGCAGCGTGGAGTCCGGCAGCAAATTGCCCTGTTCATCCATTTTCAACGTGATGGCGGCAATTTCCAGCAGCGCATCGGTTTTGGCGTTAAATCCTGCGGTTTCAACATCAATCACAACAGGATAAAAACCACGAAAACGGTCGCACAGACCGGTAATTTGAGCGTTATCGGACATCTGGATCTCTTACAAGGGGAAAAAAGCAGAGCGCATTATGGCAAATTTTATAACGGGATGCAGTAAAACAACGGGCGCATCGCGCGCCCTGAAGGATCAGTTACCCAGACCGCGACCGGCATCTTTGGCTTCAATCAGTTCGATTTTGTAACCGTCGGGATCTTCGACGAAGGCGATAACCGTGGTGCCGCCTTTAACCGGGCCCGCTTCACGGGTGACGTTGCCGCCGTTGCTGCGGATGCGCTCGCAGGCTTCAGCCGCGTTATCCACTTCAAGTGCGATGTGACCGTACGCAGTGCCCAGCTCGTAGCTATCAACATCCCAGTTATAGGTCAGTTCGATAACCGCTTCTTCGCTTTCCTGGCCGTAGCCAACAAACGCCAGTGAATATTTGTATTCCGGGTTTTCGCTGGTGCGCAGCAGGGTCATGCCCAGTACGTTGGTGTAAAACTCAATGGAACGTTGCAGGTCGCCAACGCGCAGCATGGTATGGAGTAAGCGCATAATATCCTCTTTGCTTTTATCATCTTGAACAGAAACGATGTTTTAGTATAGCGGCGAATCGTCGCCGCTATCAATGGAGGGACTATAAAGAAGGATAATCGGTATAACCTTCGGCACCACCGCCGTAGAAGCTTTCCGGGCGCTGTGGGTTCAGCTCGGTTTTACGCTCAAGACGCGCCACCAGATCCGGGTTGGCGATGTAGGCGCGGCCAAAGGCCACGGCATCGATCAACCCTTTGTTAATCAAGTCTTCGGCTTTTTCTGGCGTGTACGCGCCAGCACCGATGATCACGCCCGGGAAGCGGTCGCGGACTTTCTGACGGAAGGCATCAGAATACGGCTCGCCGCCTGCCCAGTCTGGCTCGGACATGTGCAGATACGCGATGCCGCGCTTCGCCAGTTCTGCAATCAGGTACAGGGCATCAGCTTCTTCGTTCGGACCGTTATCCACGTTCTGGAACGAACCGATTGGCGAGACGCGGATCCCGATGCGATCGGCACTCCACTCCTGAGAAACAGCATCCACCACTTCCAGCACCAGACGGGCACGATTCTCGATGCTACCGCCGTACTGATCGGTACGCTGATTAGAAGAAGGTGACAGGAACTGGTGCAGCAGGTAGCCGTGTGCCGAGTGCAGTTCGACGAGGTCGAAACCGGCTTCACGGGCGTTGGCGACCGCCTGGCGGAAATCGTTCACGATGCCCGGGATTTCGTTCAGCTCAAGGGCACGCGGCAGGGAGGTATCTGCCCGGGTCGCCTGACCGTTTTCATCACGCAGCGAAGTGCGGGTGCCCGCGCTCAGTGCGGAAGGGGCTACCGGCGCCTGACCACCCGGCTGCAGGCTGTTGTGCGAGATACGGCCGGTGTGCCACAGCTGGACCGCGATGCGACCCTCTTCAGCATGTACGCCCGCGGTAATTTTCTTCCACGCGGCGATCTGCTCCGGGCTGTGCAGGCCCGGTGCGCCAGCGTAGCCTTTGGCCTGGAAAGAAATCTGCGTGGCTTCCGAGATGATCAGACCTGAGCTGACGCGCTGGCGATAGTATTCGCCCATCAGTGGGGTCGGAATATCACCCGGCTCGATGCTGCGCAGGCGGGTGAGAGGTGCCATGAAAACGCGGTTAGGTGCTTCGATTGCGCCCACTTTAAGGGGGGTAAATAATTTTTCGGCTGACATAGTGGCTCCTGAATAGACCGGTCGACTAGTAAATCGTTAAATAAAAACGCCTGTTATACGTCAGGCGTTGCAATGATGTGTTGCACATGAGCCAGCGCGCTTTCCAGCGGCAGCGAACTGCGGGACATTTTGGCCTGCAGATTCGCCCCCAGCCACAGGGAGTAAAGTACCTGTGCCTGCGCGAAGGATTCGCCGATAAAGACCAGTGACCTTTCAGCACGGCCTTTCTCCAGCGCTTGCGCCAGCAGGGCGATCACCTCGGTGGCCCCTTTATGCATTGCCGTGCGCATATCTTCTGACAGATCGCACACTTCGGCGGACAGTTTCACCGTCAGGCAACCGCTGATCAGGCCCTGCTGACTGAACTGGGTCAGCGCTTCCTGATAGTAAGCCAGAACACGATCGCGATAATTCCCTTCACCGCTGGCGAAGTGGCTGGCAAGACGCTGATGGTAGCCGGCAAAGTGGCGCTCCAGCAGGGCCACGCCAAACGCCTCTTTCGAGCGAAAGTAGTGGTAAAACGATCCCTTCGGCACGTCGGCGGTTTTGAGCAGTTCGCTCAGCCCCATCCCGGTAAAGCCTCGGTGCATGCACAGACGCTCGCCGGTTGCCAGCAGGTGTTCGCGTGTATCGTGTTCAGTGTGCTTATTCATGCGGACAATGTAATAGACCAGTCGGTCTAATGCAAGCGTTAAGTTCGACGACAGCGGGTGAGGAGATCCATTTGCGGCTGATAAACCGCTGTCTGGATATTCATCATCCCCAGCACCGTGGCGAACAGATTGTCCTGCGATACCGCCTCTTTCCCGGCCTGGTCGCGTAGGCACTGCTCATTAACGCGGTAGTTTTGCTGATAGTCTGGCGACAGCCAGAACATAAATGGAATATGTGTCTGCTGCTCGGGTGCCAGCATATAAGGGGTCCCGTGCAGATAGAGACCGTTTTCCCCCAGCGATTCGCCGTGGTCGGACAGGTATATCAGCGCCGTGTTCATCGTGGATTGCCGGGCTTTCAGCATGTCGATAGTCTGACTCACCACGCTGTCGGTATACAAAATAGTGTTGTCATAGGTATTGAGCAGCGCCTGATGATCGCAGTCCTGGATCTGGTTGGTGTCGCAGGTCGGGGTAAAGCGGCGGTACTGCTCCGGGTAGCGCTGAAAATAAGCCGGACCGTGGCTGCCCATCAGGTGGATCACCAGCACGCTGTCCTGCTTCAGGCCGTCTAAGACGCTGTCCAGGTGCCAGAGATTGGCGTCGTCAATACAGGCGTTGTTTTTGCACAGCGCGTCCAGCTTCCACTGAGTCATGTCGGTATGCGGGATGCGATTGCAGGCACCTTTACAGCCACCGTCGTTATCCCGCCACAACAGATTGACTCCCGCGTGGGCCAGCACGTCCATTAACCCTTCCTGATGATGGGCCAGGTCGGCGTCATACTGTTTGCGCGGCATCCCCGAGAACATGCACGGCACCGAAACGGCCGTTTCTGTGCCACAGGAGGAGGCCTGCGGGAAGTTGATTACGTTCTGTTTTTTCAGTTCAGGATTGGTTTCGCGTTCGTAGCCGTTCAGGGAGTAGTTTTGCGCCCGGGAGGCTTCGCCGACAACCAGCACCAGCACGGTTTTTTTCTGCTGTGCCAGCACCATCGGACCTTTATGCGCATCTTCGCCCAACCGGATTAAGGTCTGATCGCCCGCAAACCAGCGTGCCTTGCTGTATTTTGCGATGGCGCTGACGTAGTTCGCCGGGGTCACCATTTTGACGATGCCTTTATTGTTGCGGAACAACGAGGCGTAGTCCTTATAAAACACCGAAGCGACCAGAATGATGATTAACAGGCTGGCGAGGATCGTCGCCAGACGCATCAGCAGCGTTTGCCAGATTTTACCGGGATGAATGCGGATCATGGCCAGCACCGCCGAAGGGACCAGACCAGCAACCGCCAGCCACAGCAGCAACTGCGGGGTGACCAGCGCGGTGGCTTCCTGGGAGTTGGTTTCGAAGACGTTGACCATCATATTCTGGTCAATCACCGCCCCGTAAGTGAACATAAAATAGGTCGCCCCCGCACAGCCAAGGGTCAGCAGTACCAGCAGCGGTTTACGGATCAGGGGAATATTCAGAATGCTGAATACCATCACCCAGCCGCAAAACAGCACCAGTGGCACCGTCAGGGCAAAAATAAAATCATGTAGCCGTGACGGGGCGATCACCGCCCAGCTGCGTTGGATAAACAGGGCGTTTAACAACGTAAATAACAGGGCGCACCCCAGAGTGAATTTTATATCGTTACACTGTAACTTTTTAATCGACTGCATCATCATCCGAACCATTCATTGCTTTGATGACGCGAGTATAGGGAGCGAAGATTAGTGAAACCTTAATGTACATTTCTATGGTTGACGTCTTGCGTTAGCCCGGCTTAAGGTCTTCACTTTACTGTAATCATGGGGTCGGGGAGGTGGGTGTGGCTGAACAACTGGAGTTCTTTCCCGTCCAGAGCCCGTGCCGGGGTATTTGCCAGTCGGATGAGCGGGGCTTTTGTCGCGGCTGTATGCGCAGCCGGGAGGAGCGTTTTAACTGGCAAGCCATGAGCGATCCGCAGAAACAGGAGATCCTGCGCCTGTGTCGCCAGCGTCTGCTGCGCAAAATGCGCGCAAACAGACCCTCCAAAACCGAAGAACCGCAGCAACCCTCACTGTTTTAGCCCCGTAATTGCGTATACTCACCCCAGTCTTTTTTTGAGGAAATTGCTATGGTTCAGCGTATTACCCTTGCCCCACAGGGCCCGGAATTCTCCCGTTTTGTGATGGGCTACTGGCGTCTGATGGACTGGAATATGTCCGCTCAGCAGCTGGCGAGCTTTATTGAAGCGCATCTGGATCTGGGGATCACTACCGTCGATCACGCCGATATTTACGGCGGCTACCAGTGTGAAGCGGCCTTTGGCGAAGCGATGAAGCTGGCACCAGCGCTGCGTCAGCGCATGGAGATCGTCACCAAATGCGGCATTGCCACCACCGCAAAAACTGAGCATGCCCTCGGCCATTACATCACCGATCGTGACCATATCATTCAGAGCGCCGAGCAGTCGCTGACCCATCTGGCAACGGATCATATCGACCTGCTGCTGATCCATCGCCCGGATCCGCTGATGGATGCCGACGAGGTCGCCGAAGCGTTCCTCGCCCTGCACCAGAGCGGCAAAGTGCGCCATTTCGGCGTGTCTAACTTTACCCCGGCCCAGTTTGCACTGCTGCAGTCGCGCCTGCCGTTTACTCTGGCGACCAATCAGGTTGAAATTTCCCCGGTGTACCAGCCGCTGCTGCTGGATGGCACGCTTGATCAGCTGCAACAGCTACGCATTCGCCCAATGGCCTGGTCCTGCCTCGGCGGTGGTCGCCTGTTCAATGACGAATCCTTCCAGCCGCTGCGCGATGAGCTGGCCCAGGTGGCGCAGGAGCTGAACGCAGAAAGCATCGAGCAGGTGGTGTATGCGTGGATCCTGCGTCTGCCGTCGAAGCCGCTGCCGATTATTGGCTCCGGTAAAATCGAGCGCGTGCGTTCCGCCCTGGCGGCAGAACAGCTTCAGATGACACGCCAGCAGTGGTTCCGCATTCGTAAAGCCGCGCTGGGTTACGACGTACCGTAATTCTGCATTCAATTGACTTCCCGGTGAAATCGTTGCCCCTGGTATAAGCTTAAGGGGCAAATATTAACCGAAGGAGGTCATATGAAGCGTTTTACTCTGGCGATGTTGACGTTGATGGTGTGCGCCGGTGCGCAGGCTGCCAGCGACGAAGTTGAGATGAACCTCGTCACCTCTCAGGGGGTAGGCCAGTCGGTCGGGACGGTGAAAATCACCGAAACGGATAAGGGACTGGAGTTCGCCCCCAATCTTAAAGCCCTTCCTCCGGGCGAACACGGTTTCCACGTCCACGCGAAAGGTTCCTGCGAACCCGCCATGAAAGAGGGCAAGCCTTCTGCTGCCGAATCGGCGGGCGGGCATCTCGATCCGCACAGCAGCGGCAAACATGAAGGCCCGGACGGCATGGGACATCTTGGCGATCTGCCGGTGCTGGTGGTCAATAACGACGGTAAAGCCACCGATCCCGTTGTCGCGCCACGCCTTAAAAAGCTGGATGAGGTGAAGGGCAAAGCGCTGATGATCCACGTCGGGGGCGATAATATGTCCGATCAACCCAAACCGCTTGGCGGTGGCGGGGCCCGCTACGCCTGCGGGGTGATCTGATCGCTGAGGGTGCCCGGCGCGGGCGCCTGCTCCAGCTGGGACAGGGAACAGTGCAGCCGCCAGATAAGCGCGGCCAGATCCTGCGCCGCAGGCTGGGGATGGTGCCCGAGGGTGTCACAGATCCGTTTTAATTCATCAAGGGTGGCGGCCAGCGGACGTTGCTGCACGCCGCGCTCGCTCATGATGTCGCGCAGGAGTGAAACTGCCACGTCGCGCACCTGCGCCAGCGGATCGGAGCGGGTTTCCCACCCGCGCAGCTGCCAGACCACGTGACTGCAGTTCAGCAGCACCACGCCCCAGCGCAGCAGCCAGCGGCGTGAGAGCGCGTCCTGGCTGGTGTTCAGTTGGCTGACGTGATGGTACACCAGTGATTCATACCCATTTTCACTTAGCCGCGGTCGGCGGCTGAGCTGATCGACAAAACCGCGACGCAGCTCCTTAATGTGGCGGCGGCTTTTGCGCGCATCCGATCCCGGTCGTAGTACTGCGAACGCCAGCCAGGTCAACCCCACGCCGAGGATCTTCGCCAGATTGTCATTCAGGAAATCGGCAAAGTCATACACGGGCGGATTGGTGACTGAAATAAACGAACCCATAAACACAATCAGCTGCCCCCACAGGCCGGCCTGGCGAGGGATTTGCAGCTTCATCAGCTGCATAGTGGTGAGCAGCGGGAACAGAAACAGCAGGAACAGCCACAGATCCGATATCTGTACCATCAGGCCAAATTTGAAGACAAAACTGAACAGCGAGAGCAGGACGAGGGTGCGCAACAGCAGCGTCAGCGAATTAAACGGCGTTGGCGAAACGGAGTAGAGCACGCTACTGATCGCCGCCAGCGTCAGGGCCGCCGAGCCTGATTCCCACTGGGTGGAAAGGCTCCAGGCGCCCACCAGGCACAGCGCGCAGAAGGTGCGAAAGCCGCTCCATAAGGCTTCAAGGTTGTCCGTGTGACGCGCCAGCGCCGGGCTGTGCGGAACGCTAAACTCGGTTACCGGGGTGGCGGTCTCAACAGCTGCTATCCAGCGGCTGCTCTGCAGATACAGGCGGCTGAAATAGCGTAACCGCTGCCAGACGGCGCGATGGCGGTAATCGCCCCCTGCTGCGGGCTTCAGCGGGGCGATAATACGCGCCACGGTATAAACATCGGTGTCGGGTCGTGCGAGCGCAGCCAGCAGCTGGTCGATAATCTCCCGTGTGTGCGCGGGGGGATCGGGCCAGTTCAGTAGCATCCGGCGTAAGCTGGAGATAGCGCTGGTCATCCGCAGCTGCTGGTGAAGGAGATAATTCAGCAGAGCATTTTGCCGCCGAAAGCGGTAGTGGCTCCAGAAGGCCTGAATACGCAGCAGGTTCATGGTCAGGATTTGGGCGATCACTTTCTCATGGGCCTGGCGAATCGTATCGTTGCTGTCGGGCTGCCACAGCAGGCTGGCATGTTCCAGCAGTCGGGTGTGCATGCTCTTAAGAGCACCGATCAGGGCGGTGCCATCCGAAGTGCTGGGCAGGATCATCATCATCATCCCGCCGCTGAGGATCCCGATAATGACCTCGCAGACGCGGGCCTGAGCAATATCCCACAGCTGGGTGATATCCAGAATATTGACCACCGGAAAGGCAATGATTGCGGCAGTGTAACCCGCCAGCTGAAAGGCATAGGCGACGTTATTGGTAAAGTGGGCGCAGGCCCAGGTACAGACCCCAAGCCACGCCGCCATGCTGAACAAAAACAGCCACGGATCGTTCAGGGTATGCCCGGCGATAATCAGCGCCGCGGTGGCCCCCAGCAAGCTGCCCACCACGCGGCCCAGGCTTTTACTGATCACCCCGCCAACCGTCGGGAAGCTGACCACCGCCGCCGAGGTCATCGCCCAGTAGGGTTCATCCAGATTCAGGCAATAAGCGACGGTCAGCGCCAGGCACATCGCGATCCCGTTGCGCAGGGCATAGCGCCACTGGGCAGAGGTTGCCTTTATCCACGGCAGGTTACGCCAGGAAAAAGCGGACACCTTCACGGCAGGGTCCCGATCGCCACGCTACAAGTGGTGCCGGAGACCAGGGTCAGATCCGCCGGAAGCTGGTCAAAGATGATGCGCACCGGAATGCGCTGCGCCAGTCGCACCCACGGGATAGTCGGCTTCACGTCGGGCACCAGCCCTGAATCGGTCTCCACGCTCTGATCGTAGATGGCGCGCCCGATGCTGGATACGTGACCCTGTAACGTTACCGAGCCGCTGTAGAGGGTAATCTGGGCAGGCGCACCCTCGCGGATGTGGCGCAGTTTAGTCTCTTCAAAATAGCCGACCACGTAAAATGAGTGGCTGTCGACCAGTGCAAACAGCGGCTGCCCGGTGGTGGCGTAATCGCCTACCCGGGTAGAAAGATTTGTTACCCAGCCGTCAACCGGGGCTTTGACCACGGTCTGCGTCAGCTGCCACTGGGCCTGCTTGAGCGCCGCTTCGGCCACCTCGACGCTGGCCTGCATCGCCTGGACGTTGATATTGGCCGTATCCATATCTTCGGCGGAGATATAGTTTCGTGACAGATGACGACGGCGGTTGGCTTCGTTATCGGCTTTGGCCAGATCGGTCCGGGCTTTCGCCAGCTGTGCTTCGGCATTCAGCACCGCGATGTGCCAGGGGGTTTCATCAATGTGAAACAGCACCTCACCGGCATGGACAAACTGGTTATCTTTAATCTTAAGGGTCGTAATGGCGCCGGAAACCTGCGGCGTGATACTGACCTGCTCGGCGCGCACTTTGCCATCCCGGGTCCATGGGGATTGCATATAATAATTCCACAGCCACCAACCGGCGATGAGCGCCAGCGCAACAACCAACAGCGATGAAAAATATTTCAGGGTTTTCATACAAGAGTCACCAGACAATTAACACAACAAGGCCCAGGCAGACCGCAAGAACAAACAGCGAGAGATCCATCAGCATGGGATGCCAGATTTCACCGGAATACATCCAGTCGCGCAGCAGACGGTGGGTGACCAGCCAGAGAATAAAACCCAGCATCACCGCCTTAAATAAAGGGGGAAAGTAAACAGAGGCACCGACAATCAAGTCCTGAAGCGGTAACCCGGTGGCGTTAAACGTAAACTTCACGAGCCGGTTCCTTTGCAAAGGGGAAGTGGCCTCAGCGGCCCGCCATAACGCACCAGGGCGTCACAATTCAGTGTAAATCAAAAGAGTCTTGTTGGATGAATGCAGTATTGCATTTGTTTTGGCAATATAAATGCTGCAAACTATTCTAAAATCAGTATAATAACTTAGCAAGCTAATTATAAGGAGATGAAATTGGAATCGCCATTAGGTTCTGATCTGGCAAGGTTAGTACGCGTGTGGCGTGCTCTGATTGACCATCGCCTGAAACCTCTGGAATTGACACAGACGCATTGGGTTACGCTGCATAATATTCATCAGCTGCCGCCCGACCAGTCGCAGATCCAACTGGCTAAAGCGATAGGCATTGAGCAGCCATCCCTGGTTCGTACACTCGATCAACTGGAAGATAAGGGACTGATTTCTCGACAGACCTGTGCCAGCGATCGTCGTGCTAAGCGAATTAAACTGACTGAAAAAGCCACCCCCATTATTACCGAGATGGAAATGGTAATCAGTAAAACGCGCGGTGAGATCCTCTCCGGAATATCGCCCGCTGAACTGGAACTGCTGATCTCGCTGGTGGCCCGGCTTGAGCACAATATTAACGAGCTCCAGTCTCGCGACTGACCCTAAAAAAGCCTTGCATACGCAAGGCTTTTTCTTGTCACTGACCTGCCCGGATATTAGCGTGGGGAAACGGTCACCTGGCTACCGTTGCTGGCTAACACAACGCGCTGACCTGCAGCGAACTGGGTGTTACCCTGCTTCTGCACCACCATGATGGTGCTGCCGTCATCCTTACGAATTTCTAACTCTACACCCTGAGTTTTGTTCATCGCGCCCTGCACACCCTGGCCCGCAACGCCACCGGCTACTGCGCCAGCTGCGGTCGCCAGAGAGCGGCCTGTGCCGCCACCGACGGTGTTACCGAGGAAACCACCCAGCACTGCACCGCCAATCGCACCGATAACGTTAGCGTCATCGCCACCCTGAATTTGTACCGGGCGAGTATGAACAATGGTGCCATAAGTCACATTCTGAACTTGTTTGGCTTCAGAAGCGCTGTAGACATCCCCGGACATAGAGCTGCTATTAACACAACCAGCCAGAGTAAAACCAATCATCGACACGGCCAGTACACGTAAAATCATTTGAATCTCCTGTTCACCAAATAAACGCGATGCGCTCCGTATGGCTAAATTATATGGCATCGGGTGCCATAGATCCTATCTTCGCTTAAACATTAAGAGAATTGTACTTGATTCTGACTTAACCAGAGATAAACAGGCGTTGACCTGACGCAAAAATGCCATGCGGAATATTCCTGGAATGCGCGTAAGTGTCAGGTATTGTTAAAAAGTATATGTCCGCCATAGCATTGATTACGCGTTTATGGTGGAGTGTGCCCACAGCCCAGGCGGATTAAGGAAAGCATATGAAATCGGGTCGCTATATTGGCGTAATGTCAGGTACCAGTCTTGACGGCGTGGATGTCGTCCTTGCGGCAATAGACGAGAACATGGTCGCACAGCAGGCCAGCCTGAGCTGGCCCATTCCGCCGGAAATCAAGCACGCGATCCTCAACATCTGCCAGGGGCAGCAGCTGACGCTGTCGCAGCTGGGCCAGCTCGACACCCAACTGGGACGCTTGTTCGGCGATGCCGTGCAGGCGCTGATGAATCAGGAAAATCTGCGTCCTCAGGACGTGGTCGCCATCGGCTGTCACGGGCAAACCGTCTGGCATGAGCCGGGCAGCGATTATCCCCATACGCTGCAAATTGGCGACAATAATCAGATCGTGGCGAAAACGGGCGTAACCGTCGTCGGTGATTTTCGTCGTCGGGATATGGCTCTGGGTGGGCAGGGCGCACCGCTGGTGCCGGCCTTTCATCATGCGCTGCTCGCGCATCCCCACGAGCGCCGGATGGTGTTGAACATTGGCGGGATTGCCAACCTGTCGCTATTGATCCCTGACCAGCCGGTACGCGGGTTCGATACCGGACCGGGCAATATGCTGATGGATGCCTGGATCTGGCGTCAGATGGGCAAAGGCTACGATAAAGACGCCAACTGGGCCTGCAGCGGTAAAGTCATCATCCCGCTGCTGCAGAACATGCTGCTCGATCCCTATTTTGCGGCACCGGCGCCAAAAAGCACCGGACGCGAGTACTTTAACTACGGCTGGCTGGAGCGTCATCTGGCCCGCTTCCCGGGTCTGGCGCCACAGGATGTGCAGGCCACGCTTGCCGAACTCACCGCCGTGTCGATTGCTGAACAAGTGCTGTTAAGCGGCGGCTGCGTGCGGCTGCTGGTGTGCGGCGGCGGCAGCCGTAATCCGCTGCTGATGGCGCGTCTTGCGGGCCTGCTGCCGGGCACGGAAGTGACCACCACCGATCGGGTGGGGATCAGCGGCGATGACATGGAAGCCCTGGCGTTTGCCTGGTTGGCCTGGCGCACGGTGGCGGGGCTGCCGGGTAATTTACCGTCGGTGACCGGCGCGCGTGAAGCCAGCGTGTTAGGTGCTGTTTTTCCAGCCAATCCGCGACAAAATCAGAGTTAACCGAATTTCACCTACGGATGCGAAGGGTAAACTAACAGGAAACGGGAGGGCGGCGTTGCCCTCCGGGACCAGGATAGTCTTCGGAACACACCCATGAAAAAACTGCTTCTTGTTTTAACCCCTTTTCTGCTGGCGGGTTGTAGCGTTTACAACCAGTTTGTTGAGCGTATGCAAACCGACACGCTGGCCTACCAGTGCGAAGAAAAGCCGCTCACCGTTAAGCTCAATAATCCGCGCCAGGAAGTCAGCTTCGTTTATGACAACAAGCTGCTGACGCTGAAGCAGGGAATGTCCGCCTCTGGCACCCGCTACTCTGACGGTGTTTACGTGTTCTGGTCGAAAGGCGACAGCGCCACGGTCTACAAACGCGACCGCAGCGTGCTGAACAATTGTCAGATCCAAAATCCGAAGCGTTGAGATTTTGCAGGGGGCGGCGCACAATAGCGCCACCCGATCACAACCTCAGTTAACGCCATGTCTGATAACGACGAATTGCAGCAAATTGCGCATCTGCGCCGCGAATACACCAAAGGCGGCCTGCGTCGCCAGGATCTCCCCGCCGAGCCGCTGGTGCTGTTTGAACGCTGGCTAAAACAGGCCTGTGAGGCCCGCCTTGCCGATCCCACCGCGATGGTGGTGGCGACCGTCGACGAGCACGGTCAACCCTATCAGCGCATCGTGTTGCTCAAGCATTACGATGAAAAAGGTCTGGTGTTCTATACCAACCTTGGCAGCCGTAAAGCGCACCACCTCGAAAACAACCCGCGTATCAGCCTGCTGTTCCCGTGGCATATGCTGGAGCGTCAGGTGATGGTCACCGGCACCGTCGAGCGTCTCTCCACGCTGGACGTGCTGAAATATTTCCACTCCCGCCCGCGTGACAGCCAGATTGGCGCCTGGGTTTCTAAACAGTCGAGCCGCATCTCGGCCCGTGGCGTGCTGGAAAGCAAATTCCTCGAACTGAAACAGAAATTCCAGCAGGGTGAAGTGCCGCTGCCGAGCTTCTGGGGCGGATTCCGCGTACCCATCCAGCAAATGGAGTTCTGGCAGGGCGGAGAACATCGTCTGCACGATCGTTTTTTGTACCAGCGCGATAACGACGCGTGGAAAATCGATCGACTGGCACCTTAATCCCCGAAATTTGTTCGCTTAAGCGCTGGTACAACCGGTGTCAGCGCTTTATTCTATGTACCTTTCGCGTCTGGCGAAAAGTCGTGTACCGGCAAAGGTGCAGTCGTTTTATACATGGAGAATTTGATGGCAAGCAGTAACTTGATTAAACAATTGCAAGAGCGGGGCCTCGTGGCTCAGGTGACGGACGAGGAAGCGTTAGCAGAGCGACTGGCGCAAGGCCCGATCGCCCTCTATTGCGGCTTCGATCCTACCGCCGACAGCTTGCATTTGGGGCATCTGGTTCCTTTGTTATGCCTGAAACGCTTCCAGCTGGCAGGCCATACGCCTGTAGCACTGGTCGGCGGCGCAACGGGTCTGATTGGCGACCCAAGCTTTAAAGCCGCTGAGCGTAAACTGAATACGGCAGACACCGTGCAGGAGTGGGTGGATAAAATCCGCAAACAGGTTGCCCCGTTCCTCGACTTCGACTGTGGTGCAAACTCGGCGATTGCGGCCAATAACTACGACTGGTTTGGCGGCATGAACGTGCTGACCTTCCTGCGTGATATCGGCAAGCACTTCTCTGTTAACCAGATGATCAACAAAGAAGCGGTGAAGCAGCGTCTGAACCGTGACGACCAGGGGATCTCGTTCACCGAGTTCTCCTATAACCTGCTGCAGGGTTATGACTTTGCCTGTCTGAATAACCTGCACGGTGTGGCGCTGCAGATTGGCGGCTCCGATCAGTGGGGTAACATCACCTCCGGTATCGATCTGACCCGGCGCCTGCATCAGAACCAGGTCTTCGGTTTGACAGTTCCTCTGATCACCAAGTCTGACGGCACCAAATTCGGTAAAACCGAAGGCGGCGCGGTCTGGCTCGATCCGAAGAAAACCAGCCCGTATAAGTTCTACCAGTTCTGGATCAACACCGCCGACGCCGACGTGTATCGCTTCCTGAAGTTCTTCACCTTTATGGATCTGGAAGAGATTAATGCCCTGGAAGAAGAAGACAAGACCAGCGGTAAAGCGCCGCGCGCGCAGTATGTGCTGGCGGAGCAGGTTACCCGTCTGGTTCACGGTGAAGAGGGGCTGGTGGCCGCGAAGCGTATCACCGCCAGCCTGTTTAACGGCACCCTGAGCGATCTGAGCGAAGCCGACTTCGAACAGTTGGCGCAGGATGGTGTGCCAATGGTTGAGATGGAGAAAGGCGCAGACCTGATGCAGGCGCTGGTCGACTCCGAGCTGCAGCCGTCCCGCGGTCAGGCGCGTAAAACCATCGCCTCGAACGCCATCACCATCAACGGTGAAAAACAGTCCAACGAGGAATATACCTTTGTGGACAGCGATCGTCTGTATGGTCGTTACACCTTACTGCGTCGCGGCAAAAAGAATTACTGTCTGGTTTGCTGGAAGTCAGCATAAAAACAACAGGGGCGTGGGAAACCACGCCCCTTTATTTTTTCAGGGTTGTGGTAAGAAAATGAAGAATATCCTCGCCATCCAGTCCCACGTCGTTTTTGGGCATGCTGGCAACAGCGCCGCTGAATTTCCGATGCGTCGTCTTGGGGCCAACGTCTGGCCGTTAAACACCGTTCAGTTTTCCAACCATACGCAATACGGTAAATGGACCGGCTGCGTGATGCCGCCTGCGCACCTGACCGACATCGTGCAAGGCATTGCTGATATCGACAAGCTGAAGACCTGTGACGCCGTCCTGAGCGGCTATCTGGGATCGGCAGAGCAGGGCGAGCATATTCTCGGCATCGTGCGTCAGGTGAAGGCGGCTAACCCGGCAGCAAAATACTTCTGCGATCCGGTGATGGGTCATCCAGAAAAAGGCTGCATCGTGGCGCCTGGCGTCGCGGAGTTCCACGTGCGTCATGCGTTACCGGCCAGCGATATCATTGCCCCGAACCTGATCGAGCTGGAAATCCTCTGTGAACACGCCGTCAACAGCGTGGATGAGGCGGTTGCCGCCTCCCGGGAACTGATTGCCCAGGGCCCTGAAATCGTGCTGGTGAAGCATCTGGCGCGCGCCGGGTTAAGCCTGGATCGCTTTGAGATGCTGCTGGTGACCAAAGATGAAGCCTGGCATATCAGCCGTCCGCTGGTGGATTTTGGGATTCGTCAGCCGGTGGGCGTGGGTGATGTGACCAGCGGCCTGCTGCTGGTGAAACTGCTGCAGGGGGCAACGGTGCGTGATGCGCTGGAGCACGTCACGGCGGCGGTGTACGAGATTATGATCGCCACGAAGAATATGCAGGAGTATGAGCTGCAGGTGGTGGCGGCGCAGGATCGTATCGCGAAGCCAGAGCATCTGTTTAGCGCGACACAGCTTTGACATCATTGCCCGGCAAGCAACGCGCTGCCGGGCAACAAACAACGTCCTTACTTCAACCCTTCCGCTTCCAGCGCCGCAGCCACGTCCGGACGTTCCGCCATCCGCGCCATGTAGGCGTCGATGTGGCCCAATCCTTCCATGTTCAGTTTCACTGCCCGCGCCCAGCGCAGGACGGTAAAGAGATACGCATCGGCAATCGTGAAGCGCTGACCGCAAATCCACTGATCGTCTTTCAACTGGTCATTCACGTACTGCAGTTTTTTCTCCAGTAGTGCACGAACGGTCGGTTTGTACTCTTCCGGGGTATCCGGGCGGAACAGCGGCGTAAAGCCTTTGTGCAGCTCGGTAGCGATGAAGTTCATCCACTCAAGGGTCTTGTAGCGCGCGATGCTGCCGGTGGGTGCCAGCAGCTGGCGATCGGCCACGCCATCCGCCAGGTATTGCATAATCGCCACCCCTTCGGTCAGCAGCGTACCGTCTTCCAGAAGCAGTGCCGGAACCTGACCTTTTGGATTCACCGCAAAGAAATCGTCGCCGTTTTCCAGCTTTTTCTTCATCAGGTCAACGCTGCTAAGGGTGAAGTCTTTCCCGCTTTCACGCAACGTAATATGACAGGCAAGAGAGCAGGCGCCTGGTTTGTAGAACAGTTTCATCGGTCACTCCTGTTGGCTAGGTTTACTGTATGGTAGTGCTCAGCGGAATAAAAAAAAAGCCGCTAACACACAGTTAGCGGCTTCTGTTCAGTCGTTTCCCGATGACATTACGCGGTAGCGGTGGTCGTCGCTTTGGCGGTGCTGTCGTCGTCCTGAGTCATACGGTTCAGCTTCGGTGCTGTCAGCATCATCAGCAAGGCGATAACCGCAGTGGCAATACCAATCTGCAGGAACACGTCGCCGTAAACATGCAGGGAAACCAGCGGGTCAGTCACGTCTGATGGCACGGCCATCAGGTTAGCAATCTTACCAGCGATCAGTGCAGCACCGGCGGTTGTCAGGAACCAGCTACCCATGATGAAGCCCATCAGGCGCTGTGGAACCAGCTGTGCAACCATCGCAAGGCCCAGACCGGAGATCATCAGCTCACCGATAGACTGCAGGGCATAGCTCAGGATCAGCCAGTTAACGGAAACAATGCCCGCGTCGCTGGCGAATTTCGCACCCAACGGCAGCACCAGGAAGGCGCCAGAGCACAGTACCATACCGACGGCGAACTTGTGCGGCATCGGCAGACGGTCGCCCATCTTGTTATAGATAGCGGCCAGAATCGGGCTACCAACCATGATCCAGAACGGGTTCAGTGCCTGGAACTGCTCAGGTTCGAACGCGATACCCAGAATAGAGTGCTCAACGTTACGGATCGCAAAGAAGTTCAGCGAGGTTGGCATCTGGCTGTACAGGACGAAGAAGCAAATCGCTTCCAGCATCAGGATGAACGCGACAATCATCTTACGGCGCGCAGCACCCTGCATCGCAAACGCTTCTTTCGCAAAGATAGCGATGATACCCAGTGCCACAACGCCCAGCACCGCACGTGCGATGCCCTGGTTGTGCAGCAGCCAGGTGGCAACAGCAACCAGAATCACTACGCCGACGATAGTTGCCAGCAGTTTGCCCATCTGTACCGGTGCAAAGTCAGGTTTTGAACCGTAGTCCTTCACCCAGCTGCGGCAGAACAGGAAGTTCACAACGGTGATCAGCATCCCGACGAAGCTCAGGGCAAACGCCACGCTCCAGCCGAATTTAGCGGCCAGCCACGGGGTTGCCAGCATCGAGAAGAAGGAACCGATGTTGATGGACATGTAGTACATGGTAAATGCACCGTCCAGACGCGGATCATCTTTGTTATAGCAGGTAGAAAGCAGGGAAGACGGGTTCGCTTTGAACAGGCCGTTACCCACTGCGATGGTCGCCATACCCATGTAAACCACACCGGCATCGTGACCGGACCAGGCAACCAGACCGTAACCGATAGCCAGTACGATGGCACCGAGTAGAATGACACGTTTGGTCCCGAGGACTTTATCACCCAGCCAGCCGCCGACTGCGACCAGACCGTATACCAGGGCACTAAAAGAAGAAAACAGCGTGATGGAATCTGCTTCGGACATACCCAGTTGTTTTACCAGGTAAACTGCCATGATCCCCTGCAGACCGTAGTAACCAAAACGCTCCCACAGCTCGATAGAGAAAATGAGATAGAACGATTTTGGCTGTTTAAAAGCGTTGAGACTTACGCTTTCTTCTGCTGGTTTTTTGTTTGCAATAGACACATATACCTCTTTTTTTACATCCCATATTAAGGGGGTGTTCACAGCGTGATGACCGTAGTCCATCCGCTTTATAGTTATAGTGGGAGGGGAAACGGCGGTTAATGTTCACTATCCTGACCCGTCTGGCAAGATGTTTGTAATACACTGTTACATTTAACCTGGCCGCTATAATTAACCGGAAACATAAATGTTATTCAGCGTTAAATTTCAGTCAGCCTGATTTGCTGGTTTTTTTCACTATGCAATTGCCTGATTAGTGGGCGGGTGGCGATATGTTCTGCTGTTAAAGGTAATAAGCAGTGATATGGGCCATAATCTGAAAGTTATCTGGTCAGATATGTGGTGTTACAGGGCTGGGTTCTTGTTGATGTAAGGAGTTATCGCGATTTTATACACAAAAATGCAACATCGCGTTATCAGGGTGATCGCGATCACATACTCATAGAAATTTTAGCTGTTAAAAAAACAATTAACCTGTTTGAACGTTATATAACCGAACAATGACCGGCCCATGCGGAAAGGTGAAGCAGGATCACGTGAGAAATTGCGCGCAGACAGGGGTAACTCTGCAGGATTAAAAAAACCGTCGGATGACGGTTTCAGATATCGACTTTCTCTTTGAATTCACATAAATCTTCGATAAGGCAGGAGCCACAGCGCGGCTTACGTGCGATGCAGGTATAGCGACCGTGCAGGATCAGCCAGTGATGACAGTCGACCTTAAATTCCGCCGGGACCACTTTCAGCAGTTTCTCTTCCACCTGCTCGACGTTTTTGCCCGGGGCAAAGTGAGTCCGATTACAGACGCGGAAGATGTGGGTATCGACCGCAATTGTTGGCCAGCCAAATGCGGTATTCAACACCACGTTGGCGGTCTTGCGTCCGACGCCGGGCAGGGCTTCCAGCGCCGCCCTGTCTTCCGGCACCTCGCCACCGTGCAGCTCCAGCAGCATGCGGCAGGTTTTGATCACGTTCTCGGCTTTGCTGTTAAACAGGCCGATGGTCTTGATGTAAGCTTTCACCCCGTCAACGCCCAACTCCAGCATCGCCTGCGGCGTGTTGGCCACCGGGTAAAGTTTGGCGGTGGCTTTGTTCACGCTCACGTCGGTAGCCTGAGCAGAAAGCAGGACCGCAATCAGCAGCTCAAACGGAGAGCTAAAGTTCAGCTCTGTGGTCGGGTGCGGATTGTTATCCCGCAGGCGCTGTAAAATCGCTAACCGTTTCTCTTTATTCATGAAGCCTTCTCGGGGATCCCTTCCTCAATGCTGCGTGCGGCAGCCCGGCGTTTACGTTTCTCATCAATCAGGTACTTTACTGCCAGCATCATGCCAAGGCCAATAAAGGCGCCAGGGGGTAGCATCGCCAGCAGGAATGGGGTGTCGGTGTGGAACACCTCGATGCGCAGGACTTTCGCCCAGCCGCCCAGCAGTGCGTCTGCGCCGTCGAACAGGGTGCCATTGCCGAGGATTTCACGCATTGATCCCAGCACGAACATCGCACAGGTCGCCCCCATTCCGATAGCAAAGCCATCGAGGGCGGAGATCAGCGGATCGTTCTTCACCGCAAAAGCTTCAGCACGCCCGACCACGATACAGTTGGTCACGATCAGCGGGATAAAAATCCCCAGCGACTGATACAGACCAAAGGCGTAGGCGTTAATCAGCATCTGCACGACGCTCACCACCGAGGCGATGATCATCACGTAGATGGGAATACGGATCTCAGACGGCGTCCAGCGACGCAGGGCCGAAATAGACAGGTTGGTCAGGGTCAGCACCAGCGTGGTTGCCAGCCCCAGACCCAGGGCATTGGTGGCGGTCGAGGTGACGGCCAGCAGCGGACACATCCCCAGCAGCTGCACCAGCGCAGAGTTGTTTTTCCACAGACCCTGGACGATAACCTCTTTAACCTGGCTCATGATTACTCCTCACAGGCGGGCAGATTGTTAAGCTGCACGGGCAGCGTTTGCGCGTAGACACCCGCGCGTTTGACGGCATTCACCACTGCGCGTGGGGTGATGGTCGCACCGGTAAACTGGTCGAATTCGCCACCATCTTTCTTGACCGCAAACGCGGTATCGTCGCTGCCGTGGATAACTTTACCGGCAAAATGCAAAATCCAGTCGCTCAGGCGCGTTTCAATTTTATCACCAAGTCCTGGGGTTTCGTGATGTTCGGTGACGCGCGTGCCTAGCACGGTGCCGCTGAAATCGGTCCCGACCAGCAGTTGGATGGCACCGGAATAGCCGTCAGGTGCAGTCGCTTCCATTACCGCGCCGACCGGGGTATCGCCTTTACGGGCGATAAAAATACGGTGTTGTCCTTTGCCAAGCGGGGCAGCCTGCGCGATAAAGCAGCTTTTTTGCAGGTCATTATCGTAGAAATCAGCCGGGATCACCTGGTCGAACAGCGCCTTTTGCTGGCGGGCTGCCTGCTCTTCGATGGTGGATTTGGTCAGCCCGTTGACCAGCGCGGTCAGGCCGGTGAGGACGGCGGCAAAGAGCGCCAGCGTCACGCCGTGTTGCTGCATGGTTTTTAGCATGGCGAGTCCCTTAGCGATGGCCATACACGCGCGGTCGCGTGTAGTAATCAATTAACGGTACGGTGATGTTAGCCAGCAGAACCGCAAAGGCCACGCCGTCCGGGTAGCCGCCAAAGCAGCGGATCAGCCACACCAGCAGACCGGCCAGCGCGCCAAAGATCAGGCGTCCACGGTTGGTGGTGGAGGCTGTCACCGGGTCGGTAAGGATAAAGAACGCACCGAGCATGGTCGCCCCGGAGAGCAGATGGATTTGCGGCGAGGCCAGCGTTTCCGGCGAGAAAATCCAGCCCAGCCCGGAGCAGATTGCCAGGGTAGCCAGGAAGCTGACCGGAATGTGCCAGCGGATCGCCTTTTGCCAAATCATAAACAGACCGCCCGCCAGATAGGCCAGATTGACCCACTGCCAGCCCGCGCCTGCCAGCACGCCGCTGTATATCGGCATGTTCAGGATCTGCTCGACGCTGTGTCCCGCGTGCAGGGAGGTTTTAAAGGTGTCGAGCGGCGTAGCCTGGCTGATGCCATCCACGCCCATCCGCAGGCTTAACATATCGCTACCGCTGGCGGTATGGCCGGAGAAAATCACCTGCAGCGCATCGATAAAGCCCGGTACAGTGGCGGCGATGTCGTGCGGCGGCAGCCAGCTGGTCATCTGCACCGGGAACGAGATCAGCAATACCACGTAGCCAATCATTGCCGGGTTGAACGGGTTATGGCCCAGTCCACCGTACAGCTGTTTGGCAATGATCACCGCGAAAACGGTACCCAGCACCACCATCCACCAGGGAGCAAACGGCGGAATACTGATGGCCAGCAGCAGACCGGTGAGCAGGGCAGAGTTGTCAGCCAGAATCTTACTGACCGCCATGTTGCGCAGCTTTAGCACCAGCGCCTCAGCGGCCAGCGCACTCGCACAGCCCAGGATTATCTGAAACAGCGTCCCCCAGCCAAAAAACCAGAACTGAACGGCGATGCCCGGCAGCGCGGCCAGACAAACCAGCATCATAATGCGCGATGTCTGACGCTGGTTGTGGGTATAAGGGGAGCTTGCGATTCTGAAAACCATTTAATCCTCGTTGACTGCCTGCTGTGCGGCTTTTTTGGCCTGAACGCGCGCAATCGCCGCAGCAACTGCAGCTTTGCGCGGATCGTCGTTGGCCGCCGGTTCTTCTTCCTGTTGTGCCGCTTTACGTGCTTTCGCACGGGCGATGGCGGCTTCGACTGCCGCTTTACGCGGGTCGACTGGTGTAGGTTCTGTCAGGGTCACATCCGGCGGCGTCGCTTTGCGCGCTTTGGCACGCGCAATCGCGGCTTCGACGGCCGCTTTGCGCGGGTCGACCGGGGCCTGCTCGACTTCAATCACCTCGGGTTGCGGCGCTTTACGCGCTTTGGCACGGGCGATGGCGGCTTCAACCGCGGCTTTACGCGGATCAACATCCGGCTGCGGCTGGGTCGCTTGTTCTTTTTCTGCCTGACGGGCGCGGGCCTCGGCCTTTCGCGCTTCGCGGGCGGCAATCACATCGCTGTTGTCCGGACGACGTCCTGCCGGGATCACCACGTCCTGGGTCGCGGTGGCTTTCTTCTCGCGAACGCGCGCCAGGGCCGCGCTGATGGCGTCCTGATCTTTCGCGGCAGGCTGCACCGCAGCCTTTTTATGGCGCGCTTCACGGGCAGCTTTTTCACGATCGAGGCGCAGCTGGCGGGCTTCAAAGCGCGCTTTGGCTTCGGCCGCGCGTTTTTCTTCCCGCTCGATGGCATAAATCTCGGCTTTCTCGACGCGGAAATATTGCACCAGCGGAATGCTGCTCGGGCAAACCCAGGCGCAGGCGCCGCATTCAATGCAGTCGGCCAGATTATGGGCTTTGGCTTTGTCGTGGATCTGGCCTTTACTGAACCAGTACAACTGTTGGGGCAGCAGATCCGCCGGACAGGCGTCGGCGCAGGCGCTGCAGCGAATGCAGCCTTTCTCTTCCTGCTCTTCGCCCATCTCGCTCGCAGACGGGGCCAGCAGACAGTTGGTGATTTTTACCACCGGAACGTCCAGCCACGGCAGGGTAAAGCCCATCAGCGGGCCGCCCATAATCACCAACTGCTCGGCTCCCGGGCAGAAATCGGCCTGCTCCAGCAGGTGGCGGACCGGCGTACCCAAGCGTGCCCAGACGTTGCCAGGCCGGTTTACGGCTTCGCCCGTTAAGGTGACGACGCGCTCGGTGAGCGGTTCACCGTCGACAACGGCACGTTTCACCGCATACGCGGTACCGACGTTCTGCATCAACACGCCAATGTCCGAGGAGCGCCCGCCGTGCGGAACCTGCTTCCCGGTTAAAATTTGCGTCAGCTGCTTTGCGCCGCCAGAGGGGTATTTGGTCGGGACTACCCGCAGGCTGATGTCGTGGCTATTTGCCAGCACCGCGCGCAGCATGGAGATCGCCTGCGGTTTGTTATCTTCGATGCCGATCAGCACTTCGCGAGGCTGAAGAATATGCGCGAGGATGCGAATCCCGTCGACGATCTGCGCCGCGCAGTCCTGCATCAGCCGATCGTCGGCGGTGATATAAGGCTCGCATTCGGCAGCGTTGATAATCAACGTCTGAATTTTGTCCCCGCCGCCCTGCAGTTTGTTGCCGGTCGGGAAGCCCGCGCCACCCAGACCGGCCACGCCGGACTGGTGAATGCGCTCGATCAGCGCCTCGCGGCTGTGGCTGCGATAGTCGCTCCAGCCGTCGCGGTCGATCCAGCGGTCTTCGCCGTCGGCTTCAATCACCACGCACAGTTCGGACAGCGCCGAAGGGTGGGCGACCGTATGCGGCGCGATGGACACCACTTTGCCCGAGGTCGGGGCGTGAACCGGGAGCATCCGTCCGCGCCCGAAGGTCAGCGGCTGGCCGCGTAACACGCTGTCACCGGCTTTGACACACAGCTCACCCTCAGCGCCAATGTGCTGTTTCAGGGGAATAATAAAGTGGTTGGCCAACGGAATCTGGCGCAGCGGCGTACCGCTGGACTGGGTTTTCATCTCCGGCGGGTGAATACCGCCGTCGAAATCCCAGATCTTCTCTTTTCTGAAGGCAGAAAATAACTTAAGCATGTTGTTCCACTGGAATAATGCGCACCGGAATGGTCTGGAGATCCCATTTCCAGCTGTCGGTCGTTGTCTCTACCGGCACTAAGGTAATGCACTGTGTCGGGCAAGGCGCGACGCAGAGATTACAGCCGGTGCACAGATCCGCCATCACGGTATGCATCGCGCGGGTAGCACCCACGATGGCATCGACCGGGCAGGCCTGAATACATTTGGTGCAGCCGATGCAGTTGGGCTCGTCAATGACCGCCAGCACGCGAACCGGCTCTTGAACACTCTCATCGCCATCAACGGGCTGCGGATCTACGTTAAGCAGTGTGGCAATCTTCAGCATCACTGCTTCGCCACCGGGGGCACAGCGGTTAATTTTTTCGCCGCCGGAACCCACCGCCTCAGCGTAAGGGCGGCAGCCAGGGTAGCCGCACTGTCCGCACTGGCTTTGCGGCAGCAGCTCATCGATTTTTTCGACCACCGGATCGTCCTGCACCGCAAAGCGGCGCGAGGCGTAACCGAGGATAATGCCAAAAATCAGCCCCAGCACACTGATGGCGGCGATGGCAATCCAGATAGCATTCATTACAACTTCACCAGACCACTGAAGCCCATAAAGGCCAGCGACATCAGACCGGCGGTCACCAGCGCGATGGCGTTACCGCGAAACGGTGCAGGGACATCGGCGGCGACCATGCGCTCGCGGATTGCCGCAAACAGCACCATCACCAGCGAGAAGCCGACGGCGGCAGAGAAGCCGTACAGCGCCGATTGCAGGAAGTTATGCCCAAGGTTAATGTTGAGCAACGCCACGCCGAGCACCGCACAGTTAGTGGTGATCAGCGGCAGGAAGATACCCAGCAGACGGTACAGCGCCGGGCTGGTTTTACGCACCACCATTTCGGTGAACTGCACCACCACGGCGATAACCAGAATAAAGGCCAGCGTGCGCAGGTAGGTCAGACCGAGTGGGATCAGGATCCAGGTGTCAATCCACCATGCACAGATAGAGGCGAGGGTCATCACGAAGGTGGTTGCCAGCCCCATCCCCATCGCGGTTTCTAGCTTCTTAGACACACCCATAAACGGGCAAAGGCCAAGGAACTTCACGAGGACGAAGTTGTTCACCAGCACCGTGCCGACAAAGAGCAGTAAGTAATCGGTCATTATTCAGCCTGAAATAAAAAAGCCGCCTATTATCGGACAAAGCGACGCAGGCGACAACAGGTTAACTGTAGGGTTATTACGGGTTCACAAAGGTGTTCTTCACCCGCGTCGAGCGCTTAAAGTAGGGCACGAACAGCGCGGTCACCAGCAGAGGGAAGAGCAACTGACGCACGGCCAGCGCATCGGAAACCGGCGAAAAGGCAAACGCTTTCACCGCCAGTAATACGGAGACAAGCAGCCAGATAATATAATGCTTAGGGACTTTCTGACGGCGCTTAAAAAAGGCGATGGTCAGCCACAGCGTGTAGTACCACATGGCGATCGCGAAGGCGAAGGAGATAAACCACATCACGATTTCATACGTATTCTGTGCGCCCAGCGTTTTTAACGCGTGCGGGGTAATTAACGCCGTGGTGTAAAGCAGCAGCGCCAGGGAGGCACTCAATAAAGCAACCAGCAGCCAGGCAAGCGGGGCGAGTAACCAGCCGCCAATTTTTTCTCCAGCCGTTGTGGCCATCTTCTCTCCCGAAAGTCAGTCAAAGCGCGTGCAGCGAAATTAGCAGGGGCGAGATTATATAACAATTCAGTTGAATGGCTACTTTCTTATTCCACGAAGTGCCAGACCGCCTTGGGAACCTCACCGATGTTGAACAAACGCCCGCCAGAGACCAGCTCAGCGCGGCGGTGGTCGGCGGCACGGTACATGCTGATGATCTCCTGATGATCGCTCAGGGTATAGTTCAGATGGTCAAACAGCTTTTCCAGGCTTTCCAGCGAATTAATTTTGCGAAATTTTAATAAATAATCTTGCACGGTCATATTAATTATTTTCCCTATATAAAGTCAGTCATACCGAAGGGGTATTTCGTTTGAATAACAAACGGATCAAAAAAAGGTAAACAGCGGTACCTGCCCGTCGGCAAAATTAAGAATTTTCTTTACTGGTAAATCAGGCGTCGACTGACGCCTGCAGAAGGGTAACGCTGTTCATGACGGCTGGCAATACGCAACGGCCATCAGCTGTGGTTATTAGGGGGGGTATGCTGCATCACGCTGTTAACCGGCTCTGGCGGCTGATAGGTATCAATCTGGCTGGCGATACCCAGTAACACGACTGACACGCCCAGAACAATCCACCCTGCTAACTCAATAATTCGATTAATAATTGTCGTCATGATTCATTAATTAGATTTGTCCATAAATTCAGGTTGAGAATTTTACAGCGCACCCGTCCATGCAGCAAGCGGTTTGCGAGGCTGTTTTATTATTTTATTCAGCAAGTTATAAATGTTAATTAGAAATTACTGATTGCAAATAGTGTATTTCGCAGGGAAACCCCAGATTAAACTATTGTGACGTATGAAAAGATCGTGTGAAATAAGCGTGTAAAAAGATGAGAGGCAACTTCATGAGTGACAAAATCCGTGTTGGATTAATTGGTTATGGTTACGCGAGCAAAACGTTTCACGCGCCGCTGATTGCCGGTACGCCTGGGATGGTGCTGGCGGCAGTGTCCAGCAGCGACGCGACGAAAGTCCATGCGGACTGGCCGACGGTCCCGGTGGTCTCCGAGCCTAAGCATCTGTTCAACGATCCCGATATTGATTTGATTGTGATCCCAACGCCAAACGATACGCACTTCCCGCTGGCGAAAGCCGCCCTGGAAGCGGGTAAACACGTGGTCGTCGATAAGCCTTTCACCGTGACACTGTCACAAGCGCGCGAGCTGGATGCGCTGGCAAAAAGCCTCGGCAAACTGCTGTCCGTATTCCACAACCGTCGTTGGGACAGCGATTTTCTGACCGTCAAGGCGCTGATTGCCGATGGGTCACTCGGCGAAGTTGCTTTCTTTGAGTCTCATTTTGACCGTTTCCGTCCGCAGGTGCGTAACCGCTGGCGCGAGCAGGCAGGCCCCGGGAGCGGCATCTGGTACGATCTGGCTCCGCATCTTCTCGATCAGGCCGTCAATCTGTTTGGCCTGCCGGTCAGCCTGACCGTCGATCTGGCCCAGCTGCGTCCTGGCTCGCAGGCCACGGATTACTTCCATGCGGTACTGAGCTATCCGCAGCGTCGCGTCGTGCTGCACGGCACCATGCTGGCGGCGGCGGAGTCGGCGCGCTATATCGTTCACGGTACGCGCGGCAGCTATGTGAAATACGGTCTCGACCCACAGGAAGATCGTCTGAAAAATGGCGAGCGTTTGCCGCAGGAAGACTGGGGCTACGACATGCGTGACGGCGTCCTGACCCGCGTTGAGGGTGAAGAGCGAGTGGAAGAGAGCTGGCTGACGCTGCCGGGCAACTATCCGGCGTACTACGCGGGTATCCGCGATGCGCTGAACGGTGACGGTGAAAACCCGGTTCCGGCAAGTCAGGCGATTCAGATTATGGAGCTGATCGAGCTGGGTATTGAATCCGCCAAACATCGCTCGACGCTCTGTCTGGCGTAATGCAATCAGCCCGGTGCGATGCCGGGCTTTTTATTATCCCTGCGCAACCTTATCACGCAGCGCTTGTTTCTCAGCAGGCGTTAAAAAGGCCATCTCCAGACCGTTGATCTGCGCCTGGCGGATCTGCTCCCGGCTCAGCCCGGCCAGCGCCGCAGCCACCGTATATTCATGAATAATGTCCACGCCCTGAACCGCCGGATCGTCGGTGTTCAGCGAGGCCAGAACCCCATGCTCAAGGAAGATTTTCAGCGGATGCTGCGCCAGCGTGGCGACGGTGCTGGTCTGGATATTGGACGTCAGACAGGATTCAATCCCGATGCGCTGCTCCGCCAGAAAATCCATCAGGGCTCTGTCTTCCACCGCTTTTACCCCGTGACCAATACGCTCGGCGCCCAGCTCACGGATCGCCTGCCAGATGCTCTCCGGGCCTGCGGCCTCACCGGCATGCACGGTGACGTGCCAGCCTGCATCGCGCGCGCGGTTAAAGTGAGAGAGGAACAAACTGCCAGGGAAGCCCAGTTCATCACCCGCCAGATCGATGGCAGTGATCTGATCCCGGTGCGCCAACAGCGCTTCCAGCTCCTGCAGGCATGCTGCTTCGCCAAAGGTACGGCTCATGATGCCAATGAGACGTGCTTCAACGTCAAAGGCTTTGCAACCTTCGCGCACACCCGCAATCACCGCTTCAACGACACCCTCTACCGGCAACTGGTGGGTCATCGCCATATATCCCGGGGAGAAACGCAGCTCAACGTAGTGCAGGCCATTGCGGGCTGCGTCTTCGATGTTCTCATATGCCACGCGACGGCAGGCATCCAGCGAAGCCAGCATCTTCACGCCCCAGTCGAGCTTGCTCAGGAAGCTGACCAGATCGGGTTCGTTTTCGGTGACCTGGACGTGCGGGATTAAGCTTTCGAGCGTCCGGGCGGGCAGGGTCAAATTATATTGTTGCCCGAGGTCGAGAATGGTCTGGGCACGAATGTTGCCATCAAGATGGCGGTGAATGTCAGTTAACGGCAGGCGGGAATCAATCATGGTCGCACTCTTATAGTTAAAGTAGTGCGGCCCATTATAAAAATAAAACGAGGTAAAAAGCTATTTGCGCAAAGGAATATTCCGTTGCGCAAGCGTTTTAGCCCAGCGAGCGGATCCCGGCAATCAGCCGCTGCACCCCTTGCTCGAGCTTGCTGCGCGGGCATCCGGCATTGAGCCGCACAAAACCTGCGCCCTCCGCACCGTAAGTGTACCCCGGCATGATCGCCACTTTTTGCTGCTCGATCAGCACCTTCTGCAGGGCGTTGTCGTCAAGATTGAGCGGGCGCAGGTCTATCCACGCCAGGTAAGAGGCCTGCGGCGGCTGCCAGTTGAGCGCGGGAAACGCGGCGTTCAGCGTCTCAGCAACATAGCGTAAATTGGCCTCCAGATACTGACGCAGTGCATCCAGCCACGGCTCGCCCTGGCGGTAGGCGGCAATGTGGGCGACCAGCGCCAGCACCGAGGGCGACGACAGGCCATCCCGGTTTTTCAGTGCCTGCAGGTACGCACTCCGGCTGGGCTCATCGCTAATCAGACCATAGGCGCCGGTCAGGGCGGGAATGTTAAAGCTTTTGGAGCCGGAAGTGACCAGTGCCCAGTTGCCGCGCGCCACCGCGCTCCAGGGTATGTGCTGGTGCTCGCCCCACACCATATCCATATGAATTTCATCGCTGATGACCTTCACGTTGTGACGTTCGCACAGCGCGGCCATGGTGGTCAGCTCGTCGCGGGTCCAGACCTTGCCGGTCGGGTTTTGCGGGCTGCACAGCAGCAGAATGCGGTTTTGCGGCTGGGCCAGCACCGCTTCAAGCGCGTTCATATCGCACTGCCAGCCGGTAGCGTCTTTCTCCAGCGCCACGCCCACCACCCGGCGCTGATTGCCCTCGATGGCTTTGTAAAACGCGTCGTAGGCGGGAGTATGCACCACCACGCCGTCGCCCGGATTTGACCCCTGGCGGATCAGCTCAGAAACCATATAGATGACCGACGGGCCATACACTAATGCGTCGGTGTCAATCGCGCAGGCAAAACGCTGCTGGAACCAGTGGGCAACGGCCGCCAGAAACTCGTCGTTTTTCCAGCGGCTGTAGCCAAACACCCCATGATCGAGGCGCTGATGCAGGGCATCGGTAATGCAGGGGGCGGTGGCAAAATCCATATCGGAGATGGTGAACGGCAGCAGGTCGGATGCGCCGAAACGGTCGGCGACGTAATCCCACTGGGTGCACCAGGTGCCGTGACGATCCACGACGGTTGAAAACTCGAACATCTTTCTTGTCCTTTAAATAAACGCCCCCTTCAGCGAAGGGGGCGAGACGTCAGGCTTCTACGGTGCGCATCAGCGTGGCCAGTTCATCTTTCACCGACTGGACCTGCGGGCCAATCACCACCTGTAGATTGTGCTGGTTGAGCTGGACCACGCCGATGGCACGATTGGCTTTCAGCGCTGCGGTATCGACCTTCGACATCTCCTTCACCGACAGGCGCAGGCGGGTGATGCAGTTATCCAGCGTCGTGATATTATCCGCGCCGCCGAGGGCTGCCAGAATTGCCGGGGTGTTGTAACCCGATTTTCCGGTGACGCCCGCCACCGCCTGTTCCACGCTGGCCGCACTCTCGATATCACGGCCCGGCGTTTTGAGGTTAAAGCGGGTGATGGCGAAGCGGAAGATGGCGTAGTAGACCGCAAACCAGATCCCGGCCACCACCGGCACCAGATACCATTTGGTGGCCAGACCGTGCAGGATGCCGAACACCACAAAGTCGATCACGTTGCCGTCGGTATTCCCAATGGTGACGCCCAGCACCGCCATGGTGGTAAAGCCCAGACCGGTGAGCAGAGCATGGATCAGATACAGCACCGGGGCGACGAACAGGAACAGGAATTCGATCGGTTCTGTGGTACCGCCGACCACGCAGGCGATGACGCCGGAAATCAGCAGGCCTTTAATCTTATGCCGATTTTCAGGACGCGCGCAGTGGTACATCGCCAGCGCCGCACCCGGTAAGCCGCCGAGGAACGCCGGCATTTTACCCTGCGACAGGAAGCGGGTTGCGCTCTCCGAGAAGCCGTGGGTGGTCGGGCAGCTCAGCTGCGCCTGGAAAATGGTCAGCGCGCCGCTGACGTTATTGCCGCAGACGTCCATGGTGCCACCGGCTTCGGTAAAGCGGATCAGCGCCACCAGAATGTGCTGCAGGCCAAAAGGCAGCAGCAGGCGTTCGCCGGTACCAAAAATCATCGGGCCAAAATCACCGGCACTGTTGATGATATTGCCGATACCGGTAATGCCCATTGCGAAAATCGGCCACACCAGCGGGATCACCAGCCCGAACAGGCCCATCGCCACGGTGGTGATGATTGGCACAAAACGGGTGCCACCAAAGAAGGCCAGCGCGTCCGGCAGGCGGATATTGTGAAAACGTTCGTGCAGCATCCAGATGATGACGCCCGCGATCACTGCGCCCAGGATGCCGGTATCAATCGACTGGATCCCCAGCACACTCTGAATATTGTTGGCTTTCAGCACTGCCGCGTCGGTGGTGGGCAGAATGCCTTTCGCGGTCAGCCAGAAGTTGACCGCCAGGTTCATTACCGCGTAGCCAACGAAACCGGCAAATGCCGCGACGCCTTTGTTCTCGCGCGCCAGCCCCAGCGGGATAGCGATACAGAACATTACTGGCAGGAAGCTAAAAGCAAAAGAGCCGATTTTGCTCATCCAGACGAAAATCGCCTGCAGCACAGGGTTGCCCAGCATCGGGATCAGGGTAACGACATCGTTGCTGCTCAGGGAACTGCCGATCCCGAGCATGATCCCGCAGAAGGAGAGCAGCGCCACGGGCAGCATAAAGGTTTTACCCAACGACTGGAAAAACTCCCATAGCGATATTTTTTGTGCTGCTTTCGCCGTCATAAAACGACTCCTTGAATGTTAAAATAAGTTTACCTGCCTCAGTGCTGCGAGAAGATAAAACGTTTTATCAAAGTTTAGTGCGCGCTAAATCACATTCTCAGGCTTTGGCAGAGAGTATAAAGATAACGTATTGATAAAACGTTTTACCGATCTCATTATCAGGGAGTCACGCCGACACATGGCTGTAGCGAAAAAAATCACCATTAATGACGTCGCGCTGGCGGCTGGCGTGTCAGTCAGCACCGTTTCACTGGTGTTGAGCGGAAAAGGACGGATCTCCTCCGCCACCGGTCAGCGGGTCAATGACGCAGTTGAACAGCTGGGCTTTGTGCGCAATCGCCAGGCCTCGGCGCTGCGCGGTGGGCAAAGTGGGGTGATTGGTTTGATTGTGCGCGACCTGACCTCGCCGTTTTATGCCGAGCTCACCGCCGGCCTGACGGAGGCGCTGGAGGCCCAGGGGCGGATGGTGTTTTTACTCCACGGCGGGCGTGAAGCCGATCAGCTGCTCCAGCGTCTCGACATGCTACTGTCCCAGGGCGTCGACGGGGTGATCATTGCCGGGGCCTCCGGTCTGAGCAATGAACTGTGCGAGCGCGCCGCGCAAAAAGGCGTTCCTCTGGTGTTTGCCTCCCGTGCCAGCTATCTGGACGAGGCCGACACGCTGCGCCCGGATAATATGCAGGCCGCACAAATGCTGACCGAACATCTTATTCGTCGGGGTCATCAGCGCATCGCCTGGCTGGGGGGCAACAGCGCCTCCCTGACCCGTGCGGAGCGGGTGGGGGGCTATTGCGCCACGCTGCTGAAATACGGCCTTCCGTTCCACAGCGAATGGGTGGTCGAGTGCGACGCCAGTCAGAAAAAAGCCGCCGAAGCCATCGGGGCGCTGTTGCGCCACAACCCGACCATCAGCGCGGTGATCTGCTATAACGAGGCGATTGCGATGGGGGCGTGGTTTGGCCTGATGCGGGCCGGACGCCAGAGTGGGGAGGTCGGGGTGGATGCTTTCTTCGATCACCAGGTCGCGCTGGGGGCATTCGCCGATGTGCCGGAAAACGCGCTCGACGATCTGCCGATTGCCTGGATCACGACGCCCGCCCGCGAGATGGGATATACCCTGGCCGACCGCATCATGCAGCGGATTGAACGCAGCGATGTGGCGGCGGGGCATCAGATTGTCCCGGCAAGGCTGGTGGTAGGGCGTTAGCCTGAAGCAATAAAAAACCCCTCTAAGAGGGGTTTTGTTTTTTACTGCTGTGGCACAACCGGAACCGCAGGGTCTGCCGGGACGGCAGGTTCAGCCGGAACTGCCGGTTCTGGCATCCCCAGCGTAGGCACGCCAAACATCCCAACAAACTCTTCCAACGGCATTTTCTGCCCGTTGAGCGTCACCTGGCCGTTCGCGTACTGCAGGCTGGCGCCAATCACGTTGTCTTCCAGGGTGGTGATGCGGAACATCTGACCCATCGCCGCCAGGCCTTTCACCTGCTGGCTGGCCAGCTTGCCCGCGTCTTCGTCGTTATAGCCTTCGAGCTTCGCCACCTGGGTCATCAGCTCGGTCGCCATGTCCATCGGGATGGTCAGCTTGCTTTCGAGGGACTTCACGCTGCGATCCACTTCCTGGGACAGGGTCTGCGCTTCACCCGTGGCGGTGGCCGGATCCTTCAGGAACAGCGACAGGTTGAAGTTGGTCTCGCCTTTGCTGTTTTTCCAGCTCAACGGGGCGATGGTCACCACCGGTTCTCCCTTCAGCAGGATCGGCAGGTTGCCGAAGAAAGCATCCATCGCTTTCTGCTGGTACAGCGCTGGGTTATCGGTCATCAGCGCTTTGTCGGCCAGCAGCGCCTGGCTGTCGGCGCGGTATTTCTCGCTAAACTGGTGCCAGGCCTGCCCGTCGATATTGCCGACTTTCAGCGTCAGCTTGCCGTTGCCCAGATCCTGATTCTGCACTTTCAGGCTCTTGAGGGTGTAATCCAGCTGGCTGTTGATGCTTTTTCCATCCTGAGAAATTTCAGATTTACCGGTGAGATCCATCCCCTCCAGAACCGCCATCTCTTTGCCTTCAATGGCGATTGCCAGCTTATCCAGGATGATCTTCTGGTCGCCAATACGCTCGTCAAAACTGGTCAGGTGGCTGTCACCCTCGGCTTTCAGGTTGTTAAAGGTCAGCTGGACCTTTTGATTGTATTCGTTCACCGCGTTAACCAGACCGCTGGCCGCTTCACCTTTCAGGGAGAAGACATTGCCTTCGCGATCCGCATCCAGCTGGAAGTTACCGCCGCTGAAGGCCACTTTCTCGTCGCCGCTCTCGTAGTTCAGCGGTTTCAGGGCGATATCGGAGCGGGTGTCACCGGCATAGCTGATGCGGGTGTCCACCACGAACGGGGATTCATTCTTCGCCAGATCGTACAGCGGCTTCGCGGCTTCGTTGTTCACCAGGGTGGTTTTAACCGAGGCCATCGACGGGATCAGGTTGAAGGTTTTCAGCTGGGTCAACGGGAACGGGCCATGATCGACCTCTTCGTTCAGGATAATGCTCTCGCCCGGCTTCAGCCACGGGCTTTCGGTGCCGGCCAGCGGTTTAACCACCAGCTGCAGATGGCTGGAGAACACGCCGCGCTGATAGTCCTGATAGCTCAGTTCGAGCCCGGATTTTTTGATTTCGCTATTTGCCTGAGCCACCATCTCGGCCATGCGGGTTTCCAGCTGTTTCCCGGTAAACCAGGAAGCACCTGTCCAGACCACGCCTAACGCAACAATAATGCCTGCAGCTATAACCGATTTTTTCATCGTGATTATCCATAAAAATGAAACCGAGCGGTCAAAACCGCCCGGTAAGGTCATAAGGTTACCTATAGCTTAGCAATAATTGTTAAAACAATCAGTAGGTCACTACAGCTTATTGAATACCCTTGCCAGTCGTCCGACGCCGCTGACGCTAACCGGTGAGTCGTTGGCGGCGATAAAGGCGGACTCGCCAGGCTGCAGTACCAGCCGCTCGTCGCCCTTGCTCAGTACCGCTTCGCCGTCCACGCAGAACAGGATCGCGGCGCTCTGCTGGGCGATAACCGTTTCTGTGCTGCTCAGGGCATGCAGGGAAAAGGCAAAGTCATCTACCGGGATCGGGAAGTCCAGCTCAGCGCCGTTTTGTACCGGCTGGGTGAGCAGCTCCGCCGCCGGTTTGGCAACGAACTGCACGTTGGCGACCAGTTCCGGGATATCGATATACTTCGGCGTCAGCCCCGCGCGCAGAACGTTATCGGAGTTGGCCATCACCTCCAGCGCCACCCCTTTCAGGTAGGCGTGCGGCGTTTCGGCAAACAGGAACATCGCTTCGCCGGGGGCCAGTTTCACCACGTTCAGCAGCAGCGGAGAGAACAGGCCGCTGTCGTCCGGGTAAAATTCTGAAATCACGCGAATGGTCTGCCATGGCTCGCCCTGCTGGTTGTTCAGCGCGGCTTTCAGCACGCCCAGCGCGCGCGCTTTCTCGTCGCCCTGCATATTCAGCAGGCTGGCGAACAGGTGGCTCAGACGGCTGGCATCGGGTTTTTCGAGGAAGTGGGCAATCGCGCTGTGCGCCCCGGCAACCGGCTGCAGCAGGGAGACGATCTCAGAGAACTCGCGGAAGGCGTTCATCGCCAGGAACGGGGTCAGGGCGAACACCAGCTCAGGTTTATGATTCGGGTCTTTATAGTTACGCTCAGCGGCGTCCAGCGGAATACCGGCCGCGTTCTCTTTGGCAAAGCCTTCTTCCGAAGCATGTTTGTTGGGATGGACCTGGATAGAGAGGGGCTGATCGGCGCACAAGACCTTAAACAGGAACGGCAGTTCGCCAAAACGTTGGGCGACAGTACTACCTAACAGCGTCTCTTTATCGGCATCGATCACATCGCGCAGAGCGCGTATGCCGTGGGCATCTTCAATTTTTGAGCTGCTCTTCGGGTGCGCGCCCATCCACAACTCTGCCATCGGCAGGTTGTCCGGGTTGGCGATGCCGTAGAGATCCGTTAACGCAGTTTGACTTCCCCAGGCGTAGTTCTGCACTGAGTTGATGAGTTTTTGCATTATCAAGCCCTGTTTCAAATGTGGAATTAACTGCCCGTATTAAAGCAATAAACCGGGCGGAAGTAACCTCTGCGCGGAAAAAGTCGTACTAGTCTCAGTTTTTGTTAAAAAATTGTGTAGGATAGGCCAACTCGCTTTTAAGCAGGGCAACGGAAGATCTGCCTGAACCATAATCAGCAATGTCGTAAGTGAGAGATCAATGTCGAACAAACCCTTCCATTACCAGGATCCTTTCCCGCTGGCAAAGGATCAGACCGAATATTACCTGTTAACCCGCGACCACGTTTCCGTCTCTGAATTTGAGGGACAAGAGATCCTCAAAGTCGATCCGCAGGCGCTGACGCTGCTGGCGCAGCACGCTTTCCACGATGCCTCCTTTATGCTGCGCCCGGCGCATCAGCAGCAGGTGGCCGATATCCTCAGCGATCCGCAGGCCAGCGAAAACGACAAATACGTCGCGCTGCAGTTCCTGCGTAACTCCGATATCGCCGCTAAAGGCATTCTGCCGACCTGTCAGGACACCGGCACCGCCATCATTACCGGTAAAAAAGGCCAGCGCGTCTGGACCGGCGGCGGTGATGAAGCGGCCCTGGCCCACGGCGTGTACAACACCTATATCGAAGATAACCTGCGCTACTCGCAAAATGCGGCGCTGGATATGTACAAAGAGGTCAACACCGGCACCAACCTGCCGGCGCAGATTGACCTGTACAGCGTCGATGGCGACGAATACAAATTCCTGTGCATCGCCAAGGGCGGCGGTTCCGCCAATAAAACCTATCTCTATCAGGAAACCAAAGCGCTGCTCTCGCCGGGCAAGCTGAAAAACTACCTGGTCGAGAAGATGCGCACCCTCGGCACCGCAGCCTGCCCGCCGTACCACATCGCGTTTGTCATCGGGGGGACTTCGGCAGAAAGCACCCTGAAAACCGTCAAGCTGGCCTCCACCAAATACTACGATGACCTCCCGACCGAAGGGAATGAACACGGTCAGGCGTTCCGTGACGTTCAGCTCGAGCAGGAACTGCTGGTCGAAGCGCAGAACCTCGGTCTGGGCGCACAGTTTGGCGGCAAATATTTTGCCCACGACATCCGCGTGATCCGCCTGCCGCGTCACGGTGCCTCCTGCCCGGTGGGGATGGGCGTCTCCTGCTCGGCAGACCGCAACATCAAGGCCAAAATCAACCGCGACGGCGTCTGGATCGAAAAGCTGGAAAACAACCCAGGCAAATACATCCCGGAAGCGCTGCGTAAGGCGGGCGAGGGGGAAGCGGTCCACGTTAACCTGAACCGTCCAATGAGCGAGATCCTCGCGCAACTGTCTGCCTATCCGGTTTCCACCCGTCTGTCGCTGAACGGCACCATTATTGTCGGTCGCGATATCGCGCACGCTAAGTTGCAGGAGCGTCTGGATAACGGCGAAGGGCTGCCGCAGTACATTAAAGATCACCCGATCTACTACGCAGGCCCGGCAAAAACACCGGATGGCTATGCGTCCGGCTCGTTAGGCCCAACCACTGCAGGCCGTATGGACTCCTATGTCGATCAGCTGCAGGCCAACGGCGGCAGCATGATCATGCTGGCGAAGGGCAACCGCAGCCAACAGGTGACCGACGCCTGCCACAAACATGGCGGCTTCTATCTGGGCAGCATCGGCGGCCCGGCAGCAGTGCTGGCGCAGGGCAGTATCAAAAGCCTGGAGTGCGTGGAATACCCGGAGCTGGGGATGGAAGCTATCTGGAAAATCGAAGTTGAAGACTTCCCGGCGTTTATTCTGGTGGATGACAAAGGCAATGACTTCTTCAAGCAGATCCAGTCCTCCCAGTGTTCTGCCTGTGTAAAGTAAGTCTGTAGTTATGCCGGGCGGTGCGAATGCCGCCCGGTAAAAAAAGAGCGCACAAAGCGCCATACCGTTTTCCCGTTCTCATCAATACTTATTTCTTTGAGCTGTGAGCAACCCACTTCGTTGTTATCAAGGAGAAAGTAATGACCACCTCACGCAGTGAGAAAGACTCGATGGGTGCCATCGACGTCCCGCAGGACAAACTTTGGGGCGCGCAAACCCAGCGTTCGCTGGAACACTTCCGTATCTCCACTGAAAAAATGCCTGTCTCGCTTATCCAGGCGCTGGCGCTGACCAAACGCGCGGCCGCCAAAGTGAACCAGGATCTGGGCCTGCTGGCGGCGGAGAAAGCCACCGCAATTATTACCGCCGCTGATGAAGTGCTGGCGGGAAAACACCCTGATGAATTTCCCCTCGCCATCTGGCAAACCGGCTCCGGTACGCAGAGCAACATGAACATGAACGAAGTGCTGGCAAACCGGGGCAGCGAACTGCTCGGCGGAGTGCGCGGCATGGAACGCAAAATCCACCCCAACGATGACGTCAACAAAAGCCAAAGCTCCAATGACGTCTTCCCGACGGCGATGCACGTGGCGGCGCTGATTGCCCTGCGCGAGCAGTTGATCCCCCAATTGAATGTGCTGAAACAGACCCTCGACCAGAAGGCCCATGCCTTTGCCGATATCGTCAAAATTGGCCGTACCCATCTGCAGGACGCTACGCCGCTGACGCTGGGTCAGGAGATTTCTGGCTGGGTGGCGATGCTTGAACATAACCTGCGCCACATCGACCACAGCCTGCCGCATCTGGCGGAGCTGGCGCTGGGCGGTACCGCGGTCGGCACCGGGCTGAACACCCATCCCGAGTACGCGGTGCGCGTGGCTCAGGAGCTGGCGACCATCACCCAACAGCCGTTCGTGACCGCGCCCAACAAGTTTGAAGCACTGGCCACCTGCGATGCGCTGGTGCATGCCCACGGTGCGCTGAAAGGGCTGGGGGCGTCGTTGATGAAAATTGCTAACGATGTGCGCTGGCTGGCCTCCGGACCGCGCTGCGGCATCGGTGAAATCAGCATCCCGGAAAACGAGCCGGGCAGCTCGATAATGCCAGGTAAGGTGAATCCGACCCAGTGCGAAGCCATGACCATGCTGTGCTGTCAGGTGATGGGCAACGACGTGGCGGTGAACATGGGCGGCGCGTCAGGCAACTTCGAGCTCAACGTCTACCGTCCGATGGTCATCCATAATTTCCTGCAATCGGTGCGCCTGCTCGCCGACGGGATGGAGAGTTTTAACGCGCACTGCGCGATCGGCATTGAGCCTGAACGCGAGCGCATCAGCCAACTGTTAAACGAATCCTTAATGCTGGTGACTGCGCTCAATACCCATATCGGCTACGACAAGGCGGCAGAAATTGCCAAAAAGGCGCATAAAGAGGGGCTGACGCTAAAAGCCGCCGCCCTGGCTCTGGACTATCTCTCTGAGGCCGAATTCGACAGCTGGGTGCGCCCGGAGCAGATGGTCGGCAGCCAAAAATAGTCACTCCGCCACGTACAGGTGCAGCCGCTCAATGATGGGCCTGAGCGGCTGCGCCTGCGGTTTAAAACGGTGCTGGACATTCTCAGCATCGTAGTTCAGCAGTTCCCCAATATCCGGCAGCACCGCGCCCTGGTCGGTGTCATACAGCGCAATCAGCGGCGTGGGGCAGGCGTACTGAACCTGTTTTTGTTGCCCGGCATACCAGACCCGGGCAATGGGCTGCACCTTCACCGGACGTTTAATCTTCAGCCGCGCGTCAGCAGGCAGGGCGTGAATAGCGCTATATTCGGCCTCAAGCCGTTCCACCCACTGATCCCGCGACCAGGGCGCCACCGCGCGCGGCGCTTTCAGGCTTTTTTCCAGCATTTGCAGGACGTCTTCGCGGGTGAGGTTCTTAATAATGTGCTTATTGGCCCAGCCGAAGCGCAGGGTGGCTGGATGGTGAATGACGGTCAGCGTGCGGTAGGCATTGAGGGTGATAAGCCCCGGCAGTTGATGATGCACCCACTCAAAACGCGCCGCGGACGGCAAGCCTGACTCCTCGGTGACGATTTTTTCAAAGTCGGCTTTCAGCGCGTTTATGCTCGCGATTTGTGCCGAGAGCTGTTCCCGATGAGCGGCGTCGCTCTGCAGGCAAATCACCCCCGGCAGGCGCACGGCGGCCTTGCTGCTGCGGGTTTCAGACTGCTGGTGGATAAACAGATGGCGATAGTGCTGCAGCGCCATCCCCAGCGCTTCTTGCCCCAGGTGCTGCTTAACGGCAATGGTGTTGAGCGGATCGTGCTCGGCACCTTTCACCACATCCGGGAGTGAGAAGACGCGCCCCGCCAGCAGTCGACAGGTTTGCAGGTCGGCGGTCAATTGCGCCAGCTCGTGCTCCATCTGGCGAAAGGTGCTATTTAAACGTTCAATCAGATCATAAGTTGCCATCGCACACTACCTTAGTTACAACATACTGAAAAGATAGCATAGCACGCCCGGTCAGGCCAGCGTGCGCGTGGGGTCAGGCAGAGGTGAATGAAGGGTGCTGATGCCAGACGGGCCAGTTAAAGCAGAACCGTGCTCCGCCGAGGTCGCTCTCTTCGCAGCTGACGTCACCGCCCAACGCCTGAGCGATAGAGTGGACAATAGCCAGTCCCAGGCCGCAGCCGCCGGTCGAGCGGTCGCGGCTCGGGTCGAGACGCACAAAGGGTTCAAACACGCGCTGGCGGGCATCGGGAGCAATGCCGGGGCCATCATCTTCCACCCACAGGCTGGCGCGATTGCCGTTCAGGTGCAGGGAAATGCGCAGCTGGTGGTCGCTGTAGCGCAGGGCGTTATTGACCAGATTATCCACCGCGCGCTCCATCAGGCGCATATCCAGCGCACCGTAGTCACCACTCGTGCAGTTGACCTGAAGCGTGCGCTGCGGGTTGACGCTCTGCACGTCCTCCACATAGCTGTGTAGCCAGGCGGGAAGATCCTGGGTGCTGAGCTTTAACTCATTCTGCGGGCGGTCGAGACGGGCGTAGGTCAGCAGCTCCTCGATCAGCGCTTCGAGCTGGCTGATATCGCGGTTGAGCGCCTGCGACTCAGCAGGCGTCAGGTTTTCGCTCATCTCCAGCCGGTAGCGTAGCCGCACCAGCGGGGTGCGCAGCTCATGGGCGATACCGTCAATCAGCTGTTTCTTACTGGCAATCAGAGCGTTGATATTATCGGCCATCTGGTTAAAGGCCACGCCGAGACGCTCAAAGCTGGAGGCGCTGTCAAAATGAATCCGCTCTGTCAGATGCCCGTCACCAAAGCGTTGGGCGGCGGCCTCGAGACGGAGAATGTCCTGCCAGTGGGGGCGCATCCAGATAAACACCGGGAAGGCCAGCGAGATGGCGATAAAGGCCAACAGGGCGATATCCAGCAGGCGCATCTGATGCAGGAAATAGAGATAAGGTACCGGGCCCACCGCCAGCACATAGTTACTGCGCGGGATGCGCTGGATAAAGGTGTACTGTTCGTCAAGCGCCACAATGTCGCCGCCGCGAAGACGCTGCATCGTGGACGGATCCAGGACGTATTTCTTCAGCGGCTCGATGCGCAACTCAAACGACAGGTTCAGGTCCAGCTCTTTTAACGTGCGCGCCCAGTCGTGGGGTGGGATCTCCCGCAGTTCGCTGCGCATCAGATAGAGGGAACTCTTCATCAAATCATCCAGCGACTGGCGGCCCGCGCGCTCGGCAGTGAATTTATAGACCAGCCCGACCAGCATGGTCATCACCAGGAAGCAGACAAACAGCAGCAGGTAAAACTGCACAAACAGCTTTTTCATGACGGTACCCGGCTAAAGATTCAGATGTCCCAGGCGTGCGGGGCGAAGAGGTAGCCTTTGTTACGCACGGTTTTAATGCGAAAGGGTTCGGTCGCGCTGTCCAGCAGCTTCTTACGCAGGCGCGATATTGCCACATCCACGCTGCGATCCATCCCGTCATAGCTGACGCCGCGCAGGTTTTTTAGCAGCGCATCGCGGTCCATGATCTGCCCGGCGTGCGTTGCCAGCTCCCACAGCAAGTCGAAATCGGCGGTCGAGAGCGCCACCTGCTCCCCGGAGAGCAGGACCTGGCGATTCACCGGGTCGATAGACAAGGTGCCAAAGCGCAGCGCTTTATGCGGGGTTAATGTCGGGACCGGGTTGTCGCCGGTGGCCGCCACGTGCTGGCGCAGATGCAGGCGCAGGCGCGCCAGCAGGACCGCAGGTGGGGTGGTCTTCAGGATATAATCGTTGGCGCCCATCTCCAGTGACAGAATATGGTTCATGTCGCTGTCGAGGGAGGTCAGCAGCACAATTGGCCCGTTCCAGTGGGCGCGCAGATCCCGGCATAGCGTCATGCCGTCTTTGCCGGGCAGCATGATATCCAGCAGCACCAGGTCGGGTTTCTCCCGCGCCACCACGTCTTCCGCGCGGTCACCGCGCGGTTCGACGATGACATCCATATCATGCTTACCCAGATACGCAGCAATCAGCTGGCCGACTTCGGGTTCATCTTCAACATATACGATCTTGTTCATACGCCGTCTGATCTGCGAAAAAGGCCAACATACACCGCGCAACCTTAACGTTCCATTAATCATTCGCAAATTGTTGCGGTTCCGTTATGCTGCCGAACATTGTGGGTGTTTTTGAAAGGGAAAAGGAATGGGGTTGTTGATAAAAGCGGCAATCGGCGCGCTGGTGGTGGTATTGATCGGCGTTCTCGCCAAAACCAAAAATTACTATATTGCCGGACTCATTCCACTGTTCCCGACTTTCGCGCTGATCGCCCACTATATTGTCGCCTCAGAGCGCGGAATCGAGGCGCTGCGCACCACCATCGTGTTCGGCATGTGGTCAATCATTCCGTACTTTCTCTATCTGCTTTCGCTGTGGTACTTCACAGGATTTATGCGTCTGCCCCTGGCGCTGGGCGGGGCGGTGGTGTGCTGGAGCCTCAGCGCCTGGGGGTTAATTTTCTGCTGGAGCCGTTTTCACTAACGCAACGGCCGTCCGCCGTCGACGCCAAACGACCGTCCGGTGACATAGCAGCTGCTGAAAATATAGTCGATCAAATCAATCACCTCTTTTTCGCCAGGCGCGATTTTCATCAGCGATTTATTCAGTGCCTGCTGGCGATAGTCGGCATCGTCATGCTCGTTAAACAGAATTAACGACGGGGCGATGGCGTTCACCTTGACCTCCGGTGCCAGCTTGCGGGCAAACGAGCGAGTCATATTATCCAGCGCCGCTTTGCTGGCGGCATAGGCAATATGCTTGTCGCTGCCGCGCTCAACAACATAGTCGGTGAAATGGATAATGTCGCCGGCCGCATGGCCGTGGCCGCACAGCAACTCCGCCAGGGCATGGTTGAGTAAGTAGGGTGCATGAACGTGGATCTGCAGCATGCCGGCCAATGTGTCGCTGAGCGAGGTGTCCGCTTTTTCGGGCATCCACGCGCTGGCGTTATGAATAATGGCGCGCAGGCCCGGGGTTTCGTTTTTAACCTGCCCGGCAAACGCCAGGATCCCGTCGTCAGTAGAGAAATCGGCCTGAATACAGACTGCCCCCGCGTCACGCAGAGTAGCAATTGCCGGGTATTCCGTGCGATAGCTGACGATCACGGGCTGATGAAGATTCAGAAAGTGATGCGCGAGGGCGAGGCCGATTCGACGGCCTCCGCCGGTAATCAGAATTGGCAGCGGTTGTTTGTGTCCCATCGTGTACTCCTTATCCGTTCGCGACGGGACAGCGTGCTTATCCCATCAACATCCACGTTGCCGGTAATGCGGCAACCAGTAACAATCCAATCAGCGCCATTTCACGGCGCTTCAGCGCATGCTGCAGCTGGTGGGTGTGGCGGGCGTACATAAACACCAGCAACCCCGGAGCATAAAGCACGACCGACAGCAGCAGATGCAGCGGCCCGGAAGCATACAGCAGCCATAATCCGTAAATACACGCTCCCATTCCTACCACAGTGTGCATCGGGCGGGTGGCAATTTTTAACAAATAAGCGCCCACCAGGAAATAGGGTACCAGAATCATCTCAGAGGCGATGGTTAACAAGGTGTTATAGTCTGAACCTGTGAGCCAGATCAGCACCAGACAAATCTGCACACTGATGTTGGTTAACCACAGCGACGCTGACGGCGCGTTGTTCTTGTTCTGCCGGGCAAACAGTCGCGGGAACGCTTTGTGCGTCGCGGCGAGGAACGGCACTTCCGCCGCCATAATCGTCCAGCTCAGGTAGGCCCCGCAGACGGACACGATCAGCCCGGCGGCGATCACCACCTCACCCCAGGACCCCATCATTTTGACCATCAGGCCCGCCATCGACGGGTTACGCATCTCGGCAAGCTCAGGACGTGCCACCACGCCCAGCGACAGCAGGGTGACCAGCAGATAGACGCCCAGCGCCGCCAGGACCGCCAGCAGCGTGGCGCGTCCCACGTCGTGTTTATTACGCGCGCGGGCCGACACCACCACAGCGCCTTCAACCCCGATAAACACCCACAGGGTGATCAGCATCGTGTTTTTGACCTGCTCCCAGACTGGGACGCCCAGCGCCACGCCGGAGAAATCCAGGCTAAACACATCAAGACGAAAGGCGATAAATGCCAGCACGATAAACAGCCCCAGCGGGACCAGCTTCGCCAGCGTGGCGACCAGGTTGATCCCCGCAGCGGTCTGCACACCGCGCAGCACAAGGGCGTGAACAAACCATAGCAAAAAGGACGATCCGACGATCGATTGCCAGGTGTTGCCATCGCCAAACAGGCGCAGTTCCGGCGTATCGGTAAAGAAACTCAGGGCAGAGAAGACAATCACCAGATAAGAGACGTTGGCAATGACCGCGCACAGCCAGTAACCCCATGCGGAACAGAAGCCAATCAGTTCGCCAAAGCCTTCGCGGGCGTAGGTGAAAATCCCGCCGTCGAGGTCAGGGCGAATACGTGTCAGCAGCAGCATGGCGAAGGCCAGCAGCAGAATCCCCACGCCGGTAATCGCCCAGCCAATCAGCAGCGCTGAGGGGCTGGCAATGGCGGCCATATTCTGCGGCAGACTGAATACCCCCGCACCGAGCATCGAGCTTAAAACCAGCGCAGTTAAAGCGCTCAGGCCAAGTTTCTTTTCCATTGGCTTCCTGTTAAGAAAGAATCAGATCCAGCATAATTATTTCGCCGAAGCGCATAAAAATGGTGAATAACACTAAGGCGCGGGATTTTACGGAGTGTGATGAAGGCATGCAATGAGGAAGGGCTGAATTAGCGGGAAAAATCAAAAAAAAGGCGGCATTGCGCCGCCCTTGTGAAACAGTTTACTTATTTGTACAGATCGGCACTGATGGTCATGTTATTGCCACGTTCCTGCCACTGGCGGGTGATGTGGTAATACTTGGCCCCTTTCTTCGCTGCACGCTTCGCCACCTGGTGGGAGACTTCGGTCATGTTGGCGTAGTTGCCGGTAAACTTGATGCTGTCAAACGGCACCATCTGCGCAGCCGTGGCGTTATTCAGCTCTTCAATTTTGGTGCCATCGGCCAGCGTTACGCTGTAACGACCGCCTTTGGTGGTTTGAGTTTCGAAGAAGCGGCCCACGCCAGCAGCGGAGGCGCCTGGCGCCGCGCTGGTGGCTACGCCTGGGATTTCAACTTTCTTCGCTTCTTCGCCGCCTTTGGCGATCGCCGCACGGCCCGCATCGGAGTCGGCAGGGATCACATCCGGGCTCTGCACCACGCGTTTTTTGGCGTCTGCTTTATACAGGTACGCGGTAATACGCTGGTTGCCGCCCTGGTTGGCATCGATCTGACGAACGATGTAGAAGGAGTCCGCATCTTTGGCCTTCGCGGCTTTAGTGATAGCGTCGTTCACTTCCGGCTGGCTGCGGTAAAAACCCTGAATGGTGACGGTGTCGTACGGCTCAAGCAGAACGGCCTGGTCTTTTGGCAGCTCCATCACGCCATTAATGACGCGGTTTTTCTGCACGTCGGCTTTCTCGGCATTGTCTTTATACAGTGCCACGATCACACGCTGGTTGCCGCTGTTGCCATAATCAGCTGAGTCGACAACGTAAAATGAGGCAGCACCTTCTTTATCGGCGCGTTTTGATGCGGCATCAACCGCGTCGCCAATGGCGTTAAAACGGCCAACGATGGCGACACGATCGTAGGGTTTCAACGCTGACGCTTGCTCCGGCGTTAACTCTGTCGCTGCACTGGCGGACAGGGCGGTCGCAGCAAGGAGTGCGGACGCCAGGAGAGTGTTCTTAAGCTTCATAAAAATAATCCTTCGCCTTACGCAAACCAGGTACTGGTGGAGTTGTTAGTTTTAAAACGTGGCCGATTATGGCATTTAACACCCGCTGCTGTCTGCGGCATTTTTTGCTGCATATGCGGAGTAAGCAGCCAATTTGTATAACATTTAGTGATATGTTGAAAAAACACGCGTTTGACCAGAAAAACTAATAAAGCATATGACTTTCACAAGTTAATTTAATGTTAATAAGTTGTTCTGCGCTGGCGCTATATCGTGTTTTTGCCGCTTCGTCTAAGCTAAATATCGGCTCTGGCGGTGAAATAAAGGGAAATATGCCTGTCAGAGACGCCGATCGCTTATTTTTGACAGATAAATGCAGAAATAGTGTTTTCTTGCGGTGGATCACAAGCGTCATTTTCAGTAGGTTATAGAAAGTTTGTTACTGTTTTATTTTCTGCGGATATGCGTTAGTCACGGGTTAACACTTCTGACCGTTGTCGTATAACCGTAATGAATGTTCGACAAACCATCATCAAAAACCGATGGAAGGGATTACTATGCGTATTGGGGTACCAAGAGAACGGTTTGCCAATGAAACCCGCGTAGCGGCAACACCGAAAACGGTGGAGCAACTGCTGAAACTGGGTTTTACCGTCGCGGTTGAAAGCGGCGCGGGCAAGCTGGCAAGCTTCGATGACGAAGCGTTTATTCAGGCTGGCGCCGAAATTGTAGACGGCGATAACGTCTGGCATTCGGACATTATTCTGAAGGTGAACGCACCGGAAGAGAGCGAAATTTCACTGCTGAATCCGGGCACCACGCTGGTGAGCTTTATCTGGCCGGCGCAAAACCCGGCGCTGATGGAGAAGCTGGCGGCGCGTGGCGTCACCGTGATGGCAATGGATTCCGTGCCGCGTATTTCGCGCGCGCAGTCGCTCGATGCCCTGAGCTCGATGGCCAACATCGCAGGCTACCGTGCCATCGTTGAAGCCGCCCACGAGTTTGGCCGCTTCTTTACCGGGCAGATCACCGCTGCGGGCAAAGTGCCACCGGCCAAGGTGATGGTCATCGGCGCTGGCGTTGCCGGTCTTGCGGCCATCGGGGCGGCAAACAGCCTGGGCGCTATCGTCCGTGCCTTTGACACCCGCCCGGAAGTAAAAGAACAGGTGCAGAGTATGGGCGCCGAGTTCCTCGAGCTGGATTTCAAAGAAGAGGCTGGCAGCGGCGACGGCTACGCGAAAGTGATGTCTGAGGCGTTTATCAAAGCCGAAATGGCGCTGTTCGCCGCCCAGGCGAAAGAGGTGGACATTATTGTCACCACGGCGCTGATCCCAGGTAAACCGGCACCGAAGCTGATTACCCGTGAAATGGTCGATTCAATGAAGGCTGGCAGCGTGATCGTCGACCTGGCCTCGCAAAACGGCGGCAACTGCGAATACACCGTTCCGGGCGTGGTCACCACCACGGCCAACGGCGTAAAAGTGATCGGTTATACTGACCTGCCAGGCCGTCTGCCTACCCAGTCGTCCCAGCTCTACGGCACCAACCTCGTCAATCTGCTGAAGCTGCTCTGCAAAGAGAAAGACGGCAACGTTAACGTTGATTTTGACGACGTGGTCGTGCGCGGCGTAACGGTTGTGCGTGACGGTGAAATCACCTGGCCTGCGCCGCCGATTCAGGTTTCTGCGCAGCCGCAGGCGGCCGCTAAAGCGGCACCGATCGCCAAAGAGCCGGCAAAACCGGCGTCGCCGTGGCGCAAATTTGCGTTTATGGCCCTCGCTATCATTCTGTTCGGCTGGCTGGCTGACGTCGCACCGAAAGAGTTCCTCGGTCACTTCACCGTGTTCGCGCTCTCCTGCGTGGTGGGTTACTACGTGGTGTGGAACGTCTCCCATGCGCTGCACACCCCGCTGATGTCGGTCACCAACGCCATCTCCGGGATCATCGTGGTCGGGGCGTTGCTGCAGATTGGTCACGGCGGCTGGGTCAGCTTCCTCAGCTTTATCGCGGTACTTATTGCCAGTATCAATATCTTCGGTGGCTTCACCGTGACTCAGCGTATGCTGAAAATGTTTCGTAAGGGATAAGGGGTAACTTATGTCTGGAGGATTAGTTACAGCTGCATACATTGTTGCCGCGATCCTGTTTATTTTCAGCCTGGCGGGCCTTTCAAAGCACGAAACGTCGCAGCAGGGTAACAACTTTGGTATCGCCGGGATGGCGATTGCGCTGATGGCCACGATTTTCGGGCCGGATACCGGCAACGTTGCGTGGATCCTGGTGGCGATGATCATCGGCGGCGCAATTGGTATTCGCCTGGCGAAGCGTGTCGAGATGACCGAAATGCCGGAGCTGGTGGCGATTCTGCACAGCTTTGTCGGCCTGGCGGCGGTACTGGTTGGCTTTAATAGCTACCTGTATCACGAAGCGGGGATGGAGCCGATTCTGGTCAATATCCATCTGACGGAAGTGTTCCTCGGCATCTTTATCGGTGCGGTGACCTTCACCGGTTCAATCGTTGCTTTCGGTAAGCTGCGCGGGAAGATCTCCTCTAAGCCGCTGATGCTGCCGAACCGTCATAAGCTGAACCTGGCGGCGCTGGTGGTCTCGTTTGTGCTGATGGTGGTGTTTGTTCGTACTGAGAGTGTCGGCATGCAGGTGCTGGTGCTGCTGGTGATGACCCTTATCGCGCTGGCCTTCGGCTGGCACCTGGTGGCGTCGATCGGTGGGGCAGACATGCCAGTGGTGGTATCGATGCTGAACTCCTACTCCGGTTGGGCAGCGGCGGCGGCGGGCTTTATGCTGAGCAACGATCTGCTGATTGTGACCGGTGCGCTGGTCGGTTCGTCAGGTGCGATCCTTTCCTACATCATGTGTAAAGCGATGAACCGTTCGTTCTTCAGCGTGATAGCCGGTGGTTTTGGTACCGATGGACAGACTTCCAACGGTGACGACGAGGTGGGTGAGCATCGCGAAATCAACGCCGAAGACACCGCAGATATGCTGAAAAACTCGCACACGGTCATCATCACCCCGGGCTACGGCATGGCGGTGGCGCAGGCTCAGTATCCGGTGGCCGAAATCACCGAGCGACTGCGCGCGCGCGGCATTAAGGTTCGCTTTGGTATTCACCCGGTTGCCGGACGTCTGCCAGGCCACATGAACGTACTGCTGGCGGAAGCTAAAGTACCGTACGACATCGTGCTGGAAATGGACGAAATCAATGACGACTTCACCGACACCGATACGGTGCTGGTGATTGGCGCTAACGACACCGTCAATCCGGCAGCGCAGGACGATCCAAACAGCCCAATCGCCGGTATGCCGGTTCTGGAAGTATGGAAGGCGCAGAACGTTATCGTCTTTAAACGCTCGATGAACACCGGTTACGCAGGTGTACAAAACCCGCTGTTCTTCAAAGAGAATACCCATATGCTGTTTGGCGATGCCAAAGCCAGCGTGGATGCGATTCTCAAAGCGCTGTAAGGTGCGTTAGCGCCATCCGGCATAAAAAAACCGCCGTTTCCGGCGGTTTTTTTTCATCCTGAGGATTAATCGTCGTCGTCATCGTCCAGTTCAATCGGGGTCTGATACTGATCCGGTTTGATAACCAGCAGGTCACAGCGCAGATGGTCGATCACCTGTTCGGCGGTATTCCCGAGGAATGCCGCCGAAAGCCCGGTACGGCCTATCGTCCCCAGCACCACAATCCCGGCCTGCAGATGCTCGGCTAAATCCGGGATCACCTCTTCAGGCAGGCCTTTCTCAACGTGGGTCAGCTTCTCATCAATAGAAAATTTCTGCCGCAGCGCTTTCATGGCAATTAAATGCTGGCCGCGGATCGCGTCGTTATAGACGCTGGGGTCAAATTCTGGCAGTTCGATAGCAATATTAATCGGGGTAATCGGGTAGGCACCTACCAGGTGGACTTCGGTATGGTTGACCTGCTCGGCAAGATGAATCGTCTCTTTGACCAGCTTTTCGTTCAGAGCGTTGTGGTAGTTCTCTTCACTGGCGAGATTAACCGCCACCACCGCTTTACCGCCTTCAGGCCACGGCTGGTCTTTCACCATCCACACCGGGCACGGACATTTGCGCAGCAAATGCCAGTCGGTTGGGGTAAAGATCACCGCTTCCAGCTTGTCGTGCTGGTGGGCCATCTTCAGCAGCAGATCGTGTTCACCGCTCACCACTTCCTGGATGATGGCTTCAAAAGGCCGGTTGTGCCACACCACTTTGATATCAATGGGCACGCCTGCATCGAGATAGAATTTTGCCTGCTCGCGGATCCACGCGGTACGCTGGGTGATCACGCCCTGACGCATCGAGGTGCGTTCGTCTGGCGACAGAAGGGTCGTCATTTCGTAAGAGAAATCATAGATCGGCAAAAACGCCTTAATCTTGCCGCCAATCCGTTGGTGTAAATAGACAGCTCGTCGTAACGCCGGTTGATCGTCCTGATTAGGATCGATGGCCACCAGCATGTTTTGATACTTTGCCATACAGGTCTCCTTACTACTGTCACCACAGTCTGTAATTAAAAGAGTAACCTATATATCTTGAATGAAACAGGGGGGATGTTTTGCCAGATCAATAAATGCGAAAATTTACTGACCTGACAAACAAGAAAACCGAGGTGTTTAAGCGACGTTGCGGGAGTGTCCGGCCAACACGGCCAGTGCTTCACCGTTTTCGATGGTGATGTATTTCCCTTTTACCGCCAGCATACCGCTTTTCTGGAAACGACCCAGCAGACGGCTGATGGTTTCAACGGTCAGACCGAGATAGTTACCGATATCGCCACGGGTCATGGTCAGACGGAACTCACGCGGGGAGAACCCCCGTTCAGCAAAGCGACGTGACAGGTTATAAATAAACGCGGCCAGACGTTCTTCTGCGTTCTTTTTAGACAGCAGCAGGATCATGTCCTGATCGCCTTTAATCTCGCCGCTCATCAGGCGCATCATCTGCTGACGCAGGTTCGGCATTTTGCCTGACAGGTCATCAAGGGTTTCAAACGGGATTTCGCAAACCATTGACGTTTCCAGCGCCTGAGCAAAGCTCGGGTGGTGGCCAGTGCCGATCGCGTCAAAGCCCACCAGATCGCCCGCCAGATGGAAGCCGGTGATCTGCTCATCACCTTGCTCGGTGATGGTGTAACTTTTGATGGTGCCAGAACGGATAGCGTACAACGATTTCAGTTCGTCACCCGCTTTAAACAGCGTCTGTCCTTTCTGAATCGGCTTCTTGCGCTCGATGATATTATCGAGCTGATCAAGTTCATGCTCATTCAGGGTAAACGGAATACAGAGCTGGCTAATGCTGCAATCCTGGCAATGGATAGCACAACCGCCAGACTGAATGCGTCGAATAATTCGCTTTTCCGGGATCATAGGTTTGCTCAAGCCTTAATTGATATTGGTCAATTTTAACATCTTTTTTGACCCTGCGTAAGCCTGGTAAACCATCAATAAGGACAAGAAGCGCGAAAGCGCCAGCATCTTCTTGAAATTCCACAAATTGACTGCGGACTTTGCCGCTAACTTAAGGAAAGGTAAGCACTAAAAGCCTGGAACTACAGCAGCAGATAGCCTTCGTGGCGCAGAAGCCACTCTTTTCGCTGGACCCCGCCCGCGTAGCCGGTCATGGTGCCGTTGCGACCAATAACGCGGTGGCATGGCACCACAATGCTGACCGGGTTAGATCCGTTAGCAGCACCGACGGCACGCGCTGCGCCAGGACGGCCGAGCTGTTCGGCCAGTTGACCGTAATGCATCACCTGGCCGCAGGGAATGGTGCGTAACGCCTGCCACACCTCGCGCTGGAAAGGGGTCCCAGCGGTGGCCGTCGGAAGGGCGTCTATAATGCTGAGCTCGCCCTCGAACCAGGCGGTGAGCGTGTCGCTCAATCCACCCGGATTGCTGGCACCGATCCGCTCGTAGCCCTCGGCGCGATAGTGGATGTTCAACAATTCCACCATCCGACCGCTGTACTCTTCCCACTCAACCGCCCGCAGATTGAACTGCTCATCGGCAATCACCCACAGGGGGCCGAGAGGGGTAGCAATTTTGTCTTCGAGCAGTCGCAGCATAAGGTGATCCTTAGTTCAGGCGCGGGTAGATCCCAGGTCCAATGGGCAGACCGACAAGATACCATGCCATCAACATCAGCAGCCATACTCCTAAGAAGATAAGAGGATACGGCAACACCAGCGAATAGTAGGTACCCAGTTTGGCCTCCGGTTTATAGCGCTGCAGGAAGCCGAGAAACAGCGGAACAAAAGGCGACACCGGCGCCAGCGGGATCACCGCCGAGTCGGTGACGCGGAACAACACCTGGGCAAAGGCCGGATGGTAACCGAGCAGCATAAACATCGGCACGAAAATAGGCGCAAGAATCGACCAGATAGCCGACCCGCTGGCGATAAACATGCACAGCAGCGAGGAGAGCAGCGCCAGCCCCAGGAAGGCGGGCACGCCGCTAAGCCCGGCGCTTTCCAGAATGTCGGTTAGCCCTACCGCCATAAATTTGCCCATGTTGCTCCAGTTAAACATGGCGACAAACTGGGCCAGCGGAAACACCATCACGATAAAGCCCGCCATCTCCTTCATCGGCTCAATCATCAGCTGCGGCAGATCCCCCTGACGGCGAATTTTGCCGGTGGCAATGCCAAAGGCGAGCGAGACGATAAAGAAGAACAGGATGATCAGCGGCACGATGCCTTTGATAAACGGCGAGGGCAAGACGGTATGCAGCACCGGATCGCGCAGGATGCCGTTTTCCGGCACCACCAGCAGCGCGATGGCCGCGATAAACAGTAGCGACACCACCCCGGCAACGCGCAGTCCCCGACGCTGTTCAGGGCTGAGAGAATCCAGTTTCTCGTCGCTGGAACCCTGCCACTGACCCAGACGCGGTTCGACAATCTTATCGGTAATCAGTCCGCCGACAATCGTCAGGACAATCACCGAGCTGGCCATAAAGTACCAGTTGTCGATCACGCTGACGTGCATGGCGGCATCAATGGTTTTTGCCGCTTCGGTGCTGATCCCGGAGAGCAGTACGTCGGTGGTGACGATCAGTAGGTTGGCGGTAAAGCCGCAGCCGACCCCAGCAATCGCCGCCAGCAGACCTGCCACCGGATGACGTCCGACGGCGATAAAAATCAACGCCCCCATCGGCGGCATGATCACCAGCGCGGCATCCGAGGAGATATGGCTGAAGAAGGCAATAAACAGCACCATGTAGCTCGCATAACGCGCGCTGACGTGAGACGCCATTTTCACCATCAGCGCGGGCAGCAAGCCGGAGCGCTCGGCCAGACCGGCCCCGAGCACCAGCGCCAGGATCGCGCCCAGCGGGGCAAAGCCGCTGAAGTTTTTAATCACATTCGGTAAAAACCAGTGCAGACCTTCCACGCTGAGCAGGTTTTTAACCGCCACCATGCTGCCGTCCGCCGGATTTCGGGCGCTGACGTCAAATGCCGACAGCACGGCGGTGGCAATCGCCAGAATCACAATCAAATAGACGAACAGCAGGAAAGGGTGCGGCACTTTGTTGCCGACTCTTTCAACCCAGCCGTACAGCTTGCCGGAGGGGGAGTGCGAAGGCAGGGACGACAGACTCATGGGCGTTCCTCGGGAGTGTTGTATAGTGTTGTTGTGTTATGTTTTTATTTTAATGGTGACGGTGTCACGCCATCCGGGATTGGACACGCGTACGGTTTTTCACTCAGCTGTTGTTCAAACTCCTCGCGACACGCGGCTAACAGGGCCGGGTCCTGCAGCAGCGCCAGCGCCGTGGCGCCCATCACTTTCCCCGCCAGCAGCATCCCTTTATGCGCAATCGAGGTGCGGCCCTGAGCCACCAGCTGCCAGGTATGCAGCGGCGTGCCCACCGTAAAGCACGGACTGAAGCACTGCGCCACCGGCATTTTCCAGCTGACGTCGCCCACGTCGGTCGAGCCCGCGAGAATGTTATCGGTGATAGCGTAAGGCGCGACCTCATCAATCAGCAGGGTCTGCTGATGGCGACGAGCAAACTGTTTACCCGCGTCGCCGCCGGTGGCTGCAATATTCTTCAGGCTATTTTGCAGATCGTTGTCCGTCAGCGTGGCGCGGATGGCCTCTGCAAAAGCGCGTTCTTCTTCGCTCCAGTCCGGGGTGCCGTAATGCTGCACGGCGCGGTACATCTCGGCCTCCAGCGTACGGTTAGGCAGATAGCTGGAGCAGGCTTTGTCGAAGCGATGCTCAACGCGGGTTTCGGTCATCAGCGCCGCGCCCTGGGCAATTTTCTCTATACGGGCGTAGATCTGCTGCGCGTCGGCCATTTCAGGGGCGCGGATCAAATACAGCACTTCCGCCTGGGCCTGGACCACGTTTGGCGAGATCCCGCCGGTATCGGTGATGGCGTAATGGACGCGGGCTTTCTCAATAATGTGTTCATTAAGGAAGTTGGTGCCGGTGGTCATCAGCGTGACGGCATCCAGCGCGCTGCGCCCCAGATGCGGGGAGTTCGCCGCATGCGCCGCAATGCCGTGAAAACGCCACGACGCCTGGATATTGGCTAAGGTGCTGACGTTAAACATCCCCGCGTAGGCTTCAGGGTGCCAGGTCACGGCGGCATCCACATCGTCAAATAACCCTTCGCGCACCATAAAGGTTTTGCCGGAACCGCCTTCTTCGCCCGGGCAGCCGTAAAAGCGCACCGTCCCGCTGCCGCCGTGCTGTTCCAGCCAGCTTTTAACCGCCACCGCCCCGGCAAGGGCGGCGGTGCCGAGCAGGTTATGCCCGCACCCGTGGCCGTTGGCGCCCGGGGTTGCGGTCTGCGGTGTGGCGCACTCGGCGTTTTGACTCAGTCCCGCCAGTGCATCGTACTCTCCCAGCAGGGCGATCACCGGCTTCCCGCTGCCAAAGCTGGCGATAAAGGCGTTCGGCACGCCACCGGCTTCGCGGGTCAGGGTAAAACCTTCCTCTTCAAGCGCGGTCGCCAGCCGGTCGGCAGACCAGAACTCTTCAAAACGGGTTTCCGGATGATCCCAGATCTCATCCGCAATGGCGGTGAACTGCTGGCTTCGGGTGTCGATTGCATCGGCAATAAAAGGATAAAGAGTTTGCATTACACACCTCGGGTCCACGGGAAGTTAAGCGCGGTTCGCGCCAGCGTTTCGATGGCAATCAGCATCACGTTTTCATCGAAGTCGAATTTCTCGTTGTGGTGCCCGGCGCTGAGGGTGGTACCAAACACCATGTACGAGGCGAGGCCGCCGTTCTGCTGTACGCGGGCCATCATCAGGGTGGCATCCTCCGAACCGGCAGGGGCTTTAACGTTGTCGATGGCGTGTTCCACGCCCGCGACCTGGGCCGCCTGTTCGCGCAGGTAGGCCACCCATGCCGGAGAGGGTACGCTGGAGGTGGCGGCGCCCATCAGGTGCAGCTCGCTACTGACGCCGTGAATGGCCGCAGCCCCATCGATCACTGCTCTGGCGCGTTCAAACACGTACTGGTTAATCGCTTCGCTTTCGCCGCGTGTTTCGACCTTCAGCAGAGCGCTGGCGGGGACTACGTTGCGCCCGCTGCCGGCCTGCATTACCCCGACGTTGACCCGGGACGCGCCCTCGCTGTGTGGGGCGATGCTGTGCAGGCCAAGGGCGGCCTGAGCGGCAGCCAGCAGCGCATTGCGGCCCTCTTCGGGTTTACCGCCTGCGTGAGCGGCAACGCCAGTGAAGCGCACGTCAAACTTGGTGGTCGCCATAAAGTTATCGCTACCGCAGATCACAGTCCCGACAGGCACGCCGGTGCCAATGTGGATGGCGGTAAAATAGTCCACGCCGTCCAGCGCGCCTGCTGCCACCATTGCCCGCGCGCCGCGCGTGCCTTCTTCAGCTGGCTGGAAAATCAGCTTAATGGTGCCGTTCAGCTGTGACTGGTATTTCATAAGAAGCTGCGCCAGCCCCAGGCCAATAGTGGTGTGGCCGTCGTGGGCGCAGGCATGCATCATCCCGCTGTTGCAGGAGGCAAACCCTTCCCGGAACGGGAGATGATCGTCATGACGGGCTTCGTCGAGATCCAGCGCGTCCATATCGACCCGGAACGCGAGGGTCGGGCCAGGACGGCCGGTGTTGAGGGTGGCGACAATCCCGGTAAAGCCGCCTTCAAATGCGCTGAGCCATTTTTCTGATGCACCCTGCTGACGTGCGCGGGCAAAGGCCTGCGCCAGAGTCGCCTCGTCGGGCAGGCCCATCCGGCTGTCGGCATCGACAACGTCGCGGCCCATTGCCAGTTCATAACCCAGCTCGTCTAACACGTCGGCCACTTTTGCGGCGGTGCGAAACTCGACCCAGCCGGATTCTGCATAGTGGTGAAAATCACGTCGCCATGCGGTGAGTTGCGGGAACATGGCCTGCAGGTCGTGCGCCAGTGTATGCATATCGTTTCCTGTCATCATAAGAATATGTGAACTGCTTCACGTTGTGATAGTTTTTACTTATCGCTAACTGATTTTTCACAGATTTAACCTTTCGTGACTTACCCTGGCACAACCAATTCCATTACAGTAGATGACAGTTTCTTTTCTCTGATAAACAACGGTTATCGGTCCTGACATGACGTTTCAGATAAAATTTCATCAAATTCGCGCCTTCGTGGAAGTGTCGCGGCAGGAAAGCATTCGGGGTGCCAGCCGGGTGTTGAATCTGTCGCAGCCAGCCTTAACGAAATCAATTAAGGAACTGGAAGAGGGGATGGCAGCCCAGTTGTTTGTGCGCCGGAGCAAAGGCGTGGCATTAACCGAGTGTGGGGAGAGTTTTTACCAGCACGCCAGCCTGATTCTGGAAGAGTTACGCAGCGCCCAGGATGATATTCGACAGCGACAGCGACAGGGGCAGCAGGCGGGGCAGATCAATATCGGGATGGGCGCCAGCGTGGCCCGGATGTTAATGCCCCCGGTGATCGTCCGCTTCCATCAACAGCATCCGCAGGTCAAGGTACGAATTATGGAAGGGCAGCTGGTCTCGATGATTAACGAATTACGCCAGGGAGAACTTGATTTTACGATCAACACCTATTATCAGGGCCCCTATGACCATGAGTTTACGTTTGAAAAATTATTTGAGAAACCGTTTGCTATATTCTGTCGGGAAGGTCATCCCGCACGCGGGGCGACCTCCATCAATGACTTGTTGAAATATAGCTGGACGATGCCCACCCCGAGAGGAAGCTATTATAAACAGCTGGAAGAGTTGTTTAACCATCGTGAACAAATACCTCGGGTCGGTATTGTCTGTGAAACATTTTCGTCCTGTATTAGCCTGGTGGCCCAGAGCGATTTTCTGAGCATCCTGCCGCAGGAGCTGGGCTGCGATCCGCTGCTGGCGCACCGTCTGGTGATGCTGCCCGTCAAAGAAATGCTACCAAAAGCAACGTATTACCTTATCCAGCGCCGGGACTCGCGCCAGACGCCGCTGACCGAATCATTAATCACCCAGTTCAGGCGCCAGGCCAGACAGGTTATTTCCCACGCAACGTAAAGGCAAAAAAATAGAGTCTGTCGACATCCAACAGACCCTACAGTACACACAGCATTGCTCCAGATGCAAATCCTGCTTATTCTTTCCATAATGCAGATACATTTATTTATATCATCTTTTCCCGATAAATACAGGAAATAAAACGTCAGGCTTCACAAAATTTTAGCTAAGTCACGAGGGTTAACCAGTGATAAAAATAAATTTTAGCTTGGGTAAATAATCAATTTAATAAATGACATCTGTTATCCGGTGTTAATCAGGATAATGGGCGCTATCCCTCTGTCGAGGGCCCATTGAGACAGCGCCTGCGCGCAGGTATAGTACCCTGTTAGTAAAGCAGGAGGATGCCATGAACCCAGACGATAACGCGCTTTTTCTTGATGCGATGGGCGATGTTCAGCCCCTCAAGCGCTGTGCCGATGTACAGTGGCAGCCCGGCCGCACCACGCGCCCGCAGCAGCGTATAGATACCAGCCAGCTCGATAACTTTTTGACTACCGGTTTCCTGGATATCGTTCCGCTGGCCCAGCCGCTGGGGTTCCACCGGGAAGGGGTGCAGCAGGGGGTTATCGTCAAGCTGCGCTCAGGAAAATATCCTCGCCAGGCCAGCCTCACGTTACTTCGCTTAACCGTTGAACAGTGCCGTCAGCAGCTCTATACCTTTCTTTGTCAGGCCGAACGCGACGGCTTACGCAATCTGATCGTCATTCACGGTAAAGGTCGGGAGGAGAACGCCCATCCGAATATCGTGCGCAGCTACCTGGCGCGCTGGCTGGCGGAATTCGACGCGGTACAGGCCTTTTGCGTGGCGCAACCGCACCACGGCGGGAGCGGTGCCTGCTACGTTGCTTTGCGTAAATCCGAAAACGCGAAGCTCGAGACCCGGGAGCGTCACGCTAAACGCAGCCGCTAAATCGACAGGAACAGAGCTAAACGCGCATGGAAAACACCGCATTATGCTACCGCCAGTTTGGCGAACCCGAGTCAGTGTTAAAGGCCGAAACCGCCGCAAAAGCACCGCTTAATCCCGGGCACCTGCGGGTGCAAATGCTACTGGCTCCGGTGAATGCCTCGGATCTGATCCCGATCACCGGGGCCTACCGCCACCGTATTTCCTTACCCGCCATTGCCGGGTATGAAGGAGTAGGCAGGGTGATCGCCGCCCCTGACGACGCGGCGCATCTGATCGGCAAACGCGTATTGCCCCTGCGCGGGGAAGGCACCTGGCAGCAGGTCGTTGACTGCCCGGCAGCGCTGGCGATCCCGGTGCCCGATACCATCCCGTCTCCGCTGGCGGCGCGGGCGTTTATCAATCCTCTGGCCGCCCAACTGATGCTCAAGCTGTATCCTCCCCGGGGCAAACGCGTTCTGCTGACCGCCGCAGGTTCGGACTGCGCGATCCTGCTGGGTCAATGGGCGCATCGGCTGGGTGCGCGCGAGGTCTTCGGCATTCACCGCTCGCCGGTTCATGCCACCAGGCTGCAGGCGATGGGGATCGTCCCCATTGCCCAGCACGACAGCGCCGCCGTGCGGGCAGCGGCCGCTGACAGCGATATCGTTTACGACGCCACCGGCGGCGAGGTGGCACAGGTGATCCTCAGCGTGATGCCCGCTACAGGGGAGTTTATCTGCTACGGCCTGCTCAGTGGCCAGCCGTTTAGCTTACAACCGCATTTCCCCCCGATGCGCTGGTTTCATATTCGCAACTATCTCGACGCGCTCAGCCCGCAGGCATGGCAGGCAGAGTTTGACGCTATCTGGTCGAAGATGGCAGAGAGCCATTACAGCGACACCACGCAGTTGCCCTTTGCGGCCTGGCAAGCGGCCCTGACTGACTACCGGCAGGCGGGGCGCACCCATAAACCCCTGCTGGTTATTTGCGATGCGTAACGGTTTAATTAAAACTGGCGTGGTCAGCGCGAATATATTAACCGACATCAAATATTCAGGGTAAAGAAATGAAAAGGCTTTGAGTAAAATCCTGGCTTATGGTAAAAATCAGCGGTGTTTAACTACCGGAGACAATATTAATCTGCACTGACGAGAAGCAACAACGCAGATAATTGTAATATTATGGACAATCTGTTCAACAAACGCATTTCAACATTGACTTCCTGTTTTCTCCCCTCGTATTGCCTGCTGACTGGCGAGCAACACTGGCGCAACGCGCTTTAGAACCCTTCTGCCTGAGCTGGCGCTCCGCGCCGTGCCAACCATTATCGCTATTTTTTTACCCGGATTGCTGCTCACAGCAAGCCGCGAAGGATAATATTCTCAAGCAGGAGAAAATCATGTTTTACTGGATCCTTTTAGCCCTGGCTATCGTCGCTGAAATAATCGGCACCCTGTCAATGAAATGGGCCAGCGTCAGCGGTGGTCACGCCGGTTTTATTTTGATGCTGTTGATGATTACCCTTTCCTATATATTTTTGTCGTTTGCGGTTAAAAAAATCGCCCTCGGTGTGGCGTATGCATTATGGGAAGGGGTGGGTATTTTACTGATCACCCTGTTTAGCGTTGTGCTGTTCGATGAGCCGCTGTCGATAATGAAAATCGCCGGGCTGACGACGCTGGTGGCGGGGATTGTGTTGATCAAATCCGGCACCCGCAAAGGCAAAAAACAGCATAAGGAGGCCACTCATGCAACAGTTTGAGTGGGTCCACGCCGCCTGGCTGGGGTTGGCGATTGTGCTTGAGATTGCCGCTAACGTGTTGCTGAAATTTTCCGACGGTTTTCGCCGCAAAACCTATGGCCTGCTGTCGATTGCAGCTGTGCTGGGGGCGTTCAGCGCCTTATCTCAGGCTGTGCGGGGCATTGACCTCTCGGTCGCTTATGCCCTGTGGGGCGGGTTCGGCATTGCCGCCACGCTTGCTGCAGGCTGGATCCTGTTTGGTCAACGTTTGAACCGTAAAGGCTGGTTCGGCCTGTCCCTGCTGCTTATTGGGATGATTCTGATAAAGCTGGCGTAATCGTCTCGCTGGCTGTGAGTAGGGCAGCGAAATTCCCTTGCTGTATTACGCTTACATGAGGGTATTGAAGAGGACGACAAATGCATAACCCGTTAAGCTGGCGCAATATTCCTTCTGCGAGAACCCTGTTTGTCATGATTTTTATGGCAGGGATCGGCTTAATCGTCTCCGTTGTTGCCTTACTCTATCTCTCGTTGAACCTGATCAGCAGCCAGGCCAATGAAATCGATGAACAACGTACCGCGCTCTCGGTGCAGGGGGCAATTCAGACCTCGGTAAATCGGGTCTGGTCGCTGGTGATTGATAATGCGGTCTGGGACGATGCGGTGCGCGAGGCGTATCGCCCCACGCTCGACACCCACTGGCTGTTCAACACCTGGGGATCGGGCTTTAAGATCAACAACCTGTATGACGGCACCTTTGTGCTGAATGAAAATTATCGGGTGCTGTGGGGCTCGTTTCGCAGCCAGCCGTTTACGGAGCAAAACCTCGATTTCTTCGGGGCTGGACTCACATCCCTGATCCAGAAGAACACCCATGCCTTACAGAACGACAAAACGATCTATGCCGGTATTACCCGTACCCGCGCGGGGGTGGCGTTCGTCGGCGTGGGGCTGATCCGCCCGACGGTGGGCTCCCTGCCGGTGAAGGATCAGACTCGCCGCTATCTGGTGATCACCCGCCATCTTAACCCCAAAATTTTGCGCGATTTGGGCAATACCTTCCAGATTGATAACCTGACGTTTACCCCGGAGCGGGTCAGCGCGGCCAACGTACCCTTTAAAAGTGCCGCCGGGGAAGTGCTGGGCTACCTCTCCTGGCAGCCGCGTCAGCCGGGTGCGGCGGCGGCAAAGGCGGCCTCGCTGGAAATTACCCAGATTGTGCTGCTGACCGCGGCGCTGATCCTGCTGTTTATCCTCGTCAGCAGCGTCGCGTTGTATAAACTGGCGCGCGGTGAAAGCCAGGCTCGGAAAGTGGCCCGCACTGACTGGCTCAGTCATTTACCCAACCGTCGAGCGTTAATCGAAGAGCTGGAGCGGGTGAGCCAGCGCGGCGATACCGATCGTAAAAGCGTGGTGTTTATCGACCTCGATGGGTTTAAGGACGTTAACGATATTTATGGCCATGAGGTGGGTGATGAGCTGATCGTCACCATTGCCAAAACCTTGCGTGATAACGTGCCTAAAGATGGCATGCTGGCGCGGATGGGCGGGGATGAATTTGCGATGACCATCGGCGGAGACAATGCCGAAGCGCTGGCCTCTGCCTTTGGCGGCTTTGTGCTCGACTATCTTAACTCGGCAATTCGCCTTGGCGATCGCACAATCCATATCGGAGCCAGTATCGGCATTGCCAGCGGCATTCTGACGGAATGTAACAGCTCAGAGCTTTTCCGCCGCGCCGATATTGCCATGTACCACTCCAAAATCACCGGCAAAGGACGCGTTACCCACTATGATGCGGAGCTGAACAGCGCCCGTGAGCGGCGGCTGGCGATTGAAAGCCAGATCCGCAGCGGGCTGGATAACGGCGAATTCGACGTCTGGTATCAGCCTATTATTGATGCCCGGAGTCAGAAAATGGTCAGCGTCGAGGCGCTGGTGCGCTGGCCGCGTCGCCCGGACGGGGCACTGGCACCGGATGACTTTATCACCATCGCCGAAACCAGTGGCTTGATATACGCCCTCGGGCAGTTTGTGCTGCGCCGCGCCTGTGAAGATCTGGAGCCGTTTGCGGATTTAAAACTGTCGGTCAACATCTCGCCCGCACAGTTTCGCGATCCGGAGTTTGAAGAGAAGGTGGCGAGCGTGCTGGCGATAACCCGTTTCCCGGCGACGCGCCTGCAGCTGGAAGTCACCGAAAATTACGTCCTTGAGAACCCCGAGCGTGCCAGGGCTGCTATTAACAACCTTAAGACGCTGGGGATCGCCGTGGCGCTGGACGATTTTGGCACCGGTTATTCCAGTATCGGCTATCTGCGCCGCTTTAACTTCGACACCATTAAAATTGATAAATCGCTGGCCGGGCTGGTGGACAATGACGATCAGGCGTCGGCGCTGGTGGGGGGAACGATCCGCATCGCCAGCGCATTAGGCATGACGGTGGTTGCCGAAGGGGTGGAGAATGAAAAACAGATGAAGCTGCTGCGACTGGCGGGCTGCGATCAGCTGCAGGGTTTTTGGTACAGCCAGCCGCTGCCGATTGAGGCGCTTATGGCGCTGCGCCAGCAGCGCCACTGCTGAATCACTCCTGAGCCAGCTCGGCCAGTTTGTCACGAAAGCCGGTGATGGAAAGCGCCCGGTTATCCGCGCGCCAGCGATCTTTTGCCGCCGGAGCCGAGCTTTGCACGCCAATCACCTGCCAGCCTTCGGCTGTTTTGAGCATCAACGGCGAGCCGCTGTCGCCGGGTAAGGTATCGCACTGATGCGACAGGACGCTGGTCTGCGCCCAGCCGGTAACAATGCAGTCCTGATGGGTATACAGCATATCCAGATGATCTTCCGGATAGCCCGCCTGACTGACCTTACGGTCGGCGACTTTCAGCGCGGCGGTGAGGTCAGCTTTATCTCCTGCAAACACCGGCAGCGGGGTGATTCCCGATGGCGGATAGCGCAACACCACCAGCCCAAAATCCCACGACGCGGCAGACGGCGGCACGATCCAGCCGTCACCGTCGGCTTTCAGCCGTTTGCCTAATGACGGCTCCACCCGTCCCTCAATGCCGTGGATCTCATAGCGCCAGACCCCTTTTTGCGACACAAAGCGCAGGGCCACGGCTTTATCCGGCTTGCCCTTCGGCGGCGTCAGCAGGCAGTGTCCGGCGGTCAGCGCCAGATGCGGGGTGATAAGGGTGGCCGTACACAGATTGCCGCTGGCCGTTTCGAGCTGGCCGATGGCATCCCAGGGGGAACGCGCCGGGTCGGTGACGCGCGTGCGATCGTCATGACCAAAAAACAGCGTTTGCACTTCCTTGACGTTCACGGCGTCATCGTCGCTCTCGTCCGCATGAGCAAAACCAGAACAGAGACAAAACGCGCCCAGTACAACCGCAACAGATTTACGCATATCACACTCTGAAGGGGATAATTATGATTATAAAAGATGAACCCTGGTTATTAACTATAGACGGGACAGCAGGAAAGTGGGAGTAAAATCAGCGTGCTACATTCACGAAAGATAAAATACGCTGGCGACGATCGCACATAAAATAAGCGTAATGAGGATCAGCTCAAACCGATAGCGCTGTAACATAACGCCCTCCGGATAAAAAAACGGCGCTGCAACCTTGCCGGTTCAGCGCCGGATAAATAACGTGCCCGTGGGGGCACGTTTCAGTGACGTGGCTTACGCTGCTGGTTTGGCAGTTGGCGCGACAGCCTGGTGTTTCACTGCTTTTTTATGATGCTTTTTAGCGGCTTGCGCTTTCTGCGCTACAGGTGCAGCTTCGGCTTTGGTGGCTGCTTTTTTGTGGTGCTTTTTAGCAGCCTGGGCTTTCTGTGCTGGCGCTTTTTTGTGTGCTTTGTGGTGCACGGTTTTTGCAGCCGGTGCTGCAGAGGTGGTTGCAGTGGCTGCCGGTGCAGCGGTAGCGACAGTTTCAGCAGCGAATGCAGCAGAAGAGAGACCCATTGCAGCGGCAACAACCAGAGCTAATACTTTATTCATCATCTTACCCTCGAATTTGTTTTTTCATTTAACCCCACTGCGGGGCCGTTGAAATAACTATATCCCTGAAAATCCGGGGCTTCCGTGAGTGATTGGTATCGGCGTGTAACGCTATGTACAACGCCGGGTCCTGGACCCGGCGCGGGCCATTATTACAGGTAGCGGGCGGTGAGATGGTCGCGGAAATAGCGGCTGTTAAGATCTTCTCCGGTAGCCTGTTCAATCAGCTGCGCGGTGGTGAAGCGACTGCCGTGCTGCCAGATGTTCTGGCGCAGCCAGTCAAACAGGGCGCTGAAATCACCCTGCGCAATGGCGGCATCCAGCCCCGGCAGGGCGGTCTTCGCGGCAGAGAACAGCTGCGCGGCGTACATCGCGCCCAGGGTGTACGACGGGAAGTAGCCAAACCCGCCGTCGGTCCAGTGGATATCCTGCATACAGCCGTTGCGGTAGTTATCTTTGGTCGACAAGCCCAGCCAGGCCTGCATCTTCTCGTCCCACAGCGCCGGAATGTCGTCCACTTCAATCTCGCCGTTGATCAATGCGCGTTCAATCTCATAACGCAGGACCACGTGCGCCGGGTAGCTGACTTCATCGGCATCGACGCGGATATAGCCGGGCTTCACGCGCTGGTTCCAGGCGATAAAGTTCTCCGGAGTAAACGCCGCCTGGCTGCCGAAACGTTCCTGAACCGCCGGAAGCAGGTGGGTCAGAAACGCATTGCTGCGCCCGAGCTGCATTTCAAAGAACAGGCTTTGCGACTCGTGAACGGCAGTGGATCGCGCCAGGGCGACCGGCTGACCGAGCCAGTTGCGCGGCAGGTTTTGCTCGTAGCGCGCGTGGCCGGTTTCATGGATCACGCCAAACAGTGCGCTGAGCAGTTCCTCTTCGTCGTAGCGGGTGGTGATGCGGACATCTTCCGGCACACCGCCGCAGAACGGATGGGCGCTGACGTCGAGACGCCCGGCGTTAAAGTCGAAGCCGAGGGTTTTCATCGCTTCCAGCCCCAGTTCGCGCTGAATGGCGGTCGGGAACGGACCCTGCGGCGGCACGAATGACTGCTGGGCTTGCTTCTCAACCACCTGCGCGAGCAGATCCGGCAGCCAGGACTTGAGGTCGCCAAACAGACCATCCAGTCGGGCGCTGGTCATGTCCGGTTCAAAAATATCCAGCAGCGCATCGTAAGGAGTACAGCCTTTGGCCTCGGCGCGCAGGCGCGCTTCTTCCCGGCTCAGCTTCACCACCTCTTTCAGGTTGGCGGAAAAACCCTGCCAGTCGTTGGCCGGGCGCTGGGTACGCCAGGCGTGTTCGCATTTGCTGCCCGCCAGCGATTTGGCTTCAACCAGCGATTCCGGCAGCAGGGCGGCCTGCTGATAGTGGCGGGTCATCTCTCGCAGATTGGCCTGTTCGACGTCGTTAAGATCCTCGCTTTCTGCATTGCGCAGCCACTCGGCCACTTTTTTATCGGTCAGGATCTGGTGTTGCAGCACGCTCAGTTCCGCCAGAGCCTCACCCCGGGCGGCGCTGCCGCCTGCGGGCATCATGGTAAACATATCCCAGCTGGCGATGGAGGAGAGATGCGAGAAGCGTGACAGACGCTGGAAGGTCGTGACAAGTGACTGATAGGATGACTCTTTTTTCATTCTTAATTCTCATCGTGAGTTGTGCATGTGTTAGGGAGCATACAGCGGTTCAGGCACGATTCAAGCACTTGCCGTTCACTAAAAAAAGGGGTGGGCCTTACACCAGAAATAACCGGATAACCCCGATCTGGGGTTGAGGTATTTATTTAATAAATGTGTTCTTCAGGTTTTATTATTGCGTGCAGAAAATGATTCTTCAGGGTGAATAATTCTATGGGAATCTATTTGGCGTGTTTAATTTATTACCTAATGTGCGTTTTTAGATTCTTAATATTAATTTGGTGAATGCTGTTGGTGTTGTAACTGATTTTTACATTTGTAGTTATCTTGCTGGTTTGCTTGCGCATTTAACTGGCGTAGCATTTTAAAAGCCACTCACGGTTTTTATCATCATTTATCGCAATAAAGATTGCCGCGCACCTTCTGTATTCCGCAATTTAAAGGAATGCATAATATTCCACGCGGCTCAGATAAATAAAATGAATGTGAGCCATCAACAATCGCTCGCTACAGCAATCGGTACTGACCTTGTGCGCCTGGGTTTAAAGCGACGGGCGGTAGCGTGTCTGAATACAACCGGAATAAAGGGGATCGCGTATGAGCGAAATAAAAATGCCGGAATTTAGCCACAATCACAATCTACTGAAAGTTCGGGGCGCAAAGTCCCTGCTGGACGTGCTGTGTTTTGAAGGGAAAGAAGAACTCAGTAACCCGTTTTGCTATACCGTTGAATTCACCTGCATCGATAAAGCCATCGACGCAAAAGACCTGCTGATGAAGAGGGCGTCTCTGACTCTGCAGGCAAAAGTGGATCAGGGCTTCGGCATCAAAGTGATGCAGCCGGTGCGCATTATTGAGGGTGTCGTCACTGGCTTTGAAAGCCTGTCGACCTCCAACGATGAAGGCCACTATGCGCTGACGTTGCAGCCGCGTATGGCGCTCCTCTCCCGCAGTCACCAGAACCGAATTTACCAGGATATGTCGGTCCCGCAGATAGTTGAGCACATCCTGCGCACCCGACATGCCATGCATGGCGAAGATTTTGTCTTTATGCTGGCAAATGACTACCCGCGCCGTGAACAGGTGATGCAGTACGGCGAGGATGATCTGACCTTTATCAGCCGTCTGCTCAGTGAAGTCGGGATCGGGTATCGCATCACCCCTGACGCACGGCTCAATATTGAGGTGGTGGAATTCTTTGACGACGTGCGTTATGTCAAACAGGGTCTTATGCTGCCGTCGGTTCCCCCCTCCGGTCAGAATGACAGCGGTACCGAATCGGTATGGGCGCTGAAAAGCCACCATCAGGTGGTCGAAAAATCGGTCTTCACTCGCGATTACAATTACCGCAATGCCCAGGAAGATATGAGCCTCAGGGTAGATGCCAGCCGGGGCGATGCCACCACCTACGGTGAAGCCTTTCACTGGGCGGATAATTACCTGACGCCGGGTGGCAGCCAGCGCCACCCGGCCCCGGAGAGCGGGGCGTTTTATGCCCGTCTTCGCCATGAGCGCTACCTCAACAATCAAACCCGACTCAAGGGTGAGACCAACTGCGCCACTCTCACTCCCGGCCAGAAGCTGCAAGTCACCGGCGGTGACGACGTGTCGGAAAACTTCCGTAAGGGGGTAGTGATCACCCACATTCATAGCCGCGCCCGCCGCGATCGCAGCTTTGAAGTGACGTTTTCGGCCATTCCGTATTCAGACGATTACGGCTTCCGCCCGGCGCTCATCGTTAAACCGACAATGGCCGGTACGCTTCCAGCCAGAGTCACCAGCACCAAAATTAACGATATATACGGCCATATCGACCGCTACGGGCGCTATAAAGTCAACCTGCTGTTTGACCGTGATAGCTGGCAAGCGGGTGAAGAAAGCCTGTGGGTGCGCCAGTCCCGCCCGTATGCCGGGGAGACTTACGGGCTGCACCTGCCGCTGCTGGCCGGAACGGAAGTGGCGATTGCGTTTGAACACGGGGACCCGGACAGGCCGTACATCGCTGGCGTGCTGCACGACTCGGCGCACGCCGACCCTGTCACGATTTACAACTATAAACGCAACGTCCTCAGAACCCCCGCGAACAACAAAATTCGTCTGGATGATACGCGCGGCAAGGAGCACATCAAGGTCAGCACCGAGTACGCGGGCAAAAGTCAGTTGAACCTCGGTCATCTGGTCGATCGGGAGAAGAAACCGCGCGGCGAGGGATTTGAATTGCGCACCGACAGTTTTGGCTCGCTTCGCGCCGGGAAAGGCATCTTTATCAGTGCGGACGAACAGATGAAAGCGGCCGGCCCGGTGCTGGATATGACACCGGCGATGACACTGCTTAGCGGCGCGACCGTGCAGCTTAACGACTGGGACAGCATTACGCGTAAGCATTACAACATTCCGCCCGATGTCAGCACGCTAAAACAGTTTGCCCGCCAGGCCGCCAATCTGACCGCGCCCGTATTGCTGATGAGCGCGCCGAAAGGTATCAGTATGCTGACCCCAGAAACGACGCTGCTGCACAGTGGTAATGGTCTGTACCTGCAAAGTGCCAGCGACATCACGATGACCAGCGGTCGCCGGTTGGCGGTGAACACCCGTCAGGCGATCTCCCTGCTCGCCCACCGGGAAGGGATGCGGATGGTGTCGGTGCAAGGGCCGCTAACGGTGGAGTCGCATGGGGACACATTATCGCTGACCTCACTTAAGGATGTGACCGTTCAGTCGACTCAGGGCCATTTGCAGCTCACGGCAAAAAACGGCATCACCCTCGGCTGCGGCGGCGCATATATTCGCCTGACTCCGCAGGGGGAAATCGAGATTCACGGGCCCGGCCTGCTGAGCCTGAAAGGGCGGCATAAAATCCAGGGCCCAGCAAGTGAAGATTTCAAGCTTCCCGATCTGCCCACCTCTGTTTGTATCCCCTGTCTGCAACGTGCTCAGGAACTGGCTCAGGGATTTGTTCCCCGGGCAAAGTAAATAAACAATATTGGAGGAACTCGCGTTGAGAGCGATTATTCGGCAGGGCGATACATTACGGGAATACGGCGGTAAGGTCATTGGCGGGCACTACTCGTGCTTTGGAAAGGGGATCGCCTGTAAAGGTGACCCGGTAAGCTGCAACAAACACGGTATGACGACGATCGTTGAAGGGAGTTCGCTGGTAGAGGTCGACGGAAGCCCGGTCGCCCTGCACGGCCACCGTTGTGCCTGCGGCTGCACGCTGGTGAGTTCATTTCCTGACTGCGAAATCGCCCTATGAGACCGCAGCCTGACTATCTTCCCTACAGACAAGCTCACCCTCCGCGGGCCAGACGTTGGCTGACGGCGGGTGCCGTTGTGGCGTTCCTCAGCGGCGCAGGGATGGCGTTGCTGCCTGCTGTAGATCGGGGCGGTGCGTTGGTGGCGTGGGGGATGGCGTGCGGGGGCGCGCTGACCGGGGTCGGCTGGCTGCTGCGCCAGCTCCACTATCGAATCTCTGTTCACCATGCGCAGTATTACGCACAGTTAGTTGAGCAGGAGCGTCAGGACTGGTGGGCGCGACATCAACAAACATTCGGGCTGCGTGAAACAGTGCTGCTGGGGCCGGTGGGTTCTGAAGCTAAGCACTGGGAGCAGTTGCTCAAGCGAGAACATCAGACTCCTGAGGAGAAAACAGAAGCGGGCGGCCGAACATTGCGGTTGATTCACTCCTTTGTCAGCGACCCCGACGCGCGTGAGCAGCAGCTGGCTGGCATGCTGGTGCGGCAATGGCTGGCGCAGCGGGGCGATGCAGCTCTCCCTCACCTGAGTCACTGTTACTGGCTGGGAAGCGAGCTGGCATGGCGTACATTTTGCGAATTGCTGGCCGAGTCGTATCCGGCGCTTCAACTGCCTGCAATGCCCGAAAAATGGCAGGGAGAGGCCAGCTTATCGGCGATTACGGCCCGGATAAACGATCCCCACGAGGAGCGACTGATTCTGGTGGCGGGGTGCCAGTCCCTGACGGCAATGTCTGCTTCCGCCAGACCGGCAGGCGAATCGGCCGTTTTGTGGCTGGTCTCGCGGGAGGGCTCGGCGCTTATTACGCGTGGCGAAAGGTATAACGTCGGGCAGGGGGAAAGCATCTTAGGGGCTTGCGCGCGCGGGATGCAGCAAAGCAAGATCACGTCGCCGCCCGATCCCTGCATGGTGTTTACCCAGCCGCACGTCCCGGAGCTGGCGCAAAGCGGCTGGAACATCACGCAGTTTTTGCAGGATGTTAACTGGGGCGATACCGGGCAGATGGAGCCGCTTATCGTGATAACGCTGGCCGCCCTGTATACCTCGCAATGCGCTCAACCGTGCGGCTGGATAGCCCGGGATCCGCAACATAGCCTCGCGCTGGGCATCGTCACCCCGACGGGCAATTCCCCTTCTTAGAACATACCGACATAACAAGGAACAATCATGTCTTTAACCCACCAGGAATGGATCGCGAAGCTTGAGCGTAATACCCGATCGCAGGGTCTGCGGAATGTCTACCTTATTGCCGATCAGGGCGTTTTAAGCAGTCCGCTGCTGGACGGCCTGTTACGCCTTTCCCCGCCCGTGGAGTGGTATTCGCTGTTCAAGGGGCAACCAGAAGAGCTGCTGCTGGAGATGGCACCGCTGATGATGCGGCTGGAGCTGGCCTGCTGGCAGCATCGCCAGTGGTTACTGGATTTAATGACGGCATTTGAACAAAAACCCGGCCTGCTGATCTTCGTCTCCCCGCTGGAGTGTTCATGCTTAGCCAGCATCATGCGTAATCTGGCGGACGGTGCATGGGAGGCGCGTTCCGGCCTGGTTCGCTTTTACGACACCCGTATTTTCCCGGTGCTGATAAATCATATTTTGACGGAGGAACAAAAGGCGTGGCTGATCAGTTCGGTGTATCACTGGAGCTACCGGGATCGGGATGGCAAGGTCTGCTGGCTGGAGGGCGAATGCGCGTTGGATTTCTCGGTCTTGCCCGAAGATATAAAAATCAACTTCACCGATGAACAAATGATGAAGCTGGATGTGGCCATTGATGCGCAGCTACTCACCACGTCTGAAAAGTTCAGTACCTTTTTCTCTTCGCAGGAGGAGAAATTCAACACGCTCTGGGAAATGGGCTGGCAGGCACATCAGGATAATTTTATCGGCAATTTAATCGACTGGTATGAAATGCATTTAGGTAAACGCTAATTCATCGAATTGAAGGTTGTTTTTTCGCGATCTGCTTACCTGATAAATAACTCAGCAAGCTTTGAGGATATTAAATGATTAAGCCCAAACTCTTTTCCTTTACGGGACGGGCAGCGTTGACTGCGTTCGGCCTTTTTATGCTGATGGCCTGCAGGGACCATAAACTGGACGGAATGAGCGGTGCCGATTTAAACGTTTATAACCATGGGCCGGACAGCATTGTGGTTGTACAGGTTGATGGATATGGCGGACCAAGGGCTAACCCTTACGGTGGGGGTGGCGGCTACTGCTGTGTGATGGTGCCTGACGTCTGGAGGCCGGGATTGACTGCGCAGGTAACCTGGACTTCTGACCCCAACTCCTGGATAGATCCGCGCAATATTCCTGATGATCATACGAGCCATTACCAGCGCCATGGCCCCATTACTGTGCCGGTTGAACGCTGGGAGAAGGGGCAGGGATGTGGTTTTGATGTGCATATTTTCCCCTGCGATAAGGTGCGAATAGTGCGCTCCTGCCATGGCCCCGCGTCCTCCGAATACCCAGTGCAACCAGAACCTGATGGAGTCAAAAAAGCGCAAAACGTCCTTATCAACCATATCAAGGAGAATGTCGTATGTCCGATGCCTCAGACAGCACGCTGAAAAACATTAAAGCACTTATCGACGCCTTTAAAAAAGGGGCAACCCCTTCAGCCACCACTGCGTCCACAGCGGAAGCTGCCTGGGTGCCCCCTCCATTCCCGGTACCAACAAAGGATGAAAAACAGGGTGAGATAAATGAGTACGGGCGCCTGCCATCAAGCAAAACGCAGACCGAAGGTAATTACGCCCGACAGCGTCTGGAGGATTTAGCACGGGGTCAGTCTCAACAACCAGACGAAAAGCCGGTAACGGACTGCGCCGGAAGCCTGCATATCAGTCTGTTCTTCGACGGCACCTGTTGTAATGAACAGGATGCGGATGAGGTGTACGGATCACCTAAACCGGCTCTGACCAATATTGGCAGGCTCTACCATGCAGCAAACTGGACGGGTCAGACGCCGCCTGCGATAGACGACGGTTACTTCAGCTACTACTTCCCCGGCTGCGGGGCGCGTTTTCCACAGATTGGCGAGGACGACTATTCTCTCGACGGCGAGCTGTTTGCCAACGGAGGGGAAGACCGGATTAACCAGGCCTTACTGAAAACCTTCAGCAGCATTGTCTATGCGGTAACACACACCTCAGTCGAAGACAGTGCCCTGGGAGTCTACCGCCAGAAAATGGCCACCAACTGGCCCTTCTCGGTAATAACCAAAGGCTTTAACCGCAAAAACGCTATTACGGAATTCTGCGATATCTACCTGGGCAAGGTGGTGACCCAGTGGCCCCTGCAGCCCACCCGGGAATATATTCACAGGGCGCAGAAGCGCATTCCAAAAATTAAGCTGTTTGTCTACGGCTACTGCCGGGGTGCCGCCACCGCCCGGGCCTTTGCCTGCGGGCTGGAGGCGCTGCTGGACAAGACTCCGATGCCACTCAACGCCACCAGTACGGTACCGGAAGGCAGCGTGATACCCTCCGGACCCACGCTGCTGGGTATTCCCGTCAGCATCGACTTCCTGGGGCTGATGGATTCAGTTTCCTCAGTCGGGGTGCCGCATATTCTGCCTTCAGCCACCGGGCATCTGGGGTGGGCGGCCAACAGCCTGCAGCTGCCCAAAACGGCCGGGCTGCTGAAAAGCTGCTGCCACTTTGTCGCAGGGCTGGAGCAGCACGGCGACTTGCCCCTGGACTCCATCCGTTGCCCGGATGGCAAATACCCCACGGGGGCGGTGGAGGTGGTTTACCCTGGCGTTCATGCTGATATTGGCGGCGACTGCAAGCCCACCGAACTGGGCAAGGTTCAGACGGATTCCCGTCAGTTGCTGTCGCAGATTGCCCTGCACGATATGTATGCCGCTGCCTTCGATGCCTGTGCACCGCTGAGCGTTCCGCAAAACGTCCTGCCCGACGTTGTCAAAGAAAAAACCTATCGGATAATGGATGTTGACGTATTAACTCAGTTCAAAATCTCTGCCGAAGTCATCAGCCGCTTCAACGCCTGGCAGGCAATAACTGCACAGAAGGAGGCATCAAAGTCGGCAGAGGGCGCCATAAACGAAGCAGAAATCGCGGCCATTGCGGTAGCGCAGGGCAAGGATCCGGATCAGGCGGTCCAGCAGGCCCGGGCAGCAGCGGCGAAAAAGGCCGAAGCCGCGCGCAAAAAAAGTGCTGAGGCCGGAAACGCCAATAAACTGCCCGCCGCGGTCTACGTCCCGCTGAAAGCCAAAGCGCTGGAGGTGATTCTGGCGGATCACCTGAGCTGGATAACGGCCTGGCGCACCGAGCGTTTTGCCAGCCCGGAACTTGCCGCCAGGCATTACAACATGCAGCCCTTTTACCAGCAGGCCCGCAACGACGATGCTGAACTGCAGGCGGACGCACAGCCAGCGCAACAGGGCAGCAGCCCGCGTGATGTGCCGCTTATCGATCGGGACCGGCTGGATCGGGCGGCAGGGCAGTATGACTTTAGCCACACCGGGATTATGGCGCTGTTGGCCCTGATATCGCTGGACGTTATCCCCGGCACCGCAACCGACCAGCTGGGAGGTAAGCTGATTGCCGCGCAGGATGCCGAGTTTTTACAGATCAAGAAAAGCGGTGACGCCCGACGACCTGCGTTAATGACATCGCCGCAGATGATGGACTTTTTGGATAATTACGTGCATGACACCGTGGCGAAATATAATCACGACCCGCTGCACTCCTCGCTGACGCACGGTTATTTTTCCCGGCGCACGGTGTATGACACAGATGACGATAACCGGGATTCGGTTAAGCAATCAGGCCAGCGGATAAACGCCGTCGCCGATAGCAATGCTGCGGTTGTCGTTTCCCTGGTGAATCTTGATAGATATTCTGCCGCATAAGATACTCGTTATTAAAAATCCATGACCACGCTGGAAATTTATTTATTTCTGACTTCAGCTCTGTCTGAAATAAATAAGTTAACAGCAATCGACGTTATTACGTCATTAATAAATCAACATTCACTAAGGATACTGAATGATAAAGCCCAGAGTATTTTCCTCAACCGGACGGGCAGCGCTGACTGCAGTTGGTCTTTTAATGCTGATGGCCTGCAGGGACCATAAACTGGACGGAATGAGCGGTGCCGATTTAAACGTTTATAACCATGGGCCGGACAGCATTGTGGTTGTACAGGTTGATGGATATGGCGGACCAAGGGCTAACCCTTACGGTGGGGGTGGCGGCTACTGCTGTGTGATGGTGCCTGACGTCTGGAGGCCGGGATTGACTGCGCAGGTAACCTGGACTTCTGACCCCAACTCCTGGATAGATCCGCGCAATATTCCTGATGATCATACGAGCCATTACCAGCGCCATGGCCCTGTTACAGTGCCGATTGAACGCTGGGAGAAGGGGCAGGGATGCGGTTTTGATGTGCATATTTTTCCCTGCGATAAGGTAAGGATAGTGCGTTCCTGCAGAGCTCGTGGGACTCCAGAGTACCCTGTTAAACCTGAACCTGATGGAATCAAAAAAGCACAAAATGTCCTTATCAACCATATCAAGGAGAACATCGTATGTCCGATACCTCAGACAGCACGCTGAATACCGTTAAAGCCCTGATTGATGCCTTTAAAACCGGAGCGAAGCCCTCCGCTACATCCGTATCCACAGCCGAAGCCGCCTGGGTGCCGCCACCGTTTCCGGTCCCGGCAAAGGACGCAAAACAGGACGAATTAAAAGAGCACGGGCGCCTGCCTTCGACCAAAACGCTGACCGAAGGTAATTATGCCCGACAGCGTCTGGAAGATTTAGCACGGGGTCAGTCTCAACAACCAGACGAAAAGCCGGTAACGGACTGCGCCGGAAGCCTGCATATCAGCCTGTTCTTCGACGGTACCTGTTGTAATGAACAGGATGCGGATGAGGTGTATGGCTCACCTAAACCGGCCCTGACCAATATCGGCAGGCTCTACCATGCAGCAAACTGGCAGGGAAAAGGAAATTTTTCTCCTGCCGATGATGGTTATTTCAGCTACTACGTCCCCGGCTGCGGGGCGCGTTTTCCACAGATTGGCGAGGACGACTATTCTCTCGACGGCGAGCTGTTTGCCAACGGGGGAGAAGACCGGATTAACCAGGCCTTACTGAAAACCTTCAGCAGCATTGTCTATGCCGTAACACACACCTCAGTCGAAGACAGTGCCCTGGGAGTCTACCGCCAGAAAATGGCCACCAACTGGCCTTTCTCGATGATAACCAAGGGCTTTAACCGCAAAAACGCTATCAACGAATTCTGTGATATCTACCTGGGCAAGGTGGTGACGCAGTGGCCCCTGCAGCCCACCCGGGAATATATTCACAGGGCGCAGAAGCGCATTCCGAAAATCAAGCTGTTTGTCTACGGCTACTGCCGGGGGGCCGCCACCGCCCGGGCCTTTGCCTGCGGGCTGGAGGCATTGCTGGACAAGACTCCGATGCCACTTAACGCAGCCCATACGGCACCGGAAGGCAGCGTGTTACCGTCCGGACCCACGCTGCTGGGTATCCCCGTCAGTATCGACTTTCTGGGGCTGATGGATTCAGTTTCCTCCGTCGGGGTGCCGCACAGTCGTTTCCCTGGTAAATCCTGATAGGTATGTCATCGCATAAAGCACGTTTTTTTTTAAAAACTCACGACCACTCTGGAAATTTATTTATTTCTGACCTCAGTCCTGTCTGAAATAAATAAGTTAACAGCAATCGACGTTATTACGTCATTAATAAATCAACATTCACTAAGGATACTGAATGATAAAGCCCAGAGTATTTTCCTCAACCGGACGGGCAGCGCTGACTGCAGTTGGTCTTTTAATGCTGATGGCCTGCAGGGACCATAAACTGGACGGAATGAGCGGTGCTGATTTAAATGTCTATAACCACGGACCGGATGCCATTGTAGGGGTTCAGGTCGATGGTTACGGAGGGCCGAGAGCCAATTCCTACGGCGGCGGGGGCGGATATTGTTGCGTAATGGTGCCAGATGTCTGGAAACCGGGCCTGTCGGCGCAGGTAACCTGGACTTCCGACCCCAACTCATGGATGAAATTGAGTGATATGCCTGATAATTATGCAAAATATTACCAGCGCCACGGCCCCATTACTGTGCCGGTTGAACGCTGGGAGAAGGGGCAGGGATGTGGTTTTGATGTGCATATATTTCCCTGCGATAAGGTACGGATAGTGCGTTCATGCCGCGCCCGCGATTCTTCCGAATACCCGGTGCAACCAGAACCTGATGGACTCAAAAAAGCGCAAAACGTCCTTATCAACCATATCAAGGAGAACATCGTATGTCCGATACCTCAGACAGCACGCTGAATACCGTTAAAGCCCTGATTGATGCCTTTAAAACCGGAGCGAAGCCCTCCGCTACATCCGTATCTACAGCCGAAGCCGCCTGGGTACCCCCACCGTTCCCGGTACCTGCAAAGGATGAAAAACAGGGGGAAATAAGCGAGTATGGGCGTCTGCCAGCGACTAAAACGCAGACCGAAGGTAATTATGCCCGACAGCGTCTGGAAGATTTAGCGCGGGGTCAGTCTCAACAACCAGACGAAAAGCCGGTAACGGACTGCGCCGGAAGCCTGCATATCAGCCTGTTCTTCGACGGCACCTGTTGTAATGAACAGGATGAGGATGAGGTATATGGCTCACCTAAACCGGCCCTGACCAATGTTAATTAAATCGCCCCAGGTGATGGACTTTTTGGATAATTACGTGCATGACACCGTGGCGAAATACAATCACGACCCGCTGCACTCCTCGCTGACGCACGGTTATTTTTCCCTGCGCACGGTGTATGACACGGATGACGATAACCGGGATTCGGTCAAGCAATCAGGCCAGCGGATAAACGCCGTCGTCGATAGTAATGCTGCGGTTGTCGTTTCCCTGGTAAATCCTGATAGATATACCCTCGCATAAAACACGTCTTTTTAAAAACTCACGACCACTCTGGAAGTTTATTTGTTTCTGACCTCAGTCCTGTCTGAAATAAATAAGTTAACAGAAATCGACGTTATTACGTCATTAATAAATCAACATTCACTAAGGATACTGAATGATAAAGCCCAGACTATTTTCCTCAACCGGACGGGCAGCGCTGACTGCAGTTGGTCTTTTAATGCTGATGGCCTGCAGGGACCATAAACTGGACGGTATGAGCGGTGCCGATCTGGATGTCTACAACCACGGGCCAGACGCAATTGTCGTAGTTCAGGTTGATGGCTACGGGGGACCGGGGGCTAATTCCTATGGCGGCGGCGGCGGCTACTGCTGTGTGATGGTGCCAAACGTCTGGAGACCGGGGTTGACCGCTCAGGTGACCTGGACTTCCGATCCCAATTCCTGGATAGATCCACGAAATATTCCTGACGAGCATGCAAGTCATTACCAGCGGCATGGTCCAGTCACTGTTCCGCTTGAACGCTGGACGGACGATCAGGCGTGTGGTTTTGATGTGCATATTTTCCCCTGCGATAAGGTGCGGATAGTTCGCTCTTGCCACACTACTGACGATCCCCGGTATCCGGTTCCAACAGATCTGGGGGAGCATAAAAAAGCCCAAAAAATACTCATTGATCATATTAAGGAAAATATCGTATGTCCGATGCCTCAGACAGCACGCTAAATACCATTAAAGCGCTAGTGGACGCCTTTAAAAAAGGGGCAACGCCTTCTGCAACCAGTGTGTCTACAGCAGAAGCCGCCTGGGTGCCACCACCGTTCCCGGTACCTGCAAAGGATGAAAAACAGGGGGGAATAAGCGAGTACGGGCGCCTGCCATCAAGCAAAACGCAGACCGAAGGTAACTATGCCCGACAGCGTCTGGGAGATTTAGCGCGGGGTCAGTCTCAACAACCAGACGAAAAGCCGGTAACGGACTGCGCCGGAAGCCTGCATATCAGTCTGTTCTTCGACGGCACCTGTTGTAATGAACAGGATGCGGATGAGGTATATGGCTCACCTAAACCGGCCCTGACCAATGTTAATTAAATCGCCCCAGGTGATGGACTTTTTGGATAATTACGTGCATGACACCGTGGCGAAATATAATCACGACCCGCTGCACTCCTCGCTGACGCACGGTTATTTTTCCCTGCGCACGGTGTATGACACGGATGACGATAACTGGGATTCGGTCAAGCAATTTGGCCAGCGGATAGAAGCCGTCATCGACATTAATGCTGCGGTTGTCGCTTTACTAGTAAATCCTGATAGATATGCCATCGCATAAAATATGTCTTTTTAAAAATTCGCAGCCACTCTGGAAATTTATTTATTTCTGACTGTGGTCCTGTCTGAAATAAATGAGTTAACAGTAATCGACGTTATTACGTCATTAATAAATCAACATTCACTAAGGATACTGAATGATAAATCCCAGACTATATACCTCAACCGGACGGGCAGCGCTGAATGCAATTGGTCTTTTAATGTTGATGGCCTGTAGGGACCATAAACTGGACGGTATGAGCGGTGCCGATTTAAACGTTTATAACCACGGACCGGATGCCATTGTCGTGGTTCAGGTTGATGGTTACGGAGGACCGAGAGCCAACTCCTACGGCGGCGGCGGTGGCTACTGCTGCGTAATGGTGCCAGATGTCTGGAAACCGGGCCTGTCGGCGCAGGTGACATGGACTTCCGACCCTAACTCATGGATGAAATTGAGTGATATGCCTGATAATTATGCAAAATATTACCAGCGCCACGGTCCCATTACTGTGCCTGTTGAACGCTGGGAGAAGGGTCAGGGATGTGGTTTTGATGTGCATATATTTCCCTGCGATAAGGTACGGATAGTGCGTTCCTGCAGAGCTCCTGAGACAGGTGAATACCCAGTGCCACCTGATCCAGATTACATCCAAAAGGGCCAAAAAATACTTATTGATCATATTAAGGAGAACATCGTATGTCCGATGCCTCAGACAGCACGCTGAAAACCATTAAAGCACTTATCGACGCCTTTAAAAAAGGGGCAACGCCTTCTGCAACCAGTGTGTCTGCAGCAGAAGCCGCCTGGGTACCACCACCGTTTCCGGTACCTGCAAAGGATGAAAAACAGGGGGGAATAAGCGAGTACGGGCGCCTGCCATCAAGCAAAACGCTGACCGAAGGTAACTATGCCCGACAGCGTCTGGAAGATTTAGCACGGGGTCAGTCTCAACAACCAGACGAAAAGCCGATAACGGACTGCGCCGGAAGTCTGCATATCAGCCTGTTCTTCGATGGTACCTGCTGTAATGAACAGGATGCAGATAACGCGTATGGTTCGCCAAAACCAGCACTTACCAACATAGGCAAGCTCTACCATGCGGCAAACTGGACCGATCAGGCGAAAAAGGCGGAAGCCGACGGTTACTTCAGCTACTATTTCCCCGGCTGCGGAGCGCGTTTTCCACAGATTGGCGAGGACGATTATTCTCTCGATGGGGAGCTGTTTGCCAACGGAGGGGAAGACCGCATTAACCAGGCCTTACTGAAAACCTTCAGCAGCATTGTCTATGCAGTAACACACACCTCAGTCGAAGATGGTGCCCTGGGAGTCTACCGCCAGAAAATGGCCACCAACTGGCCCTTCTCGGTAATTACCAAAGGCTTTAACCGCAAAAACGCTATCAACGAATTCTGCGATATCTACCTGGGCAAGGTGGTGCCCCAGTGGCCCCTGCAGCCCACCCGGGAATATATTTACAGGGCGCAGAAGCGCATCCCGAAAATTAAGCTGTTTGTCTACGGCTACTGCCGGGGTGCCGCCACCGCCCGGGCCTTTGCCTGCGGGCTGGAGGCATTGCTGGACAAGACTCCGATGCCCCTCAATGCGCCTCATACGGCACCGGAAGGCAGCGTGTTACCGTCCGGACCCACGCTGCTGGGTATCCCCGTCAGTATCGACTTTCTGGGGCTGATGGATTCAGTTTCCTCAGTCGGGGTGCCGCATATTCTGCCATCGGCTACCGGGCATCTGGGGTGGGCAGCCAACAGCCTGCAGTTGCCCAAAACGGCCGGGCTGGTGAAAAGCTGCTGCCACTTCGTCGCCGGGCTGGAGCAGCACGGCGACCTGCCCCTGGACTCCATCCGTCGCCCGGATGGCAAATACCCGACGGGGGCGGTGGAGGTGGTTTACCCCGGCGTTCATGCTGATATTGGCGGTGACTGCAAGCCCACCGAGCTGGGCAAGGTTCAGACGGATTCCCGTCAGCTGCTGTCGCAGATTGCCCTGCACGATATGTATGCCGCCGCCTTCGATGCCGGTGCGCCATTGAGCGTTCCACAGGATGTCCTGCCCGAGGTTGTCAAAGACAAAACCTACCGAATAATGCAAGGCGATGTAATGAATCAGTTCAAAATATCACCCGAAGTCATCACCCACTTCAATGCCTGGCAGGCCATAAATGCACAGAAGGAGGCATCAAAGTCGGCAGAGGGCGCCATAAACGAAGCTGAAATCGCGGCCATTGCAATAGCGCAGGGCAAGGCTCCGGATCAGGCGGTCCAGAAGGCCCGGGCATCGGCGGCGAAAAAGGCCGAAGCCGCGCACAAAAAAAGTGCTGAGGCCGGGAACGCCGGTAAACTGCCTGCGGCGGTCTACGTCCCGCTGAAAGTCAAAGCGCTGGAGGTGATTCTGGCGGATCACCTGAGCTGGATAACGGCCTGGCGCACCGAGCGTTTTGCCAGCCCGGATCTTGCTGCCAGGCATTACACCATTCAGCCCTTTTACCAGCAGGCCCGCAACGACGATGCTGAGCTGCAGGCGGACACACAGCCAGCGCAACAGAGCAGCAGCCCGCGTGATGTGCCGCTTATCGATCGGGACCGCCTGGATCGGGCTGCGGGGCAGTATGACTTCAGCCACACCGGGATTATGGCGCTGCTGGCCCTGATATCGCTGGACGTTATCCCCGGCACCGCAACCGACCAGCTGGGGGGTAAGCTGATTGCCGCGCAGGACGCTGAATTTTTGCAGATCAAGAAAAACGGTGACGCCCGACGACCTGCGTTAATGACATCGCCCCAGATGATGGACTTTTTGGATAATTACGTGCATGACACCGTGGCGAAATATAATCACGACCCGCTGCACTCCTCGCTGACGCACGGTTATTTTTCCCTGCGCACGGTGTATGACACGGATGACGATAACTGGGATTCGGTCAAGCAATTTGGCCAGCGGATAAACGCCGTCGTCGATATTAATATCGGGGATATTGTTACCCAGGTGCAAACCGATCTGGCTGAACCTAAAACGGTGTCGGGTATTCTGGGGAAAATATACCGTGATATTAAGAGTGGGGCATTTAAAGCCCTGCTATCGTAATTTTCGCGGCGTAAACAACTCGCTATATTTTATTCATTTAAATAACACGCTGTTATTCAGTGTGATGGTCATCGCGCTAAGTATAGGGAAGACGTAAAGCTTATGTTCAAGGAAAAAAAAGCCAAGGATATTTCAGTGGCGGCCACCGCCATGCTGTGTGTCGCTGTCGTAACGCTGATAATGGTAAGTGGAGGGCTGGGATGGTGGCTCTTCAAAGCGAACCGGGTCCTGCAATGGGCGGTGATCCGCGAGATATCCCTGGTCTGTTTTATTCTCTGGGGACTGTTGCTCAGCATGCTGATGCTGGGATTTATTGTTTTCCGGCTATTAATCAAAGATAAAGTGGAGGGACAAAAACAGCCAACGCCGTCGTTATCCGCCAGGAAAAAACAGCGTTCCGCGCGGTTTAAGCCGCTGAAAGATCACCTCCACCGCCGCTACGGACTGTTCTGGCGCAATAAGGTCCGCCTGCTGCTGGTCACCGGCGAGCCGGCACAGATTGCCGCCATCGCACCGGGCCTTGCCGCAAAACAGTGGCTGGAAGGCAATCGCACGGTGCTGATCCACGGCGGCAGCCTGGCAACATCCATGGATGAAGACCGCCTCAGCGCCCTGCGTAAACTGCGTCGCCATCGTCCGCTGGACGGCATTGTGCTGGCGCTGGATGAGGCGCAGGCCAACCCCAACCAGCTTGATCTCAACCTGCGCACGCTGGAACAGGTGGGTGAGGCGCTGCATTACCAGCCCCCGGTGTATCTGTGGCAGGTGCGCAACAGTCTGTGGCCGCAGGTCGAGCGGATCACCCAAACCGTGGGGGCGCTGTTTCCGGCGCGTGCCGTCCCGGAGGATGTTGGCCTGCAGCTAAACGCCATGCTGCCGCAGCTTACTGCCCAGGGGATGCAGCAGATAGGTGAGCATCTGCAGCATGATTATCTGCTCCGCTGTGCCCAGTGGCTGAAAACGAGGGGAATTGCCCACTGGCAGGCGCTGTTAACGCCCTGGATGTCTGCGCATCGGCGGGTTCCGCTCCGGGGACTGATGTTCAGCCCGCCTTTAACGGCGGCTGAGAGCAAGCCCTCCGGCGTACACGAGCACCGTTGGGCGGCCCCGGCAGCCTGGCAGGGCGTCATGGATGATTGCGCCAAAGCCCGTGGCGTGCGGGTCGGTCTGCCGTGGGAGCATACGCTGAAAGTCTCGCTGCTGACGCTGCTTGCCCTGTGGGGGCTCGGCAGCGTGGTGGCGTTTGCCGTCAACCGGCAACACATCATGGCGGCCGCGGACCGCGCGCAGCAGCTGGTCAGCGCGTCGACGTTGAACGATCGGCAATTAATAGCGTTGCAGGCACTGCGTAACGATATCGGACGTCTGCAACACCAGCAGGAGCACGGCGCGCCCTGGTATCAACGTTTTGGTCTGAATCACAACGCCACGCTGCTGGCGGCGTTGATGCCGTGGTACGGACAGGTTAATAACCGACTGATTCGCGATCCGGCTGCGCTTGGTCTGATGCAAAAGCTGACCACACTGATTAACCTGCCACCGCGCAGTCCGCAGCGCTCAGCGCTGGCTAAGCCCGGTTACGATCGGCTGAAAGCGTATCTGATGATGGCGCATCCGGATAAGGCCGACGCGACGTTCTTTGCCCGGACCATGAAAACGACGGAGCTGCCACCGCCCGGGCTGTCGCCTGCGCTGTGGCAGAGTATCGCCCCGGATTTATGGGCGTTTTACATGCAGAACCTGCCTGCGCAACCAGACTGGAAAATTCAGCCCGATACCCGACGGGTGGCGCAGGCCCGGCGGGTGTTACTGGAGCAGATTGGGCAGCGCAATGCCGAGAGCACCCTGTATGAAAATATGCTGACTGACGTGCGCCGCAACTATGCCGACATGACCCTGGAGGACATGACGCCACAGACGGATGCCCGCCGCCTGTTTACCACCGATGACGCGGTGCCGGGCATGTTCACCCGCCAGGCGTGGGAGGGCGGGATTCAGGAGGCAATTGATAAAGCCGTGGCATCTCGTCGGGATGAAATCGACTGGGTCCTGAGCGATAACCGCAAAACGGTCACCAATGATATCTCGCCGGATGCCCTCAGGCAGCGCCTGACAAACCGCTACTTTACCGATTTTGCCGGGAGCTGGCTGAGCTTCCTCAACGGCATCCGCCTTAACCCGGCATACACGATTTCTGATGTTATCGACCAGCTTACCCTGACCGGCGATGTGCGCCAGTCACCGCTCATTGCGCTGATGAACACCCTGGCATACCAGGGGCAGACCGGGCAGCGGGGCGAGGCGATTTCTGATTCGCTGGTCAAATCCGCCAAAAAGTTGATCGCTAAAGGCAACCTTCCGGCGATTGATCAGCAGGCGGCGGGCCCAACCGGACCACTGGAAAGCACCTTCGGCCCGCTACTCACGCTGATGGGTAAAAACAGCGCCCAGAACCTGATGACCGCAGACAGCACCCTCAGCCTGCAGACCTGGCTCACCCGGGTTACCCGCGTGCGTCTCAAACTCCAGCAGGTGGCTAACGCTCCCGATCCGCAGGTGACGATGCAGCAGCTGGCCCAGACGGTTTTCCAGGGGAAAAGTGTGGACCTCACCGACACGCAGGCCTACGGCAACCTGGTGGCGGCCAGTCTCGGTGAAGAGTGGGCTCGCTTCGGGGAGACGATGTTCGTCCAGCCGTTGACTCAGGCGTGGGAAACGGTCCTGCAGCCGTCGGCTGCCAGCCTGAACGACCAATGGCAGCGTTCGATTGTCGCCAACTGGCACTCGGCCTTTGACGGTCGTTACCCGTTCGCTGCCGGTAAAAATGATGTTTCCCTGCCCATGCTGGCGGAGTTTGTGCGCAAGGACAGCGGGCGGATCGACCGCTTTCTGACCACGCAGCTGGGCGGCGTCCTGCATAAGGAAGGCAGCCGCTGGGTGGCGGATGAAACCCACAGCCAGGGACTGACATTCAGCCCGGCATTCCTCGACGCGGTAAACCAGTTGAGTCAGCTGTCAGACATTCTGTTTACCGACGGCAACCAGGGGATGGGGTTTGAGATGCAGGGGGTGGCGATGCCGGAGATTGTCGAAACGCAGCTGACGCTCGACGGTCAGAAGCTGCACTACTTCAACCAGCTGGCCGACTGGCAAAGTTTCCGCTGGCCGGGCGTTATCAATAAGCCCGGTGCGATGCTCACCTGGACCTCCACCGCTGCCGGAGCACGACTGCTGGCTAATCACAGCGGTGCCTGGGGCGCGATCCGCCTGCTCGAACAGGCAAAGCGGGAGAAAGTGAGCAATGGTCTGTTTCGCTTAACGCTGACGGCACCCGATGGCCGCCAGCTTCAATGGCTGTTGCGCACCGAACTGGGGGACGGCCCGCTGGCGCTGCTGAAACTGCGTAATTTCACGTTGCCAAAGGCGATATTCGACGTTAATGCAGTCGTTTATGCAGACGCCTTCCCACCAGCAGCGCCGCACACAGCATCAACGCAATAAACGCCCCCACGCCATCCCAGCCGTAGCGATGCCAGAATACCCCGCCGAGGGTACCGGCGATGCTGGAACCCAGATAGTAACTGAACAGATACAGCGACGAGGCCTGGCCTTTGGCGCGTCGCGCGCGCGGGCCAATCCAGCTGCTGGCGACCGAGTGGGCGGCGAAAAAGCCCGCTGAGAAGAGCAGCATCCCGGCAAAAATAACCCAAATATTCGCCAGCAGCGTCATCAGCACGCCCGCCAGCATAATGCCCGTCGAGGCCAGCATTACCGGGCCACGTCCATATCGGGTGGTCATTGCCCCGGCTTTTGGTGAGCTCCAGGTTCCGGTCAGGTAAGCGACAGACAGCAGGCCGACCAGCGCCTGGCTCAGATGCCAGGGTGAAAGCATCAAGCGGTAGCCAATGTAGTTAAACAGGGTGACAAAAGAGCCCATCAGCAGGAAACCGGTAAGGAACAGCAGCGGCAGGCCTTTATCGCGCCAGTGCAGGCGAAAGTTAATCAGCAGGGTTTTGGGCCGCAGGGCCGTCGGGCGAAAATGGCGTGACGCCGGCAGAATTTTCCAGAACATCAGTGCGGCAGCCAGCGCAAAACAGCCAATCACGGCCAGCGCTACCCGCCAGCTAAAGAAGTCAGTAAACACCCCGCTCAACAGCCGTCCGCTCATCCCGCCAATCGAATTGCCGCTGATATACAACCCCATTGAAAACGCCACAAAGCTGGGATGGATCTCCTCGCTGAGGTAGGTCATGCCGACCGCCGCCACGCCGCTCAGGGAGAGCCCAATCAGCGCGCGCATCACCAGGATCCCGTGCCAGCTGGTCATCATCGTCGTCAGTAATGTACAGATCGAGGCCAACAGCAGGGCGGTGACCATCACCTGCTTGCGCCCGATGGCATCGGAGAGCGGGCCGGTAAACAGCAGCCCGACGGCCAGCATCCCGGTAGAAACAGAGAGGGAAATACTGCTGCTGGCAGGGGTGACGCCAAACTCCCGGGAGAGCACCGGCAGGATCGGCTGCACGCAGTAGAGCAGGGCGAAGGTGGCCAGTCCGGCGGAAAACAGCGCCAGCGTGACGCGCATAAACTGTGGGGTACCGCGCGTGATCAGCTGAACCGGCTGCGGTGTGTTTGCCAGGGTTTCGATCTCGTCGGTCGCGGCGAGATCTGCGGACAGTGTACGACTCACGTAAATTCCTTACTTCAACATCCCCGTGATTTCGGGTGACGGGTATGACCACAAGGATCAGGGTAGGAAAATGTAAATATTCTGTCTAATATATTAATAATCTCAAATGATACTTTTAAAATATGAATATCGAACTGCGTCACCTGCGCTACTTTGTCGCCGTCGCTGAGGAGCTGCATTTTGGCCGGGCGGCGGCGCGGCTGAACATCTCCCAGCCGCCGTTGAGCCAGCAAATACAGGCGCTTGAGCTGCAGGTAGGCGCTCGCCTTCTGGCCCGCACCAACCGCAGCGTGGGGCTGACGGCGGCCGGGAAGCAGTTTCTCGCCGACAGCCGTCAGATCCTTGGCCTCGTGGATGAGGCGGGAGCCCGAGCCGCCAGGCTGCATCACGGCGAGACCGGCGAGCTGCGGCTGGGTTTTACCTCCTCTGCGCCTTTTATCAGCGCTGTGTCGGAGACGCTCTCATCGTTTCGTCGCCTCTACCCGGACGTGCATATCCAGACCCGTGAAATCAATACCCGGGAGCAGATTACGCCGCTAAACGAAGGTTCCCTCGACCTCGGCCTGATGCGCAATACGCCGCTGCCGGACACCCTGGCATGGCAGCGCATTCTGCGGGAACCGCTGCTGGCGATGATCCACCGGGACCATCCCCTGGCGGCCAAGCCGGTCGTTTCGCTGGCGGAACTGGCGCAGGAGCCGTTCGTCTTTTTCGACCCGCATGTGGGCACCGGTCTGTACGACGATATTCTCGGCCTGATGCGTCGCTACGGGCTGGCACCGGTGATTGCCCAGGAAGTGGGGGAGGCGATGACCATTATTGGCCTGGTGGCAGCGGGGCTCGGGGTGTCGATCCTGCCCGCCTCGTTCAGGCGCGTGCAGCTGAGTGAAATGCGCTGGGTGCCGATAGCAGAACCCGATGCCGTTTCCGAAATGTGGCTGGTGTGGCCAAAGCATCACGAACTCAGCGCAGCGGCACAGCGTTTCAAAATGCAGTTGATTACCGCCTCGCCGGGTGGCTAAACCCGAAAAAATGGGGGCAAAAATGTGCTGCAAATCACAAGCCTAAGTAAAAATTTGACGATGACTGTAGAAGTGCTTCACCATAGCCCACAGTTTATTTCGAAGCGCGAAAATAAGGGAGTAGGTGGTGGTTGCTGATAGTCAGCCTGGGCACATAGATCAGATTAAGCAGACCAATGCGGGCGCGGTATATCGCCTGATTGATCAGCTTGGCCCGGTCTCGCGTATCGATCTTTCCCGTCTTGCACAGCTGGCACCCGCCAGTATCACCAAGATAGTGCGTGAAATGCTCGAAGCCCATCTGGTGCAGGAAACGGAAATTCAGGAGCCGGGCAGTCGTGGCCGTCCGGCTGTAGGGCTGATGGTGGAAACCGAAGCCTGGCACTATCTCTCTTTGCGCATCAGCCGGGGTGAAATTTACCTCGCGCTGCGCGATCTGAGCAGCAAACTGGTGGTGGAAGACCGGCTCGAGCTGGCCCTGCACGCAGAACAGCCGCTCGAAATGCGGATCGTCGCGCTTATCGATCGGTTCTTTATTCATCATCAACACAAGCTGGAGCGTCTGACGGCTATCGCCATCACCTTGCCGGGGATCATTGATACCGAAAACGGCATTGTGCATCGGATGCCGTTTTACGAAGACGTCAAAGAGATGCCGCTGGGCGAAGTGCTAAAAAATCATACCGGTGTGCCGGTCTATATTCAGCATGATATCAGCGCCTGGACGATGGCCGAGGCCCTGTTCGGTGCCTCCCGTGGGGCGCGCGACGTGATTCAGGTGGTGATTGACCACAACGTTGGCGCCGGGGTGATCACCGACGGTCGCCTGCTGCATGCCGGGAGCAGCAGCCTGGTAGAGATCGGCCATACGCAGGTTGATCCTTACGGCAGGCTCTGCTACTGCGGCAACCACGGCTGTCTGGAGACCATTGCCAGCGTCGACAGCGTGCTGGAGATGGCGCAGGTGCGCTTAAGCCAGTCGATGAGTTCGACGCTGCACGGCCAGCCGCTGACCGTGGAGTCGCTTTGCCAGGCCGCCCAGCAGGGGGATTTGCTGGCAAAAGACATCATTACCGGCGTCGGCACCCATATCGGGCGCATTCTCGCCATTATGGTGAATTTGTTTAATCCGCAAAAAATTCTAATCGGTTCCCCGCTGAGCCAGGCGTCGGACGTGCTGTTCCCGGCTATCGCCGACTGTATCCGTCAGCAGTCCCTCCCGGCCTACAGTAAACACATCGCGGTAGAAAGCACCCAGTTTACCAATCAGGGGACGATGGCGGGCGCTGCGCTGGTGAAAGACGCCATGTATAACGGTTCGCTGCTGATCCGTCTCCTGCAAGGTTAACTGTTTTTTATAAATTTACTAAAAATTGCGCTATCTCAAGCTGAGCTGATAGCGCATGCCTTAGACTCCCTCTACTGAATTATTTCCTTGGCTTATATTTTCAAAGCATAACGGTGGAGTGAGTGATGCTTAAGCGTTTCTTTGTAACGGGTACTGATACCTCCGTCGGCAAGACGGTTGTATCCCGCGCCTTGCTGCAATCCTTAATGGCAGGCGGTAAAAGCGTGGCTGGGTACAAGCCGGTAGCCAAAGGCAGTAAACAGACCCCAGAGGGATTGCGCAACAAAGATGCGCTGGTGCTGCAAAGCGTCTCCTCCCTTCAACTGCCTTATCATGCCATTAACCCAATTGCGCTCAGCGAAGACGAAAGCAGCGTGGCGCACAGCGGGCCGGTCAATTACACCCTGCTGTCGAACGGTCTTGCCAGTCTGAGCGAGCAGGTTGATCACGTGGTGGTCGAAGGTACCGGTGGCTGGCGGAGCCTGATGAACGATTTGCGTCCGCTCTCCGAGTGGGTGGTGCAGGAGCAGCTTCCGGTTCTGCTGGTGGTCGGTATCCAGGAAGGCTGCATTAACCACGCACTGCTGACGGCGCAGGCCATCGCTAATGACGGCTTGCCGCTGGTGGGCTGGGTGGCAAACCGCATCAACCCAGGGCTGGCGCACTATGCTGAAATCATCAATGTGCTGAGCAAAAAGCTCCCGGGCCCGCTGGTAGGCGAACTGCCTTATTTGCCGCGCGCCGAGCAGCGCGAACTGTCGCAGTACATCGATTTAACGCGGCTCGGCCGCGCGCTCATCGTAGATCGCGTTCTGGCGTAACGCCCGCGATTTCACCAGGCTGGCGCTAGAGTCGAACTCACCGTTATCGGTTTTCAGCGCTTCCATATAGTCGGTGGGTGCATAGTTACGGCGGCGCAGATAAATTCTGCCAGGACCGCTCCCTCTCCTCTTTGGGGAGAGGGTTGGGGTGAGGGGAAACCTGCTGGCACTTCTGGTCGTTCCGTTCACATCAGGTTCTGGGGCATCGCGATTCCCTCAGCTAGTTCCTCCCGGCGCATCCCTGCACCTCGCCCCGGCCTTGCGAAAACGCTTCGGCGATTTTCAGCCGGACCACGCGTCCCTGTAGCCTGTTTAATCTTTTACAGCAACTTCATTGGCTTAAGGAAAAACGGCTTAATTGTCGCTAACGATATTCAGCGCCCGTCGCGTGCGGCCGGAGCTCAGGTACTCCGCAATATAGTCCTGCGAAATTTCGCCGTTATAACGCCCGTCCTCATCGACAATCGGCATCCAACTGGTGTTACTCTCATACAGTCGCGACAGCACCACGCGCAGGTTGTCTTCCGCTTTGCCGGTCATCCGGAACGGATGCAGTAAATCGGCGCAGGTACCGCTGGCGTGACGCGCCTCGCGACGCTTCACAAAGCCCAGCGGTTTGCCTTCGTCGTCCACCACGGTGATCGCGCGGATATCGTTATCGTCCATGGTGGCAAAGGCCTCCACAAGTGAGGTAGTGCTGCGCACCGTCAGGGTGGGCTGCTGGTCGGTCACGTCGCCTGCGGAGACCAGCAGCAGACGTTTCAGCGTGCGGTCCTGGCCGACAAACGACCCGACAAATTCATTCGCCGGTTTGGCCAGCAGTTCGTCCGGGCTGGCGCACTGGACGATTTTCCCCTGACGGAATACGGCGATACGGTCGCCCAGCTTCAGCGCCTCATCAATATCATGGCTCACCAGCATTACCGTCTTTTTCAGCTTGCGCTGCATCTCGAGGAACTGATTCTGGATCACCTCGCGGTTAATCGGGTCGACCGCACCGAAAGGTTCATCCATCAGCAGCACCGGGGGATCCGCCGCCAGGGCGCGGATCACGCCGATTCGCTGCTGCTGCCCGCCGGACATTTCGCGCGGATAGCGGTTCAGAAACTTATGCGGATCCATCGCCACCATATCCATTAGCTCTTCGGCCCGGCTTTTACAGCGCGCTTTGTCCCAGCCCAGCATCCGCGGTACGACGGTGATGTTCTCTTCGATGGTCATGTTCGGGAACAGGCCAATCTGCTGGATAACGTAGCCAATGTTGCGGCGCAGGGTCACGGTGTCCATGTCGCTGGTATCTTCGCCATTAATCAGGATCTTCCCGCTGCTGGGGGCGATCAGGCGGTTAATCATCTTCAGCGTGGTGGTTTTGCCGCAGCCGGAGGGGCCGAGCAGGACGCACATTTCCCCTTCAGGCACGTTCAGGTTGACGTTGTCCACCGCCTTCACGCTCTGGCCCTGCTTCTGTGAAAATTGTTTAGTGAGGTTTTCCAGTTTTATCATTATCGAATCCCTTTTGGAGTCAGAACGACCTGCAGACGATGCAGTAACGCGTCGAGCACAATCGCTAAAAGACAAATCATCAGTGCGCCAGCAATCAACATCCGAATATCACTCCCGCCGATGCCGTTCAGCAGCAGAAGTCCCAGACCGCCCGCGCCAATCACGGCGGCAATGGCCATCACGCCGATGTTCATCACCACGGCAGTACGAATACCCCCGAAGATCACCGGCAGCGCCATCGGGATCTCCACCCAGCGCAGCCGCTGCCAGAAGGTCATGCCGATGCCGCGACCCGCTTCACGCAGGCCGGGCGGCAGGCTGTCCAGCGCGGTATGGGTGTTTCGCACAATCGGCAGCAGCGAGTAAAGAAACACGGCGGTGATCGCGGGTAGGGCGCCAATCCCCTGACCGATGAGTGAAAACAGCGGGATCATCAGGCCGAACAGGGCAATAGACGGGATGGTCAACACCAGCGTGGCAATCCCCAGCACCGGCGTTGCCAGCCATTTATGCCGGACAATCAAAATGCCCAGCGGCACGCCAATAATAATGGCTAAGCCTACGGCCAGCGCCACCAGCCACAGATGCTGCAGCGTCAGGGTGAGCAGATAGTCCCCGTTATCAAGAATGTAGTGAATCGTCTCCATAGCGCCTCCTACAGCAGCTGCTTGCTATGCAGGAACTCACGAGCGACCTGCTGGGGTGACTGATGATCGATATCCACCTTCTTATTGAGCTCGGTGATAACGTCGTTACTAAGCTGGCTGGAGAGGGTGTTCAGCGCCTCCTCCAGACCGGGATTGGCCGCCAGCGTGTCTTTACGCACCACCGGGGTCACCGCATAGCTTGGGAAGAAGCCTTTATCATCTTCCAGCACTTTCAGGTCAAAGCCCTTCACGCGCCCGTCGGTGGTATAGATAAGACCGGCATCAACAAAGCCGTCGCGCACCGCGTTATAGACCAGTCCCGGGTCCATCTGGCGGATCTGCGGGCGGTCCAACGCCATCTTGTAGGCGGCCTGCAGCGGTTTCATCCCGTCGCTGCGTCCGCTAAATTCCAGGTCCAGGCCCAGCAGCCAGTTGTTATCCGGATCGGTTTTGCGCACCTGTTCAATTTTTGCCACCAGTTCCGACATGGTGTTGATATGTTCCGCTTCGGCGCGTTTACGCTGCATCGCGAAGGCATAGGTGTTGTTCATGTCTGCCGGATTGAGCCACACCAGGCCATGCTTTGCGTCCAGCCGTTTCACCGTTGCGTACGATTCCTCGGGCGACATGCGTTCGTTGATGTGGTTAAAGATGATCAGCGAGGTGCCGGTGTACTCCCAGGTCATATCAACCTGTTTGTTGATCATCGCGTTGCGGGAAATCACCGTCGCAATGTTGGTTTGCGGCTGCACCTGAAAGCCTTTCTTCTGCAGATACTGCACGGTCATTGCCGACAGAATGTGTTGCTCGGTAAAGCTCTTGGTCGCCAGAATCAGCGGCGCGGCGAGCGTCTGGCTGGAAAAGAGCGCGGCAGCGCACAGCGCCGTCAGGCTGGAGAACAGTCTCATAAAAGCTCCTTGTTATTGTTATTGTGCGAGATGTGGGCTCATCAGACGCCCCAACGCCGCCAGCAGCGTATCCAGAATTAAAGCGAACAGGGCGGTAGCGGCGGCACCGAGGATCAGCGTCGGGAAATCGTTCAGGTAGATCCCGGGGAAAATCAGCTCGCCGTAGCTGCTGGCACCAATCAGGAAGGCCAGCGGCGCAGTACCCACGTTTATCGCGGTGGCGATGCGGATCCCGGAGAGCATCACCGGCCAGGCGTTCGGAATTTCAACCTGACGCAGGCGCTGCCATTTGGTCATTCCGATGCCGTTTGCCGCTTCCAGCAGCGAAGATGGCACAGAGCACAGTCCGGCATAGGTGTTACGTACAATCGGCAGCAATGAGGCCAGGAACAGGGCGATGATGGCAGGCGTATCGCCGATACCAATCACCACCATCGCCAGTGCCAGCACGGCCAGCGGCGGCAGCGTGTTGCCGACGTTGAAGATTTGCATCACGTATTCGGCAAACCCTTTTGCCGCCGGGCGGCTCAGGAGAATACCGCTCGGGATGCCCACCAGCAGGGCAAAAAACATGGAGGAGAAAACCAGGATCAGATGCTGTTGCCCAAGATAGACAAGGTCAACCTGGCGGGCTTTGATCGTCTCAAGCCCAATTCCCCAGGTGAGGAGGGCAAGGGCCACGATAATTGCGCCGACAAAAAGCAGCGAACGTTTGAGTAATGGGTGCATTGCGGTGTGTCTCCCTGTACGCATGCGTTATAGCAACCACCGGTTGCCTGTTGTTATGCCATGATTCGGCAGGGGTATTTCAGCTATAGCAACGGAAAGGAAAGGGTTCCAGCGAAGCGGCAAAATCAGTAACCCTATGAATCCCGTGACAACTTAGGTTAAGCCTTATGGAATAAGGGCTGGATGAGGGCAGGCAGAATAGTCCTAAAGAGAAGCGCTAAAAGTGACACCGTAACGCAGGAGGGGCAACCCGCACGACTGGTGTGCGGGTTTGAGGAGGCTAAAGCATGCCGTTATTACCGTGACGTAAAAAGGCCGGGCGCTGATTCAAGCGTGCGAACCAGGCCTCAATTGCGGGTACAGCGGGATGGTCAAAGGGGGTCATCTTCCAGCGGTTCACCGATAACCCTAGCACCACGTCGGCGAGGGTAAACGTATCACCTGCTACCCACGCGTTGGTGCGTTGCAACTGCTGCTCGAGGATCGCGATGCAATGGTTCCACTCTGCTATTCCCGCGGCGATTCGGGTGGGATCGTTATAGTCCGGATTCTTGCGCCCCAGTGCCGGAAAGGCATAGCGCCAGGCGTTGTTAAATTCGCTGGCCTGCCAGTCCATCCAGCGTTCGACGTTGGCACAGTCCTGCGGTTCATGGGGCAGCAGATCGTCGCGCCCGGCAATACGTGCCAGATAGCGGCAAATGGCGTTGGATTCCCACAGAACGAAATCACCGTCAATCAGCACCGGCACCATGGCGTTCGGGTTTAAGGCGCGAAAGGCGTCCGTTTCTGTAGAGGCAAAGCCGCTGCCGTAATCCTCCTGCTGCCAGGAAAGATTTGCTTCTTCACAGGTCCAGAGCACTTTACGCACGTTGATCGAGGTGGTTTTGCCGAGGATAGTAAGCATGGTACTGGCGTCCTTTTGAAGGGGGAGATCTCAGCACAATACAGTAGTCATGGAGGGCGGTAAGGGCAAATTCTGGGGGGGGGGGGGAGGCGAGATCGCGCAGAGCAGTTAATGTGAGTCTGGCACTCCCCTTTATTCACATTCCGGGGAGTGCCAGTCCATCGTCCTACCTAAAATTAATGCACAAATAATGCAATCAAAATAATAATAGGGATCGGGACGCCGAGGAAAAATAACAGTAAAGAACGCATTTTATTCTCCTGAACAGTTACTGGAAATGATTATAAATCACGTTGGCGACCACCAAAGGTTGCACAGAGGCTGGCAATGAAGGCACCTGACAACAGTGAAACAAATGTCCATAACGCGAGGTAACTTGACGTTTTTCGCGCCTTATCGGCGGCTTCTTTTGCCTGCGCTTTGACTTCTTGCACCTTGGTCTGCGCTTTTGCGTAAATATTCTGTACCCGCTGTTCGGCCTCTTGTTGATTCATTCCCGTATTTTGCGCCACTAAACTGGCCACATATTTAAGGTCATCTGCCGGAAGTGCACCCGTATTAATGCTGTTCAGGAAAATGCCTGCGACCTCTGTTGATTGTTCTGGCGTAACAGGTTTCACCTGCGGTTGACCTGGTGTCATTGCGTCTGATGACGCAGCATCAGTGGGCTGTGCCGGGCTGGTGGTGGTTCTGAATAATGAATTAACGAAATAACCCATCGATGAGTTTGATTCACCGTTCGATGCACTGGCCATGCCCGTCATCGATAACGATGAGACACCGCCCGCGACCGAGCCTACGGCTTTTGCGCCACCGCCGATAATCGATCCAATTGCGCTGGTAAGTAACATAGCGGAGACGAGTGCTGCCACAGCCCATGCAAGGAATCCATGCGCTGTATCGCGGAAATAAACCTCATCAGTGTGCGTATCGACCCATTTAGACCGCAGTCGACCTGCCAGATAGCCCCCCATCCCGGATGCCGCAATTTGCGTGAACATGAGCCATGCAATTGTTGCGATGCCGATTGTGCCTGCATCCACCCCTTGATTTCCGTAGGGAGAAACTGAAGACAGTCCCAGGCCGACACCCAACATAAGTAAGAGCATGGCTAGCGATGCTGCGCCCGCTGCACCTGCAAATATAGCACCCCAGGAGACGGCACTACTGTTTGTGGTGGGAAGAGAGACGTACTGGTCAATATTCCCGCCCGCAACAGGTGTACGTTGAACCGGAGTATAATCACTTGTCATATCCAATGCCCCAATTAATAAAATCCGGAAAAAGCATGCCTGTAATAACTACGCGATCAATAGATGAAACAATCGCCTGGTTATAACGTGCATATTGTTGGTTTGATACCTGATATAAGAACTTCAGCCATAAAAATAGCCCGTTCAGATGATGTGCTAAATACTGTGGCATCACCATAACTCACTGATCTAATAGTAGTAGATTGTTTTCAATTAACCATTGGCAGCATGAAAAAAATTAATCATTTAAACCTAACTAATTGATATTAAGCATTTTGGCTTTTTTTCCGCGTCACTTTATGGGAGTGGTGTTTATTTACGCTCTGTGGGCGTGTTGTGCAGTTTAATTGCGCTTCGCTTGCTGTCGTATTATAAGAATACTCCTAAAGTACCGGGTTACTTGCGTATTAATAGTTGTTAATTGCCAGCGAGCCGCCAAAAAATAAAAAATGAAGCTAAGCTTATTCAGGCAATAACCTAATTTACCGAACCTAACAGGAGTTATACGATGAACGAAGATCGCATTAGCGGTAACTGGAAGCAGTTCAAAGGTAAAGTGCAGGAACAATGGGGTAAGCTCACCAACGATGATATGGATGTTGTAGAAGGTAAACGTGAGCAATTGGCTGGACGCATTCAGGAGCGTTACGGCTACACCAAAGAGCAAACAGAAAAAGAGATGAAAACCTGGGAAGATAACAATCGTTATAAATGGTGATCCCTCTGGCAGCCCCTTTCCGGGCTGCCCTCCTGCCTGCCCCACTTGTCACAAGCTATACATCACCAGCTGAACCCTGCCAGGGCCGGGAAAGGGGAGAGCGCCCGTTGTCAGGCACACTATCGTATCTTACTCCGGCTTGCTGCTCTGCACGTTTCCCATGTAACTTCTCACCTGCATCAAGCTTTCGGTCATGCGTAAATTCGCTTGTTTGAGCTTGTCAGCGCGCTGGCTGAGCGAGTTCATTTTTCCCCGGCTCTCTTCTAACGCGGTTTCAAGCTTGTCGACCTCATTGGCGAGCCGGGAAACCATTCTTAAAAGGAGTGCAACCCCGGCAACGACAAGCGCAATGAGCCACCATGACATAAACATGTAAGTCACCCTGAATGATTTCTAACGTACCTACATTTTTATTAGCGTGCGGGTTTAAAGCCATAATAGAAATGCATTAGATCGCGCGTGTTTGCGAGCCAGTACACACAAAAAATCAGCATCTTGTTGCAGGGGCGGATGAAAGCACCGTGATAGTGCATCTGCCCTCCCGCCTCTCACCAAAACAGGGATATTCGCGCGACGGATATCGATAACTCACTAATAAACAACGTAAATAAATTCTGGCACACGGCTTGCAACCCCTAAAAATGAAGGGCAGGGCACCACACAATTTGACAATGGCTGGCTAGGGTTCCGGTTCACGTGAGTGAATGGCTGGTCCAAGAGCTGGCGACCTCTGAGAGGTTACACGGCGGGACAAAAACCCGGGAGACAGCAGCACCAACGGTGTCGCGCTGCCCCCTAATTTTGGTCCACTCAGAGGTCAAGCATGAAGAAAACGCCACTACTCCGCACCCTTATCCTGTCGCTGGCGATGCTGGTCAGTCTCCCCACCTTTGCTGCCGTCAAAAAAGAGTTTAACGTCTGCTGGACCATCTACGCCGGGTGGATGCCCTGGGGCACCATCAGCAGTAGCAAAATCATTGATAAATGGGCCGACAAGTACGGCATCAAAATTAATGTCGTGCAGCTTAACGACTATATCGAATCCATTAACCAGTACACCGCAGGCCAGTTTGACGGCTGCACCATGACCAACATGGATGCGCTGACCATTCCGGCGGCGGGGGGCGTGGATACCACCGCGCTGATCCTCGGCAGCTACTCGGAAGGCAACGACGGCGTAGTGATGAAAGGCGAGGGCAAAACCCTCACCGACCTGAAAGGGATGAAAATCTACCTGCCGGAGCTGTCCGTTTCCCACTATCTGCTGGTGCGCGGGCTGGAGAAAGCCGGGCTGGCAGAGAAAGATGTCACCGTGGTCAACACGTCTGATGCCGATATCGTCTCGGCCTTCGCCACCGCCAACGTGCAGGCCGCCGTGGCCTGGAATCCACAGCTTTCTGTCATCAAAGCCACGCCAAAAACCACCGAAGTGTTCAGCTCTTCCCAGGTGCCGGGGGAGCTTATCGACATGATGGTGGTCAACAGCGAAACCCTGAAAGACAACCCGGCGCTGGGTAAAGCCCTGACCGGGGCGTGGTACGAAATGATGGGCCTGATGAAAGCCCAGGATGCTAACGCCCTGAACGCAATGGCGGCGGCGTCCGGCACCGATCTGGCGGGCTACCAGGCGCAGCTGAAAACCACCCATCTGTTCTACACCCCGCAGGACAACATCGCGTTTCTCACCTCGGCGGAGCTGGCGAAAACCATGCAGCGCGTGGCGTCATTCTCCTTTGATAAAGGTCTGCTCGGCGAGGGTGCCGAGAGCGCCGATTTTATCGGCATGCACTTCCCGGGTGATGTCACCCAGGGCGATGCCAGTAACGTGAAGCTGCGCTTTGACGACAGCTTCGTGAAAATGGCCGCCGCCGGCACGCTGTGAACACTGACGGAGCTTCCATGCGACAAATTAATCGCCATCCCACCCCTGGCATGCGGCTGATGCTGGTCATGTTGCCCTTCGTCCTGCTGCTGGCTGCCTGGTTTTTTGGCTCGGCGGTGCGGCTTGAGGCCAATCCCCAGGACAAGCTGCTGCCCGGTCTGCAACAGATGCTGGACGCGCTATCGCGGATGGCGTTTACCCCGGATAAACGCAGCGGCGAGTACCTGTTCTGGGTCGACACCCTGGTGAGCCTTGCCCGTCTGTTAACCGGGCTGGCGATTGCCTCGCTGATTGGTCTTTGCATTGGCGTCACGGCGGGGGTGTTCCCGCTGTGGCGGGCCTCGCTCTCGCCGCTGATGACCGTGCTGTCGATGGTGCCGCCGCTGGCGATTTTACCGGTGCTGTTTATCGTCTTCGGGCTCGATGAACTGTCGAAAATTATGCTGATTGTGATTGGCATTACCCCGATGCTGGCCCGCGACCTTGAACACCGCGCCTGTGAAATTCCGTCGGAGATCCTGATCAAAGCCCAGACGCTGGGGGCGAACAGCTGGACCCTGGTGCTGCGGGTGGTGCTGCCGCAGCTGCTGTCGCGCCTGCTCACCTCTCTGCGCCTGCTGCTCGGGTCGGCATGGTTATTCCTGATCTCGGCAGAAGCCATCTCCTCGACAGCAGGGCTGGGGTACCGCATTTTCCTCGTGCGCCGCTATATGGCGATGGACGTCATCATCCCGTATGTCCTGTGGATCACCCTGCTGGCCTGGCTGATGGATCTGGCCCTGCGCCAGCTCCACAAACGCTGTTTCCCGTGGGCGGAAGGAGGCAAAGCATGAGTTTTATCACCATCAACAATATCTGGCAGGAGTACGGCGACCACGTGGTGCTGGAGCGCCTGAATCTGCAGATTAACGAGGGCGAGTTTTGCTCGATGGTCGGCGCATCCGGCTGCGGCAAATCGACCTTTCTGCGCCTGCTGCTCGGGCAGGAAGCGCCCAGCCGTGGGTCGATTACCCTCGACGGCCAACCGCTGCGCGCCGAACCCGACAGCAGCCGGGGCGTGGTGTTTCAGCGCTATTCGGTTTTCCCGCACCTCAGCGTGCTGGATAACGTGGCTATTGGCCTTGAACTGCCGCAATCCCCGCTGTTTGGGCGACTTTTTGGCGCGAAAAAACGCGCCGCGCGAGAACAGGCCGCCCAGATGCTGGAAAAAGTCGGCCTCGGACACGCGCTGGATAAATACCCAGCGCAGCTTTCCGGCGGGATGCAGCAGCGCCTGGCCATTGCCCAGGCTTTTATCACCCAGCCTCGGGTCCTGCTGCTGGATGAGCCGTTTGGCGCCCTCGATCCGGGGATCCGCAAAGACATGCATGCCCTGCTGCTGCAGCTGTGGAGCGAAACCCGGATGACGGTGTTCATGGTCACGCACGATCTCTCCGAAGGCTTCAACCTCGGCACCCGCCTGCTGGTGTTCGACAAAGTGCGCCTCGACCCGCAGGCCCCAAATGCCTTTGGTGCGCGCATTACCTATGACATTCCGCTCAACGAGACACGGCTCTCCGCTCTGAGCGGTTCGGCTCCCGATAACGTTTATGCATTAAGGGGATAAACCTGTGAACACGACAACTTTACGCGATGCGGTCCTGCCGGGCGGCGGTCATCTCTCTTTTGTGCTCAAACGCGGGCAGATCCTGCGCATGACCGACATCGAAGGCGGGGCTAACGTCAGCCTGATGATGCTCAACCCGCATGAAAAAAGTGAACGCCTGAATCTGCCGGACACCCTGAAAGGCCAGCACACCGCGCGCCTCACCGCCGGGCACTGTTTCTATTCCGATATGGGCCGGGTGCTGGCGGGGATCGTCGAGGATACCTGCGGCTGGCACGACCCCTTTGGCGGGGTGCTCAACGCCGCTGAAGTGACGGAAAAATACGGCCAGGGGCGCTATCAGGAGTTACGCAACAGTTTCTTCCGTAACGGTACCGACAACCTGCTGGTGGAGATGGGCAAGTGGGATCTCAATCTTGAAGATCTGCTGATGGTGGTGAACTTCTTCAGCAAAGTCTCGGTAAATGACGACGGGGCGTTCTGCTTCCACCGGGACCATTCCCTGCCGGGCAGTTACGTAGAGCTGTTCGCCCCGATGGACGTGCTGGTGGTGATGACCGCGCTGCAACACCCGATGGACTCGTCCACCGAGTATGCCCCGCGCCCGGTACAGCTGAGCTGGCGGCAGGCAGAAGACGAACAGGCGGCCATCAACGCGCTGCTGACGCGACCGGAAAACGACCGCGCGTTCGCCAACACTCAACGTTTTGCCCTGTAAGGAGCCACCCATGACTCAACTTAATGCACAGCAGGCCAGCTTCCGTCACGTGATCCCGGCGGGCGAACCCTACCTGTTTGAAGTCAAAAAGGGGCAGACCCTGCGCCTGCTCGATCTCGAAGGCAACCAGGCGGTGGATACGCTGTTTTACAATGCCGATAACCCGCGCGAACGCTACGACGCCCAGCGCACCCTGCGCCGTCAGAACAATGCCTACCTCACCCGGGGCAGCGTGCTCTATTCCAACCTCGGCAACCCGCTGCTGACCATTGTCGATGATACCTGCGGGCGTCACGACACGCTCGGCGGCGCCTGCGCCCAGGAGAGCAATACCGTGCGTTACTCGCTCGATAAAGGCTATATGCACAGCTGCCGGGATAATTTCCTCTGCGCCTGTCTGCACGATGGCCGCCTGCAAAAGCGCGATATCGGCGCCAACATCAACTTTTTTATGAACGTGCCGGTTACCCCGGAAGGCGGGCTGACCTTTGCCGACGGCATCTCTGCGCCAGGGAAATACGTCGAGCTGCGCGCGGAGTGCAACGTCATTGTGCTGATCTCCAACTGTCCGCAGCTGAACAACCCCTGCAACGGCTGGAACCCGACCCCGGCGGAGGTGCTGGTATGGAACTGACCCCCACCTGCTGGCAGCGCCTGCGCCAGAGGCTGTACCGCCTGTTTGAAGTGCGCGCCGGACGGATCCTGCCTTAACGCTTTTTTCCCCATGGACGACCATGCGGTGAATCAATTTTCGGCGGGACGACCCGCCACGATTGAGCCTTTACTATGTTGACGAAACTCCTGATTGCGAACCGTGGGGCGATTGCCTGCCGTATCCTGCGCACGCTGCGCGCCATGAACATTGGCGGCGTGGCGGTCTATTCCGAAGCGGATATCAGCAGTCTGCATATCCGCGAGGCCGACGAGGCCCTGAGCCTGGGCGAGGGCCCGGCGGCGAACACCTATCTGGTCAGCGAAAAAATGATTGCAGCGGCGCAGGCAAGCGGCGCGCAGGCGATCCATCCAGGTTACGGCTTTCTCTCGGAGAACGCCGCCTTTGCCGAGGCCTGCGAAGCGGCAGGCATTGCATTTGTCGGCCCCACGCCGGAGCACCTGCGTCTGTTTGGCCTGAAGCATACCGCCCGGGCGTTGGCAAAAGCGCACGGCGTGCCGATGCTGGAAGGCACCGAACTGCTGGCCGATGTGGCAGAAGCGCTGCAGGCGGCGGAGCAGGTTGGTTATCCGGTAATGCTGAAAAGCACCGCGGGTGGGGGCGGGATCGGCATGCGCGTCTGCGCCAGCGCCAGCGAACTGAGTGAGGCCTTCGACGCGGTGGTGCGGCTGGGGAAAAACAACTTCAGCGATGCAGGCGTATTTATTGAGAAGTACATTCAGCGGGCGCGCCATCTCGAGGTGCAGCTGTTTGGCGACGGCAAGGGAGAGGTGATTGCTCTTGGCGTGCGCGACTGTTCCGTCCAGCGGCGTAACCAGAAAGTGCTGGAAGAAACCCCGGCCCCCAACCTGCCGGATGGGATGGCGGACGCCCTGTGTGAAGCGGCGATCAAGCTCGGCAAAGCGGTGAACTACCGCAGCGCAGGCACCGTCGAGTTCGTGTATGACACCGACGCCGCCCGATTTTACTTCCTCGAAGTGAATACCCGTTTGCAGGTCGAACACGGCGTCACCGAGCAGGTGTGGGGCGTGGATCTGGTGCGCTGGATGATTGAGCTTGCAGCGGGCGATCTGCCGCCACTGGCCGCCCTGCGCGACGGCCTGACGCCGGTGGGTCACGCGATTCAGGCCCGCGTTTACGCAGAAGATCCCGGTCGTCAGTTCCAGCCGTCACCGGGCCTGCTGACGGAAGTGGTATTCCCGGCGAATGACCGCCGAACGCTGCGCATCGACAGTTGGGTGGAGTCCGGCTGCGACGTGCCGCCGTTCTTCGACCCGATGCTGGCGAAAATTATCGCCTGGCAACCTACCCGCGAGGCGGCCATTGCTGCCCTGCACGCCGCGCTGGGCGACACCCGCCTGTACGGGGTGGAAACCAACCGTAGCTATCTGCAGCAGATTCTGACCTTCGCGCCTTTCGCCCGCGGCGAACCCTGGACCCGCTGTCTGGAGGGGCTAATCTATCAAGCCTCGACCCTGGAAGTGCTGAGCGCGGGCACGCAAACCACGGTCCAGGACTACCCCGGACGTATTGGCTACTGGGCGGTCGGCGTCCCGCCTTCCGGGCCGATGGACAGCCAGGCGCTGCGTCTCGGTAACCGCCTGCTGGGCAACGACGACAGCGCTGCCGCGCTGGAAATCACCCTCAGCGGCCCGACGCTGAAATTCAACTGCGAGGCGCAGCTGGTGGTGACCGGGGCAGATATTGACCTGACACTGGACGGGGAGCCGCTGGCAACCAACCGCGTCTTCCGCGTGCAGAGCGGGATGACGCTGCGGATGGGCGATATTTCTGGCGACGGCGTGCGCAGCTATTTGTGCCTGCGCGGGGGCTTTAACGTTCCGGATTATCTGGGCAGCAAAAGCACCTTTACCCTCGGGCAGTTTGGCGGCCACGCCGGACGCGCGCTGCGTACCGGTGATGTGCTGCACATTTCGCCGTTAACCTCGGCGTGCAGCGAGGCGGTATTACCGCTCGCGTTACGCAGCAACCTGAGCCCGGTGCGTACCCTGCGGGTGATTTATGGCCCGCACGGCGCGCCGGAGTATTTCACCCCGGCGTACATGCAGACCTTTTTTGCCACCGACTGGGAAGTTCACTTCAACTCCAGCCGCACCGGCGTGCGCCTGATTGGGCCGAAACCCGAGTGGGTGCGCGAGAGCGGCGGCGAGGCGGGGCTGCATCCGTCGAACATTCACGACAACCCGTATGCCATTGGCGCGGTGGATTTTACCGGGGATATGCCGGTGATCCTCGGCCCGGATGGCCCAAGTCTGGGCGGTTTTGTCTGCCCGGTGACCATCATCGAGGCTGATCTACCCGCGGTCGGACAGCTGAAGGCCGGGGATAGCGTGCGCTTTGTGGCCGTGGATATCGCCACCGCCCGGCGACTGGCGCAGGCGCAGGAAGCGCAGATCACTCATCTGCAGCCGCAGACGGTGGCGTGGCAACCGGCGGAGCTGGCCTCGCCAGTGGTGCTTGAACAGGGGCAGGGCGATAAACGGCTGGTGGCGCGACTTTCGGGCGACACCCACCTGCTGCTGGAAATCGGCGATCCGGTGCTGGATCTGGTGCTGCGTTTTCGCGCCCACGCCCTGATGCAGGCGCTGGAGGCGCGGGCGTTTGACGGCGTTATCGATCTGACCCCGGGTATTCGCTCCCTGCAAATCCACTATCGACCGGAGGCGCTGAGTCTGGCGAGCCTGCTGGATGGCGTTGCGGGGCTGTGGCAGGACGTTTGCGAGCAGGATTCGCTGGAGGTGCCGTCGCGCATCGTCTGGCTGCCGTTATCCTGGGACGATCCGGCCTGCCAGAAAGCCATCGACAAATACATGACCACCGTGCGTCGGGACGCGCCCTGGTGCCCGAGTAATCTGGAATTTATCCGCCGTATTAACGATCTGGCGAACGTCGATCAAGTCTACAAAACGGTGTTCGACGCCCGCTATCTGGTCATGGGGCTGGGGGATGTGTACCTCGGCGCACCGGTGGCCACGCCGCTCGACCCGCGCCATCGGCTGGTCACCACCAAGTACAATCCAGCGCGCACCTGGACGGCGGAAAACTCGGTCGGTATCGGCGGGGCTTATCTGTGTGTGTACGGCATGGAAGGGCCCGGGGGGTATCAGTTTGTTGGGCGCACGCTGCAAATGTGGAATCGCTATCACGCGGTGGAGGATTTTGGCGGTAAACCCTGGCTGCTGCGCTTCTTCGATCAGATCCGCTTCTACCCGGTGTCTGCCGACGAACTGCTCACCATTCGCCGCGACTTCCCGCTGGGGCGTTATCCGCTGCGCATCGAACACACCACCCTGAAACTGGGGGAGTATCAGCAGTTTCTTGCTGATGAAGCGTCGGGCATTGACGCGTTTCGCACCCATCAGCAGGGGGCGTTTAACGCCGAGCGCGAACGCTGGATCGCCAACGGGCAGGCGCATTTCGACAGCAGTGAGGTGCTTACCGACGAGGGCGAGGACGCCCCGCTGCAGCCAGGACAGGAAGGCATCGACAGCCCGGTGTCCGGCAATCTGTGGCAGGTGAACGTCGAGGTCGGTCAACCGGTACGCGAGGGCGAGGTACTGGTGGTACTGGAATCGATGAAAATGGAGATCCCGCTGGTGGCCAGTCGGGACGGGGTGGTAAGCCAGGTGCGCGTCCAGCCGGGATCCTCGGTGCGGGCGGGCCAGTGCGTGGTGGTGCTGGATAAACCCGCCTGATCGAAACGCAGCCAGGGGTTTACCCTGGCTGCCTGATGCTAACGGTAGAGCGGTTTTTCGGCTATCGGGAGCAGCAGCGTCGATTGCCAGTCTGCCAGCGTCAGCTGCGCCAGACTGGCGAGCGCGGCATAGAACGGATGGGCCGCGTTTTCCTGCAAAACGCTGAGGAAACGCGCGCTCCACGGCAGCAAATGCCAGGCCAGCAGTTGGTCGCGCTCGGCATCACGGCCAGTTTCTGCCAGCCAGGCTGCCAGCAGCAGCAGGGTACCAAAGTGATCTTCCGGCTCGTTCTGCGTCATCTCAAAAACAATGCCGTTGTCGCGCATCCAGTGGCGCAGCGCCAGAGTGGAATCGCCAAACAGCACGCTTTCGCGATCCAACCACACCGATCCCCACGGCGGGGCGGGCAGTGCCGAGGGGCCGATAAACAGCCGCTGCCAGGCGTCATTGAGCGGCTCAATGGCTGGCCGGGAAAAGGCCTCCGCGAGCGGATGCAGCGGCGCGTCAGGCAGCGGCCAGTCCCTGGTCCAGTCGCTGTGGGTTAATGCCGTGACCAGCGGTGCGGCCTGATCGCTGTCCGGCGCATAATAAAACAGCGCCCCTAACACCCGGGCGCTAAAAGCGAAAGAATCGCGTGAGCCTACATCATTCATTACAGCATTCCTTGAACGGCGCGGGTTGCCCCGCGCGACAGATTATCCGGCAATCGCCATACCGGTGGTCATGTGCAGACCGTAGAACACGCCACGGCCAATCAGCTCCCCGGCTACCACCAGCAACGTACCGAGGGCCAGCCCTTGCAGGGTCGGGACTTTGCGGCGCATCAGGGCGCATAGCCAGCAGCCCAGTCCGGCAGCCAGCAGTATGATACGCCAGACCTGCAGGGAACCATACTCCGGCACCAGGGTGTTAGCCTGCTGGACGGAACTGTGGATCGTCCCGAGAGAGTGGGTTTGCAGGACGACTGCCGCCACGCTTGCCACCAGCGCAACGACGGACACCCACGCCGCCACCCGCCCCTTAAACGGCGTTTTCGCTATGCGCATCAGCAGGGCGGCAAACAGCGGGCCGCCGAGCAGCATAGTCAGGAAGAAACTCAGCGTGGTGTAGCCATTGTGCCAGGTCGGGACCGTGTCTATCTGATACACACGGGTCATCGCCCAGACAAAGACCACCCCCAGCACCATACTCAGTACCAGCCAGATCTTGCCCAGCGCGGCGGGCATTTTGCCGAGCATCGCCACCAGCCACCAGAACCCGCCGACCGCGAAGAACAGTGACCCGGCGGCAATTTCGTTACTCAGCCCGGATTCCCCCACCCGATTGAGCGAGTTAAAGGCGCGCAGCGGCGAGCCAAGATGCAGCACCGAGGCAACAAACCCGATGCCCATCACCAGCCACAGGAAGAACATGCTGCGCACGATCCGCTGTCTGCCCCGGGCGTCGTTTTCACGCAACCAGGCGAAGCCCGCGACAATCAGTGCGCCTGCGACGCACTGTCCAAATACCGTAAAGATGACCAGCGGCCATTCATGCCATCCACTTCCCATCTCACACCTCCTTTGGATTGGCCAGATAGCCGGTGGTGTCACCCGTCGGTCGGCTGTTGGCATTGGGTTTAATCACGATACTCGGCTTGGTGAAGTGCGCCGACGGCAGCGGGGCCACGGCGGCGAGCTGACCGTGCTTCTTGCGCAGCGCGTCAATCGGGCCGAAGTCCAGCGCTCGCAGCGGGCAGGACTCGACGCAAATCGGTTTGTTGCCCTCTGCCACGCGATCATGGCAGCCATCGCACTTGGTCATATGGCCTTTGGCAGAGTTGTACTGCGGCGCGCCGTACGGGCAGGCCATGTGGCAGTAACGACAGCCAATACAGACCTCTTCGTTTACCACCACAAAACCGTCGTCACGTTTGTGCATCGCCCCGCTGGGGCAGACTTTGGTGCAGGCCGGATCTTCGCAGTGGTTGCAGGCAATCGACAGGTAATAGGCAAAGACGTTCTGGTGCCAGACGCCGTTATCCTCCTGCCAGTCGCCGCCCGCGTACTCGTAGATGCGGCGGAAGCTGACGTCCGGAGTCAGGTCCTTGTAATCCTTGCACGCCAGCTCGCAGGTTTTACACCCGGTGCAGCGGCTGGAATCAATAAAAAATCCATACTGAGTGGTCATCGGCTACTCCTTATGCCTTCTCGATTTGCACCAGATTGGTGTGCTGTGGGTTGCCCTTCGCCAGCGGGGAAGGTCGGTGGGTGGTCAGGGTATTGATGCAGGAACCATGATCGACGCGGTCGCCGGTCATGTCCGCCGTGTGCCACGCCCCCTGGCCCATGGCGCTGACGCCCGGCATGATGCGCGGAGTCACTTTCGCCGGAATACGCAGCTCGCCGCGGGCGTTGAACACTCGCACCATGTCGCCATGTTTAATTCCGCGCGAGGCGGCATCCACCGGGTTGAGCCACACTTCCTGACGGCAGGCGGCCTGCAGCACATCCACGTTGCCGTAGCTGGAGTGGGTGCGGGCCTTGTAGTGAAAACCGAACAGCTGCAGCGGGAACTGGCTGCGGTCAGGCGCATCCCAGCCTTCAAAAGTAGAGGCATACACCGGCAGCGGGCTGATGGTTTCGTCCTTCTCCAGCTCCCACTTATCCGCAATATCTGCGAGGCGACTCGAATAAATTTCGATTTTGCCGGACGGGGTTTTCAGCGGATGGGCCTGTGGGTCATCGCGGAATTTCTTATAGGCGACAAAATGCCCGTTCGGATCTTTGCGCTTGTAAATGCCCATCTCTTTGAGCGCCTCGTAAGAGGGAAGCTGCGGATCTTTGGCCACCATTTTGGCGTACAGATACTGCAGCCACTGTTCCTGAGTGCGGCCTTCGGTGAACTGCTGATGGATGTCCGGCCCAAGGCGTTTTGCCAGCTCGCTCATGATCCAGTAGATAGGTTTGCGTTCAAATTTAGGCGCGGTCACCGGCTGGAGGAAGATCAGGTAACCCATGTTGCCCGCGTAATCGTTAGGAATGATGTCTTCCTGTTCGACGGTCATTAAATCGGGCAGCAGCAGATCGGCATACTTCGCTGACGAGGTCATGAAGTTGTCGATCACCACGATCGTTTCGCACTGACTCTCGTCCTGCAGAATGTCGTGGGTTTTGTTGATGTCCGAGTGCTGGTTAATGATGGTGTTGCCCGCATAGTTCCAGATGAACTTGATCGGCACGTCAAGCTTCTCTTTGCCGCGCACGCCGTCGCGGGTGGCGGTCATTTCAGGGCCGCGGGCGATAGCGTCGGTCCAGCTAAAGCAGGAGATCTGCGTTTTGACCGGGTTGTCCGGCAGGGGCATGCGTTCGATGGTGATGGTATATGTTGATTCGCGCGCGCCGCTGTTGCCGCCGTTAATCCCGACGTTGCCGGTAAGGATTGGCAGCATCGCGATGGCACGCGAGGTCAGCTCGCCGTTGGCCTGACGCTGCGGACCCCAGCCCTGGCAGATATAGGCCGGTTTGGCTGTGCCGATTTCCCGCGCCAGCTTGATGATGCGATCGGCCGGGATGCCGGTCACGCGGGATGCCCACTCCGGCGTTTTGGCCGTGGCATCGTCGCCGAGACCCAGAATGTAGGCTTTGTAATGGCCGTTAGCCGGAGCGCCTTCCGGCAGGGTGGTTTCGTCATAGCCGACGCAGTATTTATCGAGGAACGGTTGATCGACCAGATTCTCCGCGATCAACACCCACGCGATGCCCGCCACCAGCGCGGCGTCGGTGCCGGGACGGATGGGGATCCACTCATCCTCCCGTCCGGCGGCGGTATCGGTATAACGCGGATCGATAACGATCATCCGCGCGTTCGAGCGTTCCCGCGCCTGTTCCAGATAGTAGGTTATCCCCCCGCCGCTCATGCGTGTTTCCGCCGGGTTATTGCCGAACATCACCACCAGCTTACTGTTTTCAATGTCGGAAGTGCTGTTACCGTCGTTGCTGCCGTAGGTGTAGGGCATGGCGCAGGCGATTTGGGCGGTGCTGTAGGTGCCGTAATGGCTAAGGAAGCCGCCGTAGCAGTTCATCAGCCGCGCCACCAGCGAGGCATATGGCGAGGAGCGGGTTATATTGCCACCGACGATGCCGGAGGAGTAGTTAATGTAGACCGCTTCGTTACCGTATTTCTCCACCACGCCTTTAAGGCTGGTGGCCAGGGTGTCTAAGGCTTCATCCCAGCTGATGCGGGCAAATTTGCCTTCACCGCGTTTGCCCACCCGTTTCATCGGGTAGTTCAGCCGGTCGGGATGGTTGATGCGCCGGCGAATGGAACGCCCGCGCAGGCAGGCGCGCACCTGATGATTGCCGTAGATATCGTCCCCGGTATTGTCCGTCTCGACCCAGTACACTTCATCGTCGCGCACGTGCAGACGCAGGGCGCAGCGGCTGCCGCAGTTGACCGAGCAGGCTCCCCAGACCACTTTATCGGCGGCGGGTTGCAGGTTTTTTTGCACTACAGCGGCGGCAGGACGTAATCCAAAGGGCAGTGACAGACCGCCTGCAGCCAGCGCAAGGGATCCAATGGCGGTAGATTTGACGAGGGTACGGCGGCTGATCCCGCCGCTATGTTCATTTTCTGACATGACTCACTCCATTACGTTCATCGTTGGTGAACACGTTTTAGCCGTGATTAGAAGCAGGCTAATGGAGAGTGAGTTTTACCTGGAAAGAGGTAGATAATATTAATTTATATCAAGGCGAAGGGCATTCCCCCGCGATGACGGGGGATAAAATTCACTGCGGTTCAGTTGGCGCCTTGCCCTGCGAGGCCGCGCCGCTGACCGGATAGTTGCCGCTGCTGGTACGGGTATAGAGGATTTTAAAGGTGTCATTGGCGCAGTGGCCCACCACCTGAGCATCGGGTTGATCGGCCTGATCGTTCGGTACAATGTTCAGCGTAAAGCCGGACTCCGGCACGCCGTTGTTGATAATCCGCTGCTGAATGTCGCTCTTGATCCGCTCGCAAGTATCCGGTGCCGCCAGCGCGGCAGGGGCAATGACCGCCAGCAAAAGTGCAGTAATCCAGGGTAACCTTTTCATCTCTGCCTCCTTACGACTGTGTGTGACTATAATTTTAGCAGGGTTAATATAAAGGACTGTATTTGCTAATATGATTGAGAATTATCTTCCTTTTTCGGTAAGCCATGTGAATAAACACGCCGTCATTGTTGTGCTGGCAGGTCTGCTGGCGGGGTGTGACAACACCACCGCGCCGCTGTCGTTTACGCCAGAAATGGCGAGCTTTTCCAATGAGTTCGATTTTGATCCCCTGCGCGGGCCGGTGAAGGATTTTAGCCAGACCCTGTTTAACGAGAAAGGGGACGTGGCGAAGCGCGTCAGCGGAAGTCTGTCGACCGAAGGCTGCTTCGATAGCCTTGAGTTACATGACCTGGAGTCGAACTCGGGTATCGCGCTGGTGCTGGACGCTAACTACTATCTGGATGCCGAAACCCGGCAGAAAAAGCTGCGCCTGCAGGGTAAATGCCAGTTGGCGGAGATGGCCGCGTCGGGTCTGTCGTGGGATACCGATGACAACGGCTTTATCGTCAGCGCGCACGGAAAAAATATACAGGTGAGCTACCGCTACGATGCTGACGGCTACCCGCTGGGCAAAACCAGCGTTTTAGGCGATCAGCATCTGTCGATTGCAGCCACGCCGTCAGTCGATAAGCGCAAACGCATGGATTACACCGCCGTCAGTGTGCTGAATGAAAAACCACTGGGCAGTGTGAAACAGACCTGTGATTACGACAGTCATGACAACCCGGTGAAGTGCGAGCTGCTGATCGTGGATGAGAGCGTGAAGCCGGCGGTGGAGCGGAAGTACACCATCGAAAACAGTATTGAATACTACTAACAACCGCGCAGCGGGCTGCGCGGTCAGAGTTCAAGGCGATCAGGGAGCAACCGTGCGGCCCGTGCGGCGATCGAGACAGCGCAGGGTGTTAGGTTCCCAGTAGGCATTCACGTTGGCGCTTTGCTGGCACTTATCGCGGACATCAAAAGCCACATCGTCTTTATCCCACTCTTTCTCCACGCGGGTATTCACCTTATTGCGCAGACTGCGGGTGTCATTCCATTGTTCTTTTTCCATGGCCGCGTTCTGACGGCTCTGGGCGCTGTCGCCGGACTCAATCACCAGTTTGCTGGTATTCGCCAGTACCGGGGCGGTAATGACCATGCTTCCCAGCGTCAGCATCGCCGCCAGGCACAGGCGGGTGCGCACTGTACTCATAACAATCTCCTTTTTGAGTGGAGGACAAATAAATGACCTGTCGCCCATTCTACGCCATTCCGTTTGTCAGGCATATCCGCAGACGCGCCAGGGAAATGTTTCGGGCAGATTCGGGTATCATACCTGAACCTGTCCTCACTCAATGTTAAATATGCTTAAAACAACTCTGCTGTTTTTTGCCACCGCGCTTTGCGAAATCGTCGGTTGCTTTTTGCCGTGGCTGTGGCTCAAGAAGGGCGCATCCGTTCTGCTGCTGGTTCCCGCCGGGGTGGCGCTGGCCCTGTTTGTCTGGCTGTTAACCCTGCATCCGGCGGCGAGCGGCCGCGTTTATGCCGCGTACGGCGGGGTGTACGTCTGCACGGCGCTGCTGTGGTTGCGCGTGGTTGATGGCGTCAAATTAAGCCTGTACGACTGGGCGGGCGCTGCGGTGGCGTTGTGCGGAATGTTAATCATCGTGGCAGGCTGGGGGCGCGCATGAGCGCCTCATTCTGTGATCCGGTATATATTTTTTGATCATCATACTTGTATGGTAGTAGGGTAATTGCGTAAGTTTCCTGCATCACAGCAAAAGATGTAAGGAACCGGAAAATGAAAATTGTAGGGGCTGAAGTTTTTGTAACCTGTCCAGGGCGCAACTTTGTCACACTGAAAATCACCACCGACGAGGGAATTGTCGGCCTGGGGGATGCCACCTTAAACGGTCGCGAACTGTCCGTTGCCTCGTATCTGAAAGATCATCTCTGCCCGCAGCTCATTGGCCGCGATGCCCACCGTATCGAAGATATTTGGCAGTTTTTCTATAAAGGCGCCTACTGGCGTCGTGGCCCGGTCACCATGTCGGCGATCTCCGCCATCGACATGGCACTGTGGGATATCAAAGCAAAAGCCGCGAATATGCCGCTGTATCAGCTGCTGGGGGGCGCATCCCGTGAAGGGGTGATGGTTTATTGCCACACCACCGGCCACACCATCGACGACGTGCTGGAAGATTACGCCCGTCATAAAGAGATGGGATTCAAGGCGATCCGCGTTCAGTGCGGCGTACCGGGAATGAAAACCACCTACGGCATGTCTAAAGGAAAAGGGCTGGCGTACGAACCCGCGACCAAAGGCAACTGGCCGGATGAACAGCTGTGGTCAACCGAAAAGTACCTCGATTTTACCCCGAAATTGTTTGACGCCGTGCGTAACAAGTATGGCTTTAATGAACATCTCCTGCATGACATGCACCACCGCCTGACGCCGATTGAAGCTGCGCGCTTCGGCAAAAGCATCGAGCAGTACCGCATGTTCTGGATGGAAGACCCCACCCCGGCAGAAAACCAGGAGTGCTTCCGCCTGATCCGTCAGCACACGGTAACGCCGATTGCGGTAGGGGAAGTGTTCAATAGCATCTGGGATTGCAAACAGCTGATTGAAGAGCAGCTGATCGACTATATCCGCACCACCATTACCCATGCGGGGGGGATCACCGGGATGCGTCGGATTGCTGACTTCGCCTCGCTGTATCAGGTGCGTACCGGCTCTCACGGTCCGTCGGATCTCTCCCCAATTTGCCACGCGGCAGCGCTGCACTTTGACCTGTGGGTGCCGAACTTTGGCGTGCAGGAGTACATGGGCTATTCCGAGCAGATGCTGGAAGTCTTCCACACCAACTGGACCTTTGACGACGGCTACATGCACCCGGGCGAGAAGCCAGGGCTGGGCATCGAATTTGATGAAAAACTGGCTGCGAAATATCCCTACGACCCTGCGTATCTGCCGGTGGCCCGTCTGGAAGACGGCACCCTGTGGAACTGGTAACGGAGCAGAAAATGAAAAGTATCGTTGTTCAACAACCGAATGCGCTGGTGATCGAAGATCGCCCGCTGCCAGTGCCCGCCGCGGGCGAGGTGCGCGTCAAAGTCAAACTGGCCGGGATTTGCGGCTCCGACAGCCACATTTATCGCGGGCACAACCCGTTCGCCAAATACCCACGGGTGATCGGCCATGAGTTCTTTGGCGTGATCGATGCGGTCGGCGAGGGCGTGGATAGCGTCCGTCTGGGCCAGCGCGTCTCGGTGGATCCGGTGATCAGCTGCGGCCATTGCTATCAGTGCTCGGTGGGCAAACCGAACGTCTGCGCCTCGCTGGTGGTGCTGGGCGTGCACCGTGATGGCGGCTTCAGCGAATACGCTGCGGTACCGGCTAAAAATGCGAAGGTCATTCCGGATGCCATCAGCGACAAGCACGCAGTGATGGTCGAGCCCTTCACCATTGCCGCCAACGTCACCGGACACGTTAACCCAACCGAGCAGGACGTAGCCCTGGTTTACGGTGCGGGCCCGATGGGGCTGGTAACGGTGCAGGCGCTGAAAGGTGTTTATAAGGTCAAGCAGGTGATTGTGGTCGACCGCATTGAAGAGCGTCTGGCGATGGCCCAGCGCAGCGGCGCGGACTGGGTAATCAACAATGGCAACCAGTCTCTGCAGGCGGTGCTGGATGAGAAGGGCATTAAGCCGACCCTGATTGTCGATGCAGCCTGCCATCCAACCATTCTGCAGGAGGCGATTACCCTGGCGTCCCCAGGCGCACGCATCGTGCTGATGGGCTTCTCCAGCGAACCGAGCCAGATCGTGCAGCAGGGCATCACCGGCAAAGAGCTGTCGATTTTCTCGTCACGACTGAATGCCAATAAATTCCCGGTGGTTATCGACTGGCTGGAGAAAGGGCTGATCGACCCGGACAAACTCATTACCCATACCTTTGATTATAAAGATGTTAAAGACGCAATTGAACTGTTCGAAAAAGACCAGCGGCAGTGCTGCAAGGTGTTACTGACGTTCTCTTAATAACAATGAATGCGGTTTAGCGGTACGCATCTTACCCTGTTGAGATAGCCAATATGACTCAAGTACAACATGAAAGAAGCACATCTGACCTGGTCAAAGCCGCCGTATCGGGGTGGCTTGGCACCGCGTTAGAATTTATGGATTTTCAGTGCTATAGGTCTTATGCGGTTGATGCATAAGAAATTTAAGCCACTTCCTTATTGCCGTGGGGCATGGATGGGGCAAACTCACTCAGTTTTGAACTCAGCATCGCTATCTGCTCGACGTTATTTTCCTCCATCCACTTCCCGTAAACCTGAAAAACCATCTGAGCATCGGCATGCCCCATCTGGTTGGCAATGAAGTTCGGATTGGCCCCGGCCGTGAGTGACCAGCATGCATAAGTGTGTCTCGACTGATACGACTTCCTGTGTCGCAACCCCGCGCGCTTCATTGCCACGTCCCATGTCTGACCGATGGAGTTAATGGAATAGTGCGTTCCAAACCCCCGGGTTCTGGACGTCAGCGCAGGAAGAAAAACGAAAGTGCATTTCTGGTGCTCTTTCTTTCCATATTCCCTGAGCTGAACGGGCACGTTGTTCTCCTGGGCGAGGCGGGTCATCTCTGCCTGGCTTTTCAGTGCGTCCAGTGCGGGGCTGATCAGATGCACGACCCGGTTGGTACCGGCGTTTGTTTTTGGCAGCGTGAATTTGCCTTTTTGCGTAAGGCTTCTTCTCACTGTCAGCGTGCCTTTCTTCAGGTCAATATCTTCCCATGCCAGGCCGCAGAGTTCTCCCGGGCGCAGGCCGGTGTATACGGCGATGGCCCACAGGTTTTTACTCTGCTGGTGATGGCATGCGTCAATAAGCCGCGGGAATTCGTCTCTGGTAATCGGATCAGGTTCAGGTCTCGATTCACGCAGGGGCGATACGCCCGTCATAGGAGACTGGGCTAAATACCCATTTTCAACGGCAAACTGGAACAGCCCGAACATAACGGTCATATAGTTGTTGACCGTCACTGCCGATCGGCCCCTCTTCACGCTCCGGTGCCCCTTCTTCATTACGTGAAAGCCGGTCAGCAGTTCTTTGCGCACCTCAAGAATTTTCTCTTTCGATATGGATGACAGCAGCGCCCCCGCGCCGATAATTGCCATCACATTCGACGTAACCCTTCTGTAGGTGTTCAGTGAAGATTCAGCTACCTCCATTTCTTTCAGGTCCAGCCACTTCGCACACAGCCCGCCAATCGTGATCTCCTGGCTAACCTCACCAAATTTGGCGAGGTTAGGGGAGTCGGGGAACTGCGCGGGATAGCTGAAATTACCGGTTTTGATTGCGTAGCAGATCGATGTCCTCAGTTCGCCGGCTACCTTTCTGTTTTTGGGGGTGTCGGGCACCCCCAGACTTTCACGCACTCTGACCCCTCTGTAGATAAACCATAGCCGCAGCGTGCCGCCGTGGTTTTCTACACCTGTTGGGTATTTCATAACGATTCCTCGTTTGGTTAGTGGTCAGAGTATTTAAGCAGCTTTGCCGCTCTATTTCGCAGCTGTTTTACGGCTCGGCCTGGCCGGTGCCTGGCGTTCGATCCAGCGATCGATAGCTTTGATGTTGTAGAAGCACGGGCTGTTATCAAACGGATTACCGTCTGCAGCAACATGCTTATACTCCCGCCCCTCGAGAAAAGTCGTCCTGCGAGCGTTCTTTAATGTTCCTTCTTTCAAGCCCTTAAGGGCCATAATCTGAGATTCTGATACCCACTCACCAGGATCCGCGACCATGTAAATTACTTCTGCCATTTCATTCTCCACGCCCCTGGTGGGGCATCGTGATATTTCAATATCAGGCGACCTGACCGGGCAGGGCGCGCAGACGGCGCATGCCGGTCATCGCGGTGGCCACGTAGCTCGCCTTACGGTTAACCACTTCCACCCAGACCTTCACCCCTTCAACTCTCACGGTGTACGTCTCTTTCATCTTGCTGCGACCGTAATCGCCGTAACGCTCCTGATGGGCCGCCAGCGCGAGCTCGCATGCCTGGCGCGCCAGAGGGGATTGCTTGCTGCGGTTAATTAGTTTCATGTTCGGCTCCTTCGATACGGCGAAAGGTGATTACCCAGACCCACGGGTTGGCCTGCCAGCTTTCCTCGCCGTAAATTGATTGCCAAAGACGCTGGAAAGCAACCTTAGCTGTAGCGAAGTCACCGGCTGGTGTCAGGTATGTATCGGGATAATCAGGCAGCAAATCGCCTGCTGGTGGGACTCCCTCCGCCCGCGCATCCTCTTCGCTGATGCTGTTCAGCCGCTCGACCCGCACATCGGAGATCTCCAGCAGGATGCGGCTTGCCCAGCGCGGCATGTGGATGGATGGGGTCCAGCGGATATCCTCAGCCCGCGGCACGTTCTCGTAATGCGAAGGCACATGCGCAGGGTAGTTCGCCCGGTAGAGCTTCAGATCCGGTGCCCCGGCACCTGCTTCCGCCCACGTTTCCCGCACCCAGATGCGATCGCCTACGTCACCGAAGCGGCAGGCGTTTCCAACCACCCCACCCCAGCCGCCTTTACCGTTCTGCATTTCTTCTTCGATGTGCAGCATTGTTTTGAATACGTTGCTTGGCCACCAGTGACCGCCGCGAGGGCACACCTCAGGCTGCGGCTTCATGATCCGCCGGGTCTGCGTCTTCCGGCCATCGAGCAGCGCCCGCACCATCTCTTCGTTGAAAATCATTCCGCGCTCAATCATTCCAGGCCTCCAGCTCGTTCTGAATCTCTTCGTCGATAGCTTCATTGCTGGCAAACGCATCAAGGATGGTCTTTGCCTCTTTGCGATATTGCTCCCGGCGTTCGTCGTACCAGCTGGAGAACTCAGGCGACCAACCCTTAATACCAAAATCGGTGCGGGCATTGTCTTCGGCCATTTGCTCAACCATGCAGTCGGCTGTTATCAGGGCACACTCGCGGATGTATCCGCGCAGATGGTGCTTACGCCAACAAAGACTGAATTTCGAATCGCAACGGCCCTTGAACTCAACTTGCCAGCGGCGGATGCAGCGTGCTTTTAGTGATTTGCTCATGTCGTTACCGGGAGGGCGAACCCTCCCGCCTCCCTTAGGCCACGTATTCCGGTTTCATATCTGCCAGGGTGATGCTGAACTTATCGTGCAGCTCGTCGCCCATATGTCGTTTTGCCGCCGCCAGTACGCGCTCGGCATCCGCGAATTGCTCAGCTGCGCCCGGCTCGCCCGGATTCGGCAGGGAGTTGATCGCCGCTTCAACGGCATTGCGGTGCTTCACCAGGTGATAGCGGCGCGTCGCCTTGTTCTTCAGCTCGGTGAAGAGGGTGGTTCCGAGAGCAGCCTTTGACTCGTTAATCTCATTGCCGACGGCGGTGGCGGTTTCCAGAGTTTCAGCAGCCTCAATGCGATCCCGGAAATCATCGGCCAGGCCATCGATATTGGCGGCCGATTCCTGTGCGCTATGGGTGGTTGTTACGTTGTCACCAGAGATATTGGCCAGGCTTACGCGCTGTGGCGCCGGGTTGATCTCCTTCTCGGTGCGTGGTTCAACTTCATCCGGGCTGTAAACGCCGAGAATGACCTCAGGGCAATAGAGGCGCGCCCAGTACTTCACCGCAAGATAGGCGATCTGCTGCTTGGGTGCCGTTTTCCACAGTGGGGAGTTGCGGGTGGTGATATCAGCCAGGTAGATGTTCTCACCCCAGGTAATATCGGTTTCGCCGCGAAGCACCGCGCCAACGCGGATAAACAGGCCCAGCTCATTGCGATCGCCTTTTGCTCCGGCAATCCTTTCCCAGTCACCGCCGTATTCGTAATGGAAGCGGCCGACGATGGCGCTGGAGCTGGAAATCACGGCATTCACCAGCTGTGCTTCGTAGCCCAGCACACCGTTGACCAGATGCGTTTTCTGCGCGACGGCGTAAGGGTTCATGCCCCACTGCATAGCCTGCATGACGATCGCCATGCAATCGGCTGGTTTCCCCATCAGATGCTTGGGAACAGTGACAGCAGACTGTGCCATCAGCTCAGCGAAGGAACTCAGCTGACCCAGAGCCTGCACGTTGAATACGGCGTTGCTGGCTGAAATGGTGTTCGGAGTCTGGTCAGCCACGGTTACGTTGGTGTTTTGCATAGTCATCTTCTCCATTAAGCCAGGCGCAGCGCTTCAAGGCGGCGCAGGTCGAAGTCGTTCAGTTCGTCGGTATAATCGTCGGTGATTGGCGCTGGCCACTCGCCAGTGTCGAACGCGTTACCGATACGGTTCATCGTCTGGCGATATTCCAGCATCCCCAGCTCGATGAGTTCTTCGCTGGCTTCGACGATGGCGATCCAGTGGTAGCCAGGGTCTTTGTTGACGAAAACCCAGAAGAACTGGTCCAGCGCTGCGGTGTTCATGTACATGGCCGCGCTGAGGTGATAATCGCGGTCGATGATTTCGCGGTGCAGGCGGGCGCGCAGGCCGGTCTGCTTCACGTTCCACATGCTGATGGTTTTCAGGTCGGCCCCGATACGCACAGCCTCGATGTCGATCTCCAGATCCGGGCGAACGCGGATTTCAAGCCCGGTCTCTTCATCGATACCGAAGTAGCTCGTTTCAACAGCGCGATCAGGGTGCAGCAACAGCTTCCCGGCGGTCGGATGCGAGAGCAGTGCTTTCTGAATGGCCAGCGCCGTTTCCATCTGCTGGTGGGTAACCAGAATTTTGTCGTCTGGGTTCTCACGCCACGCATCCAGCAGTTCGTCAGCGAATACCGCATCCGGGTTAACCGACTTCACCGCCTGAATCAGATCCGCTTTGGTGCCGGACACTTTCAGCGGCGCAGGTTTCTGCGCTTCCTGTGCGACCAGGTCAGGGTTGATGATTGCCAGCTGCTCGAGCAGAGCGTCACGGCTGCCGCTGGTTTTCACCTGTGCGGGCAGGGTGGCGTTGTACTCTTTGATGCAGGCCTTCATTGCGACAGCGGTCTGCTTCTGGTCTGCCTCGATACGCTGATATTCCGCCGGCAGCATCATGTAGCTCTGCGCTGTTTCATCCAGGCTTCCGCCCATCGGCACCTGTGCGGGCAGGGTGGCGTTGTGCTGCTCGAGCAGCGCTTTGATATCGTCAGCGCTCAGCAGGGCTGGCAGGCTGGCGTTATGCTCGTCGATAAAGGCGCGGATAGTCGCCGCCGTAGTGAAGGCCCCTTCCGGGATTACCGGCTCAACGCTGAATTCCTCATCAAGGTTTTCAGGCTGCAGCGCAAGGCCGTGAACCAGGTTGCCCATATCCAGCACTTTTGAACCTTCGCGAGGAATGGTCTTAGCAACGTGGCGCGCGTTGAAATACATCAGGCTTACACGGGCATCTTTCACCTGGGTGCTGCTGATCCCGTTGGCGCCGTGATACACGTTGTTCGGCAGACCCTCATAGCGGCCCGGTTCAAAGTAAGCCGGATATTCCGGGGCCGGTTCCTGCGGCATCAGTTCGCCTTCCAGCGCTGCTGTCTCGGCTTGCGCTTGGGTGGCATTAGCCAGTTCCGGCGCGGCAGCGGCCAGCACCTCAGCCGGATTCAGGGCAACTGTTTGCGGATCAACTGCATCAACGCTTTCGCCTGGTGGTACCGCGTTACCAGCTTCTCCTTCCGCCGGGTTAGTCTCTTCCATCTGCACATCGCTGGTGGTCTCCTCTTTTGATGGTGAACGGTCATCTGTTTTTTGCTGCTGTTCGCCCATAAGGCCTTCGATGGAGAACACGCCGCCGCCGAGGCTGGCGACCTGTGGCTGGCTGGATACCGTAGATTCTTCCACTTTGGTCTGGCGGCTAGCGCGAGGATCTTCATCCCATTCCGGATAGCCTTTTGAGCGCTCGCCATTTTCATAGATGCCGTTCGCGGTGAACCATTCACGAACCTGCTTACGCAGTTCGACTGTGGTTTTTTCTACGCTCCATGGGATTGCACGGGTGACACCAAAAATACTGTCAGCGTTGTAATCGAAACTGTCCGATGTTTTGTCGAGCACCTTGAGAGCCCTGGCATGGGTTTCATCTTTTTTATCAGCCAGTTCTTTTGCGGCCACCAGTTGCGCACGGTTAATTTTCCCGGGTACAGCATCCGGGTACAGCAGGGCGATCGCGATCTCGATGCTCAGGTTCGCCATGTTCTGCGCGACGGCGCGCTTATACGGTTCGGAAGGTTGTGGCTCTACGGACTTCTGGTCTTTTGGGATGCCAACACCCTCTATGCGATTGCTGGCGACCCATTCGCGCGTCAGGGTTTCATGTTCACTGGAATCAGTAGCCAACCAGGCCTTTGTGAACTGCAGCAGCAACGACAGCCCATGGCGTTTTCCCATGCTGAAAACTTCGCGAATAGCCTTGGTGTAACGCCAAAGGTCCTTGGTATCAAAGGCCTTCACCTCAGGGCTGCTTTCAGCTGCAAGCAGGAGATCTTGGACATAGGCGTTGTTGGTATCCATTTCCAGCTCGTGTAACTCGGCATGTTCGCCGCGGGTTACATGATGGCGCAGTTCGTCGACTGTCAGTTGTGCCAGGAGCTGTTTACGGAACGGCAGTTTGCATACCGCATAACGAGTAAACTCATCACCGCTTTTGAGGACCCTCAGGCCATTCTCATACCAGTAATCAGGCTCATTCTTGGCCGGGAGCTTTCCACTCTTCCAGTCCTCAACCAACTGATTACGATCGCCTGCTTCGGCTTTAATCCAGCTCGACATGAAGGCGGCCAGCAGCGCGGATTCGTGCTGCGCACCCTGCGGGAACACATCTTTGATTGCCTGCACCAATTTCCACTCAGCATGCCCGGTCAGCTCGCTCATATCAGGAACGTCATTCTTGGCCTGCAGCAGGTTCTGGAGGTAAACATTGCCCTCGTCCAGCGCCATTTCGCTGGCAACCATCTGCTGCTCTTTGCTGATCTCGGAATGGTATTTGTCGCCCAGCAGATAGACGGCGAAGCGGACAGCAGGAGTGCGGCCTTCAACCGGAACAGTGGTGGCGGCTTCCGGCGTATCAACGGTAGTTTCCGGCTTGGCAGGGAGATTCGCATCATTGGTGGTGCTTGCCGTATCGAGGTTGGTCTCGCCCTCTGTCGCGGCGCCGGGGATCACATCCCATGTGTGCTGGTCTTCGGCCAGTTCGTAGCGCTCGCACCAGGTTAAATCGACGGTGTTTTCTTCCGGCAGGTCATTGAACACCGGGAAATCAGTACGGACAGGTTTGGCATAGTCCTTACCACGGCCTGTTTCGATGCCTGCATCTTCCAGCGCGACATCAAGCTGCAGCGCAGCGCGTGATGCGGTATTAGCGGAGAGCCACACTACGGCATCTTGCTTACCGGATTTCTGAGTGGCCTTGACCACATAAAAGAATTCCATGTCAGATCCTCATTTTTGGATGTAAGATCCCCGGGCCAGAGATAGCGCCCATTGGGTGTGTTTTTGGTTTAGGTATAAATTCCGGTGTACTTTGGTCGGTGGCACCGGACGTAGAGCCCGCTTCGGCGGGTTATTGCGTTAGCCTTCGTGAGCCATCTGGTCGTACGAAGCGCAACGCTCTGAACAGTAATCACGTTGTTCGCGCGCCAACTGGGCGCCGCGGATGAATAGCAAAACGTTTTTAACTTCTTTCCCTTGCTCGATTGGTTTGCGGCAGTAAGCGCATTCTTTCGAGTTACACATCAGGATTCCCCTTCTGTGCCAGCAGGTAACAGAGGCGGCGAATAAACGCCCCAATAGAACTCAGTTTTACGGCCTGCTGCCGTACTGGTTTACGTGCGTAGTCAATCATGGTCACCCTCATTTGCCCTTGTCGCCAGGCTGGCGGAACGTTTCTTGAACCTGATGCGCGTTATTCTCTCCACCTCATCCGACTATTCGTACGCCATCGGCGGCTACTTCGTGGGCGTCCTGCCTGGGTGGTTCGTTGTGCGTCTTGGTGATAGAGATTAAACACAATGTTTAAACAGGTGTCAACTAAATGAGTAATTATGAGTAAACAAAAAGTTTATTTGCGGGTCTTTTTGAGGCTTCAGCCGGGTTGCAGGCAAAAAAAATCCCGACATTAAGGTCGGGATCGGGGGTTTCGTGTGGGGATTTCGGCGGAGCTGGTAGGTGAGGGGTATAAAAACCCGGCGCGGTGGCCGGGTCAGTAAATCATCCTATCCTTTTAACCATATAGTTACGCCTTGAGGTTCCTAATCTTTCATTATGAATTTCTGAAACGCTCGCAACTAATGATATTCGTTCGCCAACTTTGCACAATCTTTGAATTTCTTTAAGCATATCAATAGGATAAGAGGCTTTTACCTTTCCATTTTCTCCAGCAATCTCTAACTTGCCGTACATGGAAAGGATAGCTAACTCACCTGATATGTGCTCATCGGGTAGTTGAGTTATTTTAGTTAGCGCCAATCTATTGTTAAGTTGGTGGATTCCTTCAGCGCTAATCGACACTTGCTTTGTCCCTTCACTAAAAGGGCCAATCCAAGTTAGATCAAAGTTAAGACTGCTCTTCTCGCATTCATCGATAATGTTTTTTAAGTTAACTGCTGAATGAGAACCAATCTCTGCAATTTTTGCCATGAAATTATCGTCATCAGATGAGGATAAAAGTGAAAAAATCTCCTTAACAGCCTGACTTGATACCGTTTCGACGAGTTCACAAGATCCAGTAGAAAAGGTCACCCCTAACTTTGTTGAGCCTGGTGTCAAATCTGCCAATCTCATGTTTAATGAGTTTTTTATGTCGATAGGTACTCGCCGTGAATCTTTTCCAGAACTAATCCTATGAACAGCCTTCTGCACCAGAGCAGCAAGATTTCCTGAAATGACTGATAAAATATCCAAAGGTATAGAGCCAAAATCTACCAGCACTCCTTTAAGTCGCAGCTCCATGAAATCTTGCAGTGGATGTTTGTTTTCTAGCGCTCGCTGTGCTTCACGCAGATCACTTAAATGAGAATCAAAAGATCTAAAAATGATGTCATCAGCGAATGATCTGCTCTTATGCTTTTCAAGCAAATCTACATCACGTTGAATAAACGCAATTCTCTCTTTAAGAGATTTAAATGTTTTATCATCGCTCATAGCATGACCCTCACTAGACCCTTAGGATTCTCCTTGCGGTCGAAACCAAACCAGCCTCTCCAATAACTGCGTTTATCAATGTAATTGATATCAGGATGATTTTCAGGAAGCAAAAGGACATCGATATCGAAGTTTAACTTTACATAATCTCTGTTTAACAGAGTATTTACTAACGGCATTAGAGTTTGAGGTAATGAGTTCAGGGCTAAAAAATCGACAACCACAAGGATGTCGATATCATCTGGCTCTGGTTTTTCAGTTGTAAATGACCCGTCTATCCATATCTCGGAGAAGCATCGGCACTGCTGATTTACTAACTCAAACTGCCCTAAAAGCTGTATATAATTACAGTGTAGCATACTCCTTCTGACGGATTCCGGGAAAGCATCAACAAATATCGACTTGATACTAATATTATCTAAGTCATGAAATCCGGCAGGAAGAAGGGGAGGGAAGCAAGGCTTATCCATCCTAAGTCCTTATTTTATGCTAAAAATTTGTCTGTTCTTTTTGTCCGCATTTCTGCGGCTTATTTTTTTTCAACCTACACATCGGGTTCTTTGGGCTACAGCTAAATCAGCGGCAATTTAGTGTCCCTCGCAACACCCGTGATCTTGCATTTTCCGTTAATCATAAGCATTAGCGGACACTGGGAAAACGGCTTAGTCCCCCTGCGACCGGATACGCCCCTTCATGTACTTCTCATACAGCTCGTCCAACTCCTTCAGGCGAATCGCGAAGATGCGGAGCATGTTCTGCTGCTCTTCCTCCGGCAGCTGGCGGTAGAGCTCAAGCAGGCGCTGTTCGTCAGGCTTAAGCCCATCTTTCGGGTCGACTTCCTGACCTAATAGCCAGGCGAGACTCACCCCAAGCGCATCAGCCAGTTTGATCGCCGAGCTTTTACCGATCGTCCCGCGCACGAACCAGTTGTTAACCGATTGGGAGCTGACGCCACAGATTCGCGCCATGTCAGCTTTCGAAATGCCTTTCTGCTCAATTATCTCGTTGAGCCTGAGCACCTGCGGGTGATCCGTCTGATGGGTTTTTTCTTTCATAACAGGATTCTAAACCAAATGTTTATCAGCTCAACACTCAAAAAGTTGACAAGAAACTAAACATTATGTTTAATTCTCATCACTCAACCTTTGGAGCCCATATGAACGCATTAGACAAGGCCATCGCTGCAGCTGGTAGTGCAACAAAACTGGCTGAACTTTTATCTACCAGCGCAATGAATGTAAGCCACTGGAGAAATCGTAACGGTGGACAGGTGCCACAGGCCCGAGTCCTTCCTATTTTTCATGCCACCGGCGTAACCCCCCACGAACTGCGCCCAGATCTCTACCCAAATCCCACTGACGGTTTACCAAAGTAGGAGTGTTAACAATGCAATCACTTACGTATCAACAGAGTAACGGGTTCAATCCAGCAGCGCTGATAAATCGCGCTCAAACAAAAACAGGCGTCAGCTGTGGCGCCCTCCGTGATGCCGTTCGCGCCTGGTCAGCAGTAGCCGGGCAGGACGTTGTAACGGCCCTGATCGTTGAAGAGTGGTGCCGGAGTGGTGGCGAGGGTATCGACTTTCCGGCAGATCACAGCCGTGCCCGGCAGAAGCTGTTCCGCTTCCTGGATAACCGCTTCGACTCTAAGCAATACCGCGAGAACGTCCAACAGCTGTCCCCGGCAATCATTGCCGTTCTGCCGTTGGAGTTCCGCACGCATCTGATCGGCGGCGAATGCAAACTGACGCGCTTGGCCAAAGCCGAGAAAGAGGTCGCAGAGGCAAAGCAGGCGGTAATGCTGGATGCGCCAGAACACCAAAAGCTGAAAGAGGTTAGCGAGGGTATAGCGTCGTTGTTCAAGCTCATGCCGGAGCAGGTAGGGCCGCTGATGACGATGGTGACATCAATGCTGGGGGTCATGTGAAGAAGACTAAAAAGGCGAAAGCCGCGGTGCGCGAACACCAACGGCTTTCAGGTGCAAAAGTTCGACCAATTGCAGGAGGAATAATGGCAAAAAAACCACGCTATTTCCAGACCAAAGTACATAAAAGCATTACCCGGGATCAGTTCTTGCGTTCGATTAACCCATCGGTAGGCGCTCGTATGCGCGAGCTGCTGAACGCACTCAAGCGCAAGGAGGCTGTCCGTGAGTAATGTTCTCCTATTGTCCGATTTCAGAGGGGCTCAGCAGCCCATGGAGACTCCACAAACTGGCGGGCAGGGTCTGGTGTTCCTGCATCGCAAAATCATGGAATTACCGTTCTACAGGACGGATTTCGAGGCTATGCATCTGTGGGTGCATCTGATCCTGAAAGTTAACTCTGCCCCGGGCATGGTGGCCACCGAGTTCGGCGATCAGCCCGTAAGCCGTGGTCAGGTGATCACTGGCAGAAATACCCTGGCAAAAGAGACAGGCCTCGAGTCCGATCGCGTTCAGTATCTCCTCCGCAAACTGGAGAAACTGGGCATGATTTCCTGCCTCTCAAATCGCAAATTCACCCTGATCACGGTCACTAAATATGACGAATATCAGGGCCTGAATTGCTTGAAAAATGAGCAAAAAAATTACCAACCAAATTACCAGGAGGATTACCAAGCCAAACCCGCTTCTGGCGCGGCTTCCGGGGAAGGTTGTACCAAGACGATTACCAATCAAATTCCCACAAACAATATATTAAATAATATCTCTTCTACTGACGTAGAAGAGAGTGCATCAGCTGCACAAAATCCAGAGCCGAAAAAACCGTCTCTCAGCTGTGAGCAGGTAGTCGAGATTTATCACCGTGTACTGCCTGAAGCCCAAGCCATACGAATCCTGACTGACAAGCGCCGCAACCTGATCCGCTCGTTCTGGAAAAAAGCCTCAGATGCAAACCGCCAGCTGGGTGGTGCAGGTTTTACCCTGCAGGACTGGGAAGACTACCTGAACTACATCGCCAGCAACTGCCGCTGGATGCTGGAGAACCGCCCCGATCAGCGCACAGGGAAAACCTGGCGCCGCAAGTCGCTCGAGTACTTCCTGAGCGTCGACGTGTACGCGAAAACCCGCGAGGGGGCCTGCGATGATCTCTGAACTCATGACCCCACCATGCAGCCCTGAGGCTGAACAAAGCGTGATTGGCGGCCTGATGCTGGGTGACGACAGCAGCGAGCGAACCCGCACCGTTCTGTCACTCCTGAAACCTGAGGCGTTTTACAACCGGGCACACCAGGTGATCTACGCCGAGATGCAGCAGATGTTCCGTGACAACAAGCCGGTGGATGGCCTGACATTGTTCGATGCACTGGAAAGCAAAGGCCTGACGGAGCGGGTAGGTGGCTTCGCATACCTGGCTGAGCTCTCAAAGAACACCCCCAGCGCCGCGAACATCGTGGCTTACGCCATGTCGGTACGCGAGTCGGCCATGGAGCGTTACGGCATCCAGCGCATGACTGAGGCAACTGAGCTGCTGTATGCCCGAAACGGTATGACGGCTACGCAGAAGTTTGAGGCGGTTCAGTCGATTTTCACTCAGATGGCTGATCACGCTAAGACCGGTTCTCGCCGCGGCGCCCGCGCGCTCAGCGATGTTATGGAAGACTGGATCGACGAGCTGGAAATGCGCTTCGACCCGAAACAGCGATCTCGCGGGTTATCAACCGGCATTCCCTCACTGGATGCCCTGCTGGAGCCGAAAGGCCTGGTTCGCGGATCCCTGCTGGTTATCGGTGCTCGTCCAAAAATGGGTAAGACCACACTGTACAGCCAGCTGGCCATCAACTGCGCGATGAACGAAGAACTACCCGCCATCCTGTTCAGTCTGGAGATGCCGGATAAGCAGATTTTCGAGCGCATGATCGGACAGGTGTCTGGCGTGAATACGGATATTTTTTACCGCGGCGCTGACAGCGATACCGAGTTCGCGATGGCGAACGCCAGGGCAATGCAGATGGTCGAGAGCGGTAATTTCTTCATCGACGATACGCCGGGTGTCAGCCTGTCGCACATCATCGCTGAGGCACGGCGCATCAAGCGGGAGAAGGGCAAGGTTGGGATGGTGCTGGTTGACTACCTCACGCTCATGGCTGCCGAGAAAGCTGACCGAAACGACCTGGCGTATGGCCTGATCACCAAAGGTCTGAAGAACCTGGCCAAGGAGCTGGATTGCGTCGTCGTTCTGCTGACGCAGCTCAACCGTGACCTGGAAAAACGCGTTAACAAGCGCCCACTGCCGAGCGACTCCCGAGACACCGGACAGATTGAGCAGGACTGCGACTACTGGATCGGTATTTACCGTGAGGGCGCTTACGACGAGAACGCCAACCAGAGTGATACCGAGCTGCTGCTGAGGCTAAACCGCCACGGCCAGTCCGGCGTCGTCTACTGCGAGCAACGTAACGGCTCAATTTACGACTGTGACCAGGTAGCAGCTGAGCAAAGCCGCCGCCAGAGGGAAGAGAAAGCATCCAAGCGAGGTGGATTCTAATGACGGCCAAACAGGCAATTTTACACTACCTGAGAACACACAGGACCTTCTCTGCGGCTGATGTGGCAGCTGCATGCAAGATATCGCAAACCGGAGTGAATCAAGCAGCACGAATCCTGGAGAAGCAGGGTGTGGTGGTGGTCGACAGCAAAGAGTGGCGCGCGGTGCATTACCGCCTGATTACGCGCGATGAACAGTCAGGTAAGCGCAGCACCAACCTGATTTTCCAGGAGTGTCGCCAGAGCGAAGCGATGAAGCGGGTATTGGCGTTTTACGGGAGGGTATCAGCATGAGTGATTCACTGAGCAACAAAGAGCTGGTGGCCGTTGGTCATCACCTGGCGAAGGCGCTGAGCAGCGACACGCCGATCATCGACATTGCGAAGATTCTTTCCCGCCTGGCCGAACGGCTGGACAGCACCACCACGGCGCTGGGCGAGATGACGAAGCTGCGAGATGTTCTGGCGAAGGCCTGGGACGCGCAGCGTGGCCACATCAACCAGCAGGCAGACCGTATCGAATCGCTGGAAAGCAAAAATTCCGGGCTGGGCAAAGCTCTTGGGGCAGCAGAGAAGCGCGTCGCTGAACTGGAGGCGCGGGAGGTTGTACTTACAGGTCGATATGACATTCATGAAATGTCCCGAAACCCATTCGAATCGTACCGATGTATAGAGCCAGATGCTGATGGCGACTATCTGAGGCGCGATGATGTTATCGAGGCGCTGGCCGCCGCTGGCATCAGCATCAAGGGGGAGTAGGGGTATGTCCGAGCAAACTATTTTGGACATGTGCTGTGGTTCGCGCATGTTCTGGTTCGATAAGCAGGATACTCGCGCCGTATTTAGCGACATCCGCGCCGAAGAGCACACACTATGTGACGGACGTCATCTGGTCATCAGTCCGGATTTGCTCGCCGATTTCCGTGCACTACCGTTCGCTGACAATACCTTCCCTGTGGTGGTGTTCGATCCTCCTCATCTTGAGCGTGTTGGTGAAGATGCCTGGATGGGAAAAAAATACGGGAGACTGAACAAAGACACTTGGCGTGACGATCTCCGCGCCGGGTTCTCTGAGGCGTTCCGGGTGTTGTGGCCACACGGGGTTCTCATCTTCAAATGGAACGAAACGCAGATCCCGGTTAGTCAGGTTCTGGCACTGACAGACGTAAAGCCAATCATAGGCCAGCGCACCGGGAAGAACGACAAGACCCACTGGATAATTTTTGTGAAGGACTAATCCAGAAGATTGGCTACATATCGCGCGAAAAAAAAGCAGGATAATAATCCTGCTTTATTCTGTGGATTCTTAGTTATTTTCCAGACAGCTTTTTCCAGATGCCCTGGCTAATACCAAAAGCAATAGCTAAGAAAACAAGACCAGACCAACGCTCTATCCCTTGCGCCATCACCAGCATAGCAACTCCGATACATCCAAGAGGAATTGCAGTGATAACAAAAAGAATAATACCCCAAAAAAATTGGCCTGCAGTGGGCTCTTGAGACATGACAACACCTTTAATGAAGGAAACCGTTTACTAATGAGCAATTTTTTATTCTTATTATTTAGTCCCAAGATTCACTTATGCTTCTGTACTTGCTCTATCTTACTCAGGTGCATCATTAATTTTCACAAAAGTAACTGCATCTCTCAACCCCCCATTTTTAGTGGGCGTTTAGTCGCGTCAGGCCTCAAACAGACCATACAAGCGATATGGGAATCCCCATATCGACAGCCAGGGCCTCTTCGGAGGCCTTTTTATCGTCCAATGATAGGTGAAAAAGGCACCCCTGAAACACCTGATCGATATAACCGATCGATATAGTGAAATTGATCTGCTAAATCGATTATGAAATAGACACTGCCTGGTAACAAATTACCAACCTGACACCCGCGGCATCGGCAGCGAAATATCGGTTGTTGTAGGCGGCCACTACCTGACAGAGCGCCTAAAGTTTCCGAATCATATATTTACAAACCACAATGCAGCGCACCTCTCCTGTTAAAATTAACGATCATTTTTTACGCAAAAGTAGCGAAAATAATTATTCAAATCAAATAGATAAATGAACTTGCCTAAACGTGCTGTTCAGGCGCATACTTTATCAAAATTACTAAACACTGTTTATCCATACAGTTATTTGTTGTATTGTTTAAACACTGATTCAAAAAAGTTTCATTTTTCCTGCGGCTAACCTATTAGGAAATTTAAGCCATTTGCTATTTTGGCTTCATAGAGGGGCAAAGCTCCTGCCGTTGGATAGATTTTGTTGATACCAGAGAAGGGGGTTATGTGAGGGATAGCAGTGATAGCAACAAACAAAATGACTGGTACGACATTGTCAGGCGTTCAGATGGAAAGGTTATGGGCTCGATGCCGCTCGATCGCGGCTATCTCGTCTACCGCAAGAACGGCCTGGTCTCGCTTCGTCCACTTTTGGATGATGAATTTGTGTTCACGCCGTCATCTGCTGCCCGGTTTCTTACCAGCATTGGCTACCACGTCTCGCAACCCTCTGATATTATGATATCAACGGTCTGAACAGCCGTTGACCTGATGCGCCACGGAGAACACCATGGCGCAGTTACAACTCATCAAGCAGTCCTCAGGAATCCTGATCCCGGCAACGCCCGAGACCGGCGATTTTCTGCATTCAAAATGCAAGCTCGGTGCCGTGCTGGTGGCCGACTTCAAACAGGTCCGTAATCCGGCCTTTCACCGTCGTTTCTTCGCTCTGCTGAATCTCGGTTTCGAATACTGGGAGCCAACCGGCGGCGCTATCTCCTCGAACGAACGCAAGCTGATCACCGGCTATGCGAAATTCCTCGCCTCGTTTGGCGGTAGCGAAGGCACGCTGCTGGATGCTGCTGAGCAGTACCTCGAGCAGGTTGGCAGCCGCCGCATCACCAATGGCATCAGCCTGTGCAAATCCTTCGACGCCTACCGCGCTTGGGTGACCATAGAATCCGGCCACTACGACACCATCCAGCTGCCTGACGGCACCCTCCGAAAACACCCCCGCAGTATCGCCTTCGCCAACATGGACGAAACCGAGTTCCAGCAGCTGTACAAGGCCGCGCTCGATGTTCTGTGGCGCTGGATATTGTCCCGGTCATTCAAAGACCAGAGCGAAGCGGAGAACGCCGCCGCGCAGCTGATGAGCTTCGGGAGCTGACCAGATGGCGAAATCATGGTTCCACTACACGGAATGCACAACCGATCAGGCCGATGAGCTGATGGCGACATACCGGGCGCGCGGCGTTGCCGTTGAGCGCAACCTGAATCCCGATCTGATTACCTGGACAGTCAGTGCCAGGCTACCTGAAGCCCGACGCCAGGAGCGTACACCACGGACGTTCCGCCAAAAGGTCTGGGGGTGATCATGGCTGATTTACGTAAAGCAGCTCGAGGTCGTGAATGCCAGGTGCGGATCCCCGGCGTGTGCAATGGCAACCCCGAAACATCCATTCTGGCGCATATCCGCCTGGCTGGTCTGTGCGGTACCGGTATTAAGCCGCCCGACCTGATCGCCACCATCGCATGCAGCAGTTGTCACGACGAAATAGACCGCCGCACTCACCTGGTTGATGCGGATTATGCAAAGGAGTGCGCGCTGGAAGGCATGGCCCGCACGCAGGTTATCTGGTTGAAAGAGGGGAAGGTGAAGGCATGAGCATTTATCAACGCATCAACGGCGCTGACTGGCGCAATATCTGGGTAGTCGGCGATCTGCATGGCTGCTACACGAACCTCATGACCCAGCTTGGCAAGGTGGACTTCGACCCGGCGCAGGATCTGCTTATCTCCGTTGGTGACCTCGTCGACCGCGGTACCGAGAACGTGGAGTGCCTGGACCTGATCTCTATGCCGTGGTTCCGCGCAGTTCGTGGCAACCATGAGCAGATGATGATAGATGCCCTTGCGCCTGGCGGAATGCCGTATCACTGGGTGCGTAACGGTGGGGCCTGGTTCTTTAACCTCGACTATGACCAGGAGAAGCTGGCTAAATCTTTGGTTCGCAAAGCTGCTGAACTCCCGCTGATCATCGAACTGGTGACCGGCGCCCGTAAAGTGGTCATCTGTCACGCCGACTACCCGCATAACGAATATGCGTTCGATAAGCCTGTACCGGAGGAAATGGTCATCTGGAACCGGGATCGGGTGAGCTATGGGCATCGCGGTAAGGCCTCTGATATCACCGGTGCTGATCTGTTCATTTTCGGTCACACCCCGGCCAGTGAACCCCTGAAATTTGCCAACCAGATGTATATCGATACCGGCGCCGTGTTCTGCGGCAACCTGACAATGGTGCAGGTTCAGGGTGGTGCCCAATGAACACTTACGTCATCACTTTGCCGTGGCCGCCGAGCAATAACCGCTATTACCGCCACAATCGCGGGCGCACGCACATCAGCGCAGAAGGGCAGGCTTACCGCGACCGAGTGGCCCAAATCATCAAAGACGGGATGCTGGATGTCGGCATCACCTCCCCGGTAAAGATCCGCATTGAGTGCCATATGCCTGACCGCCGCCGACGTGACCTGGACAACCTGCAGAAGGCGGCATTCGATGCGCTGACCAAAGCCGGGTTCTGGGAGGATGACCAGCAGGTTGACGATTACCGCGTAAAACGGATGCCGATCGTCAAAGGCGGAAAACTGGAATTGACCATCACCGAGCTGGAGCCAGCATGAAACCAGAACTGATTGAATCACTCCGCATGCGCTGGCAGCGTCTTCGCATCTATCGCCGCCCGGGAACGGTGCTGGTGGACTACCGCATACTTCGTAACTTTCTTCGCATTGAACAGATAGCAGGAGCTGCTGCATGAACCTCGAAAATACTCTGCGATATCACTTCGCGAAATCGACGCTGATTAGCGACTCCCCGCGCGCTACTGCCTCAGACTCACTGACCGGCACGGATATCATGGCTGCGATGGGTATGACGCAGGAGCGTGCAGCGATGGGGTACAGTGCATTCCTCGGCAAAATGGGTATCAGTAAAAATGACCGGGAGAAGGCGATCGCGCTGCTGGCGGAATACGCCCTGACCAAATGCGACAAAGTTGCCGCATTACGCAAGTTGGGCGACGAGGTTAAGCCCATGGTGATGCAGCAGCTGGCTACGTTCGCCTTTGAGGATTACTCGCGCAGCGCCGCCAGCGTGAAGCAATGCGATTGCTGCGCCGGGCAGGGGTTCATTGAGGCTGACGTGTTCTCGATGAAATCGCACTACACCATGCGGCTCCCTCAGTGGGCCAAAGACCTGAAGCAATCACCGAGTGATTTCGAGGTTAAGCGCCAAGTGCGAGAGGTGGCCCGCGTGCTCTGCTCCACCTGCAAGGGGAAGAAAGTTGTTAGCTGTGCCTGCAATGATTGCCGGGGGCGCGGTAAAGCTGTAGACCAGAAGGCAACGCAGAGGCAGGGCGTACCGGTGCTGACTGACTGCAAACGCTGCAGTGGGCGCGGATATGAGCGTATCCCGTCAACCGAGGCCCATGCGGCTGTTTGCCAGATTACTAGCGCGATAAGCCTGGATACCTGGAAGAAATCGGTTAAGCCATTCTACGATCAGCTGATCACGAAATTCGATATCGAGGAGGCGTGGGCAGAGGCGCAGTTGAAAAAGATAACAAGATAGAGCTCACGAAAATAGCTTACGTTTCAACAGTGAACTATTTACTTTTCCCGAATCTGTGTTAATTTCTTTCTAACGCTGGGCATTGTATGTTCAACGTTGAGAAACCCGCCTTCGAGCGGGTTTTTTGTGCTTAACTCTTTTTAATAATGCGTCTCGCAGTGCCGCTTTGGATTAATGGATAAATAATCAGGAGTTTAAGCATGAACAATAAAGTCTGGGATGGAAAAATCTCTTCCTTACCTGCAGAGTTCAAGACCCAGTTATTAGGCATGTTGGACAGGCCGGATGTTATAGCTGTTAGGCTGGGCATCACAGGGAAAGGTATTCAGCCAAATTATCAGCTTATTCACGTCGACAATTCAGTAACGACTATGAACGGCGCAAACCATAAAAAGTTTGAACGTGCTGACGAGTTTGACGAAACAAATATCACTGCTCCACTGACCAGATGTGACATCACAACGATGATTCTCACTGGTCAGTAATATTATTTAAATCGTGCCTATGAGACCTTGGTATCCAGGGGGGCACCCAAGAAGCCTCGGCATCCAGCCGGGGCTTTGTCGTTTCTGAAAGGTGAAAAAATGTGACGGACAAACGGATAGACCGCAGCCGTAAGGCAACGCAGCAGTCATGATGCTGCCCCGAGTCGCGTAATGGCGAGCCTGTGTAGTGATGGGTAAGGGTTCATAGATCAAAACAAGCTCCGGTAGAGCAGCGCGAATGCCAGACGCGCACCGGTTATCAGCGGCGATAGAGCGACAGCACCTCAAGGGCATGAGCGTGGCCACTCCGAGAAGTGGCAAAGAATTTTTAGAGGCTGCCAATTGGCGGCCTTTTTCTATTTCAGGCTCCCGGAAACCCCCATCAGGTGCTTTGTCGTTAAGCATCCGGAGAGCCTGAACCTACTTACACACGGAATATCTATGTCTGATCCACTAACTGCTGCCAGCGCTGTAGCGGCGGGAACGGCCGGGGTGACTTTCGCCTCGCTCTTTCCTGAGGCTACGCCTGCAGTAATGCTGTGCGCGCTCGCAGGGGCGGCAATGTATGTGCTGACGGCTGAGCCCCATCAACTCTGGAAGCAGATCATCTTTGCAGTCATCTCGTTTATGGGTGGCGTGTTCTTCTCTGAGCCGATGGCGAAAATCATGGCGGGGATCATCAATACCCCTCTGAGCCTGATGAAGCCGCCGGTAAGCATTGAAGTGTCCCCGTCCATCGGGGCGCTGGTATCAGCTTCCATTTCCGTTGCAGTCCTGCTGCGTATTCTCGCTAAGTCAAAACGCGGGAAGATGCCCGGGCTGGAGGAGGAAGGCCAATGACATGGCAAATGCTGTTGCTCGATGCAAATGCCGTTATTTGTCTCGCTATCGTGGGGCGTCTGATGTTCTTCCGTAAAAGCGGGAAAACGCATCGCCCCGGCGTGGCATGGATGGCATACCTGCTTATCCTGGCTGCCGGGTTCACGGCGTTCCGCATTATCCGGGGGCATTACAGTTACGTGGATCCTGGCGAGCTATTGCTCAATGCAGCCATCTGCATCGCGGTATGGCGCGCCAGGGGAAATCTGGCAAAGGTTGCAAGGGTGGACCCATGACCAAAGACGACATCTTCAACGCCATCCTCGGCAAAGAGGGCGGTTACGTTAATCACCCGAACGACAAAGGCGGCCCGACGAAATGGGGGATCACCCAGACAACGGCCCGCGCCCACGGTTATTCCGGCGATATGCGCGACCTGAGCCGCCAGCAGGCTCTCGACATCCTCGAGGCCGATTACTGGTATGGCCCGCGCTTCGAACAGGTGGCGGCTGCATCCCCTGCCATCGCTGCCGAACTCTGCGACACCGGCGTGAACATGGGGCCGACAGTCCAGGTTAAATGGTTCCAGCGTTGGCTGAACGCGTTCAACAATCAGCAGCAGCTGTATCCCGACCTGATCCCCGACGGCCAGATTGGCCCGCGCAGCATCAGCGCGTTGAGGTCCTTCCTGGCGAAGCGTGGTAGTGAAGGGGAGGCCGTATTGCTCCGTGCCCTGAACTGCAGCCAGGGGCAGCGTTATCTCGAACTGGCAGAGCAGCGCCCGCAAAACGAGTCATTCGTGTATGGCTGGGTAAGGGAGCGCGTGAGCCTATGACGAAACTGAAAGCCATTCTGGCGGCAATCGGGCTTGCCATCATGCTGGTGCTGGGCGCTTTCGGTCTGGGCAGCATGCGTGGACGCGAAAAGGCGGAAGCCAAAGCGGATAAGCAGCGAACCGACGATAACGCCGCAGCCACCAAAGCAGCTGCAGAACGCCGCGTTGAAGTAACGAAGGAGGCCAGCAATGTACAGCAGACGGTTAGCCATATGGCTGATGACGATGTTGATCGTGAGCTGCGCGGAAACTGGACCCGCAAAAGTTGAGGTCATCGATACTGGCTGCGACTGGGTGAGTGCGATTCGCCTCACTGAGCACGACATCCAGGTGATGGATCGTCAGACTAAGCGCGACATCCTGGCGCACAACAAATCGTGGCAGGCGAACTGTACGCCAAACGGCCTCATCTTCTCTAAAAGAGAAAAAATCTTGCAAGCAAGCGCTAGTAAACGATGCTGTTTGGGGCGTTTTGCTAATACTCAAATGATGAATCAGTAGGATTCCTTTCGTTGCATATGTAGAATGTATATTTGTGAGTGAGAGGAGTTCACATGACCAACATACAGAAAATTGCAAAAGTTTTAAAACTACTCAATCAGCATCATGCCAAGACTTCGGAATTTGTTGATGCTAGTTTGGTTTTTTTTGAAAAAATAATTGATGCGGCAGAAGAAATTAATAATAAAGATGCTGCCGTGAGAACACATGAAGAAAATGCTGTTTATACATTTGTATGGACGCTTATTCCTGAGATGAAAAAATGTCTAGCCCTGCACAATGAATATAATGAATCATTCAGGGATCAATATATTGATGCAATAAAATTACTTTCAAGTATCTCAGAGGCAAATAAAAATGCCTAATGATTTAGATAATGTTCTGAATGACATCAGGCGCTTGAGAAAAGAAAAGAATGAAAATGAATCATCTTTAGATCAAGTTGAGATTGATGCTAAACAGCAGCTTTTGAAAGATGGGAAAACGAGAAATACATTAACTCTTTCTTTTTTGCTTGGCTTTTTTGGTATGTTGATATTCTCTTGTTTATTTGTTTGGCTTTACAATTGGTCTGCAATAAATTGGGGTATTAAACTTAAGTTGGCGGGAATTACCACTGGGGCAAGTGAGATACACTTATTAGAGCTTGAGAAAATATTATCTATAATGATCGGGGCGCTTGGGACTTCGCTAGGTTTTATTATAGGTTATTATTTTAAGGATAAAAAATAAACAGCTTGGCTTTTACTGCAGCCGCCTCCGGGCGGTTTTTTTATTGCCATCACCATGGGTAGACTTATCGTAATGGCATATTGATGAAGAGGATGCTCCTTACAAAGACCACCCAGACGAACGCAGCTTATCTTGTAAGTACCAGAAAGACCTGGTCAATCTGTGGCTTAGTTTCGGCTTTGTGGCTGATTCTGGATTGTATCTGCCATCTCGTGATGAAAATAGAGCATGAAAAGTCTTATCTTGAGTAATCATAACCGCAGGGTTATTAAACCCACGATCATTGAATTGATCTGCCGTTAGGTCAATGATTGTTCCTGATAGCTCAAGCCAAGCATGGTTATTGTTATCACGAAGCCTTGCGTCATTTTTGATATATGACATGTATGTTCCAGAGCGATGTAATGCTATTTCGCCAAACTGTTCGTAAATCAAATAAGCAAGCAAATCAGTTGTTTCGCCACAACAACCAGTAGGGAAATCGCTCATTCCGAGACTTGTCTGCTCATCATGAACTCCTTCAGAGTTAGCCAACTCTAAAGCTTGTCTGACGTCGGAGCAGAATTTAATTAATTCATCTATTTTCATTTAGGAAACCTATGGCACTCAACGCAAAACAGGATATGTTTTGTCGCGAGTACCTCATCGATTTAAACGCTACGCAAGCGGCTATTCGGGCGGGGTACAGCGTCAAAACTGCAAACCGCATCGCCGCTCAGTTATTGTCAAAACTTGTCATCCAAAACAGGATCGTCGAACTCAAAACGAAGCGCAACGAAGATATCGGTATTGATGCTGATTATGTGCTCCGGCGCTTGATAGAGATCGACCAGATGGACGTTCTGGACATCCTTAACGACGACGGCAGCCTGAAGCCGATCACCTCGTGGCCTAAAGCCTGGCGAATTTCGCTAACCGGATTGGACATAAGCACCACAATCCAGAATTTCGACGAAGAAACGGCAGAGACCATCCTCAAGAAGATTAAATGGCCTGACAAGGTGAAGAACCTAGAACTGCTCGGCAAGCACGTTCGCGTGCAGGCGTTTAAAGAGCAGGTGGAGCAGAAAGTCACGGCCACCCACAGCATCATGCCGGTCCCATCGTGCGATAACGTTGATGAGTGGGAAGCGGCAGCGCAGAAGCAGCAGAGCGAGGTCCTTGGCGGATGAATTACAAAGCCGTATGGAAACCGCTCCCCGGCTCGCAATCCCTGTCGCTGAGCTGCCCTTGCAACGAAGTGCTCTATGAGGGAACGCGTGGGCCCGGTAAAACCGCCGCGCAGCTGGCGCGCTTTCGACGCCTAGTAGGTCTGGGCTATGGCTCGTTCTGGCGAGGCGTGATATTCGATACCGAGTATAAAAACCTCACCGACATCATCACCCAGTCAAAGCGTATGTATCGCCTGTTTAACGATGGTGCGCGCTATCTGGCGTCAGCATCTGAACTGCGCTGGGTGTGGCCGACTGGCGAAGAGCTGCTGTTCCGCTTCGGGAAAGAAGAGGGTGATTACTGGGACTATCACGGTCAGGAGTTTCCGTTCATCGGCTTCAACGAACTGACCAAGCAACAGTCGGCTGAGTTCTACGAAATGATGTTCTCATGCCGACGCTCCTCGTTCCGGCCAGAGAATTATCCGCGAGATGATGGGTCACTACTGAAGCCGATCCCGCTGGAGACATTCAGCACCACAAACCCGTTTGGTATCGGTCACACCTGGGTGAAGAAACGCTTCATCGAGCCAGCACCGCGCGGCACCATCATTCGCGAAACCCAGCGGGTATTTAACCCGCAGACCGAACGAGAAGAAGACGTGACGCTGACGCGCGTGGCGATTCACGGCTCGTTCAAAGAGAACCCGTATCTGGATCCGCAGTACATCGCAACGTTGATGGCTATCAAAGACCCGAACCGCCGTAAGGCGTGGGTCGAGGGTTCCTGGGACGTCACCAGCGGTGGGCGGTTTGACCACCTGTGGAATTTATCGCTGCACGTCATCAAGCCCTTCCGCATCCCGGATAGCTGGACGGTTGACCGCTCTCATGACTGGGGCGAGTCGAAACCCTTCTCAAACCTCTGGTGGGCGCGCACCGACGGCACTGCCGCCGAGCTGCCTGATGGTCGCCAGTTCTGCCCGCCTGCCGGGTCGCTGATTCTGATTGGTGAGTGGTACGGCTGTCCGCCGGACGAGCTGAACAAAGGCCTGAATATGTCATCCACCAACGTCGCCAAAGGCGTGGCGTGGGTCGATAAACGGCTGGTGGGTGAGGAACTGGCTGAACCCGAGGAGATAAAGCTCAACGGGGTGACGCTGGGGCAACTGAACATCATGCCCGGCATTTGCAAGAAGATTACACCTGGCCCGGCTGATGGCGCGATCTACAACACCGGAGATGATGAACTATCCATTGCCCAGAAGATGGAATCGCAGGGCGTTAAGTGGGTGCCATCCAATAAGAAGCCGGGATCGCGCGTGAACGGTGCAGCCCTGTTTGCTGACATGCTCGAGGCAGTCATTGAAGGTAAGAAACTGGAGTCAGGCATGCCTGAGAAACCAGCGTTCTACGTGTTTGACTACTGCCGGGGCTGGATAAGCCGTGTGCCGGTGCTCGTTCGCGACAGTAAGAACCCTGACGATGTAGACACCCAGCAGGAAGATCACGACTGGGACGGTACGCGATACGCCGTCCTGCATTCACCGCCGAAGAAAGTCGGCAAAGTCACCAGCCTGAGGCTCTAAACCCATGCCTGATATTTCAACCCCCAATCTGGACTATGGGAACATGGTTCACGCGTGGGATATCAACGATGCCCTGATGGGCGGCACGCTTTATATGCGCCAGCTCGGTGAGGCTTATATGCCGCGCTGGCCGAAGGAAGACAAAGAAGACTACAAAAATCGCGTGGCTGTGGCTACGCTGCTCCCGGGCTACGAAGAGACGATCAATCAGAACGTCGGGCGCGTATTCGCTGAGCCGATTCAGTTGGGTGAGAATGTGCCAGAACAGCTCCGTGAGTTCGCGAAGAACGTGGATCTGGAAGGAAGCCGCCTTGATGTGTGGGCGCAGGCGTTCTTTAGCCTGGCGATGCAATATGGCCTGTCCCATGCGCTGGTGGATTATCCCCGGGTGGACGCCGAACAGGTGAAAACCAAGGCTGATGAGAAAGCCACCGGCGCGCGGCCCTACGTCACCATGCTGAATCCCCGTCAGGTGATTGGCTGGAAGTCGAAGATGGTCGGCGGCAAGGTGCAGCTCACTGCGCTGCGTATCAAAGAGGTGGTGGTCGAAGACGGTGACGACTTCGGACAGACAAAGGTCGAGCAGATCCGCCTGCTGACGCCGGGAAGTGTTCAAATCTACCGTAAGTCCACAGGCACTGACGGCCAGGCGAACTGGTCGCTGCACGAAGAGTGGAAAACCTCCCGCAGGGACATCACGCTGGTCACGCTCTACACCAAGCGCACTGGCTTTATGTGCGGCTCACCGCCGTTGCTCAACATGGCGCTGCTGAACGTCAAACACTGGCAGAGTCAGAGTGAGCAGGACAACATTCTGCACGTTGCGCGCGTGCCGATCCTTACCGTGTTCGGGCTGGAGGAGGGGCAGGAGCTGGTGATTGGCTCTTCCTCTGCTGCATCCTTTACCGATAGACAAAAGCAGGGGCTTGAGTACGTCGAGCACACAGGCTCTTCAATCGGTGCTGGTAAAGACTCCCTGACCGACCTGGTGGAGCAGATGCGCCAGGCGGGGGCCAAGCTGCTGCGCACTGACAACACCTCGACCAAGTCTGTTGACCAGACATCGGAAGAGAAGATGCAGGAGCAGTCGCCGCTCTACACCATGGCAACCAGCCTCGAGGATGCGATCGACAACATCCTGCAAATCATGGCCGAGTACATCGGTGAGAAAGATGGCGGCAGCGTCGATGTCCGCACAGAGCTGGACGTCGAGTCGAAAGAGTTCAATCCTCCCGCTGCACTGGCTATTCAGTCGTTGCGCCAGGGTGGCGACCTCCGTCGTGTCGATGCGATTAAGGCGCTGCAGAAGCTCAACCTGATTGATGCAGACGCAGACCCGGAGAAGGTCTTAGACGAGTTGCTGGCCGAATCATCCTCTCTGGATAACAGAACGATAGACGAGGTGTGACATGGCGCGCTCCGTAAACGATCGCCTGCAGGACGAAACAATAGCGCACGGCCTGTATGTAACCCGCTACGGTAACGGCGTCGCCCGGCGCATGGTTTCGCTGCTGAGTAAGCTGGATGCAGATCTGGCGGCCCGGTTGCTGGTGCTGCTGGACGGTAAGCGTGCTGATACCTATAGCGCCCGCCGCCTGGCTTCACTGCTGGCTGGCGTGCGTGACCTGAACCAGCAGGCCTATGAACCGGTTAACGATGCGCTGGCGCGGGAACTGACGCGCTACGTTGACTATGAGGCCGGGTATCAGCTGGACCTGTTCAGCAGCATCATCCCCAGGCAGATCCTCAAGCATGTACCGCTCCAGAGCATTGCCCCTGAGCAGGTTTACGCCGCAGCTGTGGCGCAGCCCTTTCAGGGGCGGTTGCTGAAAGAGTGGGGTAAGAAGCTTGAATCGGATCGGCTGGACAAAATCACCAACGCCGTTCGCTCTGGTTTCCTGCAGGGTGAGACAGTCGAGCAGATTGTCAGGCGCGTGGCGGGTACGCCGCAGCGTAATCGCGAGGACGGGGTGATCAATACCTCTCGCCGTGACCTGGCTGTGGTGACGCGCACGGCGGTGAACCATATGGCCGCCTCGGCGCGTCAGGATTTCGCCCTGGCTAACAGCGATATCGTGAAAGCTAAACAGTGGTCATCCACGCTCGACACGCATACCAGCCAGTGGTGCATCATCCGTGACCGCAAACTCTACTCGCTCGATGGCAAACCGCTGGGGCATGTGGTGCCGTATCTGCGCGGACCCGGCAAGATTCACTTCTGCTGCCGCTCCGGCGAAATCCTGCTAACGAAGTCGTGGGAGGAATTGCAGATAGCATCAGGCGAGCTGAGCAGCGCTACACGCGCCTCAATGGACGGGCAGGTGCCAGCGCATACCAGTTATGCCGAGTGGCTTGCCCGGCAACCATACGCGCGGCAGGAGCAGGTGCTGGGCGTTACCCGCGCGCAGATGCTGCGTGACGGCAAAATCACGGTGCCGGAGATGTTCAACGATGCCGGGGAGTTCCTGACCCTGGACGAACTGCGCCGCGTGGATGCGTCGGCGTTCGAGTAACACAAACATAATCAACATCAGGCTGCCTTCGGGTGGCTTTTTTTATGCCTGCCGCTGAGCGGATGCGACGCGGTGACCGGGTCGGATGACCTATTACCAATGGCCGGAAGGCTGGAGCAAAACAATGAAACTCAAACTCGATGCTAACGGACATGTGGTCGTTGAAAACGGTATGCCTGTGTACGTCCATGATGACGGCAAAGATATCCCGTTCGACGCGGTTGCAGCGATGACCAAAATCACTTCCCTGAACGGCGAGGCCAAAACTCACCGTGAGGCGAAGGAGGTGGCGGAAGCCGGTCTCGCGAAATTCGCTGGCATCACCGACCCGACCAAGGCGCTCGAAGCTCTGGATATGATGACCAAAATCGACCAGAAGAAGCTGCTCGATGCTGGTGCCGTTGACCAGGTAAAGGCTGAGATCACCAAGGTGTTCCAGCAGCAGCTGGACGAAGCGAACGGCAAGAGCCAGACGCTGGAGACCCAGCTTTATAACGAGATGATCGGCGGTCGCTTCGGTGGCTCGAAGTTCATCTCCGAGAAGATGGCGATCCCTGCTGAGTTTGTACGTTCCCACTTCGGGCAGAACTTCAAAATCGAAGACGGCAAGGTCGTGGCATACGACGGTCAGGGCAACAAGGTGTTCTCCCGCACCAAGCCCGGCGAACTGGCTGGCTTCGATGAAGCGCTGGAATCTCTGGTCGAGTTGCATCCGCAGAAAGACTACATCCTCAAAGCGTCCGGAACCACTGGTGGGGACTCTCGTCAGTCTCAACATCAGGCCGGGCAAAAAACCATGAAACGCGGTGCGTTTGATTCCCTGGATAACGCTGGCAAGCAAGCAGCGCTGAAAGACGGCGTCAGCATCGTCGATTAAATCGAAAGGAGCCATAAATGGCAGGCAATACCCTTACTGGTCTTATCCCGACCATCTATACCGCGCTGGACGTAGTATCCCGTGAGCAAACCGGCTTTATCCCTGCAGTTTCGCGTGACACTAAGGCTGATGCAGCAGCTAAAGACCAGACTGTACGCGCGCCAGTCGCGCCTGCGGCTACCACTGAAGACATTGTCCCTGGAACAACCGCGCCTAATAGTGGTGACCAGACGATCGGTGGTGTAGACGTCAAAATCACCAAATCCAAAATGGCACCGGTCAAATGGAATGGTGAAGAGCAGCTGGCGCTTGGCCCGTCTGGTACCTACAACACCATCCTCGCTGACCAGTTCAAACAGGCATTCCGCGCGCTGGCCAACGAAGTAGACGCCGACCTGTCTGCATTGTTCTTCAACTCCTCCCGCGCAGTTGGCGCGCCGAAGGACACTCCGTTCAGCATCAAAGACGATCTCTCTGACGCTTCACTGGCACGTCAGATTCTGACCGATAACGGTGCGCCAACTACCGACATGCGCATGGTGCTGGGCGGCGAAGCGATGGCCTCCATTCGTGGCAAGCAGTCTGTGCTGTTCAAAGCGAACGAAGCTGGTACCGATCAGTTGCTGCGCGAAGGTGTAATCGGTCGCATCATGGGCTTCAACCTCCATGAGTCATTCAGCATCAAGCGCACCGCGAAAAGCACCGCGGCTGGCTATAAGGTCAACGGTGCCAAGAAAGAGGGCGACATCATCATCGCTATCTCTGCGGGAACCGGTGGTATCGCTGTTGGTACTGCGGTGAAGTTTGACGGTGACGACAGCCAGTATCTGGTTGTAGCTGCAACATCTTCCAGCATCACCATTAGTGCGCCAGGTCTGCTTCAGGATCTCGCTGACCAGACCGCCGTTACTGTGGTGAGCGGATTCGTGCCGAACATGGTATTTGACCGCGGCTCATTCCTGCTGGCCAGCCGCACCCCGGCGATGCCCGAAGGTGGTGATACCGCAGATGACGTCATGAACGTGACTGACCCGGTATCCGGCATCACCTTCCAGGTGGCGCTGTACCGTCAGTACCGTCAGGTGCGTTATGAAGTTGGACTGGCGTGGGGTGTGGCATCCGTGGCATCTCGTCACGCTGCGGTCATCATGGGTTAACCCTGGGGGCTTCGGCCCCTTTGTTTTTCAGGAGGCCCAATGGCCGGATTAACCAAAGAGCAGCGCGCACAGCGCGAGGCTGAGAAGAATGCGGGTGACCTGGTAGTGATGGTACGCGATGCACCAGAGTTTCCTGGTGGCCCGCTGAGCGCTGACGTTCACCCTGACGAAGTGGATAACTGGCTGGCGCTGGACTGGCGTCTGGAGGACTGACCATGCTGGTTGCCGATCCCCATTCGCCTGACTTCAACACCTACGCCAGCGTTATCGACCTGCGGGCATTCGCTACCGGGCGCGGTTACACCGTTCCTGCCGATGACGGCGAGTGCGGCCAGATGCTGGTTCAAGCCATGGACTATCTGGAAGGGCAGCAGTGGCGCGGCCAGCGCTCCAGCACATCGCAGCCGCTATCGTGGCCACGCTCCGGCGTTCGCTTCGATGGTGTTGACCTGCCGGGTGATTCTATCCCGCAGCGCCTGGTTGATGCGCAATGCCGCCTGGCTATCGAATCGCAGGAGATTGACCTCACGCCGTCGGTCGCTGGTGGTGGTGCGGTAACCATGGAGCGCGTCGAGGGGGCTGTAACTGTTCAGTACGAGCCTGGAACCAACAAGGCTTCGCCGTCATTCCCCTGGTTCTTTTCCTCGCTTCGCGGCTTGGTGGTGGGCGGCAATCAGATCCGCATCGAAAGGGGATGATATGGCAATCGACTACCGCCGCATGCGCGCGACCGCGACACGGCTGCTGACCGAGAACGGGAAGACTTACCAGTTGACCCGTGGCGGCGGCACTATCCGCGACCAGTTCGGGAAAGAGGTCACCACCCCGGCAACCACAGCGACCGTCACCGGCGTTATCACCGAATATTCCTCCCGCGAGGTCGACGGCTCCCTGATCGCCACTGGCGATAAGAAGCTGGCTGCCACTTTCGAGACGGAAGTACGTATCGATGACCGCATCGAGATCGACGGCAAGAAGTGGCGCGTGGTGCAGCCGAACCCGGTTAAGCCCGCTGATGTGCTTATCTCCTACAACATCCAGCTGAGGGCGTAACCATGGCCAGCACAGCTAATCAGCCGTTCCTGGCTGCCATTCAGTTGTTTGTCGATAGCTCTAAGCAGGAGATGGACGAGGTAGTGCGCCGGACGGGTATCAAAATTCTGGCGCAGCTGGTCGATATGTCGCCCATTGGGCAGCCGGATAAGTGGGAGGTAAACCAGACTGCGGTGGCCTATAACGCTGCAGTGCGTGACCACAATGCTGCGCTCCGTAATGACCCAGCCAACGTCACAAAGGCGGGATATCTGAAACGCGGACGAGCGGTCAACGACTCGATGGACATCAAAAAACCAGAGGGGTACGTCGGCGGGCGCTTCAAAAACAACTGGTACGTCGGCCTCGACAGCCAGCCAACCCAGTCTAACGACACGCCGGACGCATCGGGGCAGGGCTCGAACTCCCGAGGCATGGCGGTGCTGGAGGTGTTCCGGGTAGGTCAAGTCAACTCGATTTATTTCACCAATAACATGCCTTATGCGGTAGAGCTGGAGAACGGGCATTCCGGTCAGGCACCCGGTGGCATGGTGGGCATCACTGCGCTGGACGCCGCGCAGCTGTTCCGTGAGGCAATGAGTGAGGTGCGCAATGGCCGGTGACCAGTCAATGCGGATCGCTGAGCTGCTGGAAAGCCGGATCTCGGTTATCGGTTCTTCACTGGGCCTGCCGATAGCCTGGCCGAATATCGCGTTTACTCCCCCGGATAATGCGCCATACGGGCGCGTTTATGTCCTACCCGCCCAAACGGTGGGACAGGACCTTGAGGGTCAGATGCGCACCTATCAGGGCATCCTGCAGTTCAACATCATCGCGCCTGCCGGTAGTGGCGTGACTCAGGCCAGAGGGCTGGCAAAGTCTTTCGCTGACGCCTTTCCTGAAGGGCTGCCGCTGGTGGATGGTGACCTGACCGTGTACATCAACGGGCCGCCGCAGGTGCGATCGCCAATACAGGATCGCCCGACGTCAGCACCAAACGGCAGTAGCGGCTCCATCACTTACACCACCCCCGTCAGCATGCAGTACCGCGCTGATTACTGACCCGCCAAACGGCGGGTTTTTTATTACCTAAATTCAGGAGAATGCAATGGCATTCGCAATCCCTAACGGGTCGCGTGTAAACGTGGCCAAGGCCTATCTTGCGCCGATTACCTTCACTGCGGCTTCCAATGCGACGGAATGCGAACTGACCGTTGCCTCGGCTGCTGGCATTCTCGCAGGTGATGTTGTCCAGGTGAACTCTGGCTGGCTGAAGCTCGACAGCATGGTGCTGCGTGTTAAGTCCGTTACCGGCACTAAAATCGTGCTGGAAGCGTTCGATACTACCGACACTACCAAATTCCCGGCGGGCACCGGCGCAGGCACTCTGCGTAAAATCGACTCGTGGATCACCATGCCGCAGGTGATGACGCTCTCTACTGAAGGCGGTGACCAGCAGACCATCAGCATTCAGTTCCTGGAGGATGATAAGGCCCGTACCATCCCGACGTTCAAAAACGCCGTGGTGCAGGTCTATACCTTCGCGCACGATCCGCTGCTTGCTATCTACAAACGCCTGATTGAGCTGGATGAATCGAGCGATACCACGGCAATCTGGTTCAACAACAAACGTGGTAAGGCAGACCGTTACTATTCTGCCAAGGTGTCTTTCCAGAAGGTGCCTAAGACCGAAATCAACGCCGTGGAAAGCAACGAAGCGCGCATGAACTTCGAATCGGATATGCAGATTTACCCGATCGTTGACGCCTCCGCTACGCCGCTGGCGTTCCTGACCAACCTGCCGGGTACGAAGTCTGCAGCTGTTGGCTCGGCGCTGGATTTGGCTGTGGTCATGCAGGGCGGCTCCGCACCATACACCTACGCGTGGAAGAAGGGCGGCACGGCTATTCCTGGCAAAACTGCTTCGACGTTCAACATCCCGTCTGTTGCCTCTGGCGATGCGGGTTCGTTCACCTGCGAAGTCACCGACGCTGCAGGCAAAACCCTGTCCTCTGCTGCGTGCGCCGTCACCGTCAGCTAACCAACCAGGCCCGGTTCGCCGGGCTGAAAGTACGCAGCAAAAAATATTCTCTTTTCAAAGTACAAAGTCCGTTTACTGGCCTCGCTAACGCGAGGCTTTTTCATTTGTGTCGAGAGTACCGCTGGCGAGTTTTCTGTATTCGCTGCGGGAAATTTTAAAGACTGATGTAAACGCGCACCGCAAGCGCACATTAAACACCGAACCAAGCCCTTTGGAATGAGCCGTTGAGGATGTCAGTTAGTGCTGGCGAGCCTCGGTGGGCTGACTTCCTATGCGGCAACGGTTCATTACCAAAGAGCAGGAAAACGTATGAAATCTTTAACTCTGTTTAATCAGCCTGTCCGTGTTGGCGATGACGGTATGATCTGTCTCACCGATATGTGGAAAGCCAGTGGGAAAAGCGATTCTGAGTCCCCGTACCATTATCTGCGGAACAAGCAGACCAAAGAGTTCTTGGCTGAGCTGAAGAAAAACCACGAATCTGTGGTTTTCACTGAGCGAGGTGCTCGTGGTGGGACTTATGGCGGAAAGTTTGTTGCTTATGATTACGCAGCTTGGCTGAATCCTGGTTTCAAGTATGCGGCTTATAAAGTTCTGGATGACTATTTCACTGGAGAGTTGCAATACCGCAATAGCTTGAGCGCGCAACTCAACATGAAATGCCATGAGTTTGATCAGCAGAAGGACATGGCGAGCTTCTGCGGGCAAGGGCTTGCAGCTTGGAGATATACCAAGCCAGAGTTACTGGCGGAGATTAATGCACTGGCTAACCAATTGCAGATATCGCTCCCCGGTATACAGGCATAACAGCATATTTACTTTGACCCGCTCCGGCGGGTTTCTTTTTTCTAAGGAACCACAATGGCCCAATTCTCCCTGATCCCAAACCCAACGTTCTCCGCTACCGCCAGCATCCCGCGTGCGGGCGCTGACGACGGCAAACTGACCTTTACCTTCCGCCATAAGACGCTCGAAGAGCTGCGCGCCATGGACGAGCAACTGCACAAAAAGGCCGAGGGCAAAAAGGCCCCTATCGAACCACAGGCTGATTACCTGATGGAAATCGTTGAAGGCTGGGCGCTGCCGGATGACTTCAACCGCGATAACGTGATCGTCCTGCTGAAGAACTACCCGCGCGCATTCGACAGTATCGGCCTGGCCTATACCAAAGAGCTGATGGGCATCCGCGAAAAAAACTGAGGCAGGTCGCCGCAGCGATGTATACACCGGGACCGACGCTCGCGGAGTTAGCCGCTTTTGGTTTAACGCCTGAGGACGTGGAGGAAGAGGTGGGGATCCTGCCATCCATATGGGAGGCCTTTACCGTCTTCTCCGCGCTGGCGACTCAATGGCGCGTCGGCGCGAGTGGTGCGACCGGTCTTGATTACAACGTTCTCCCCTGGGTGTTTGAGTTGCACGGGGTTGAGGATGCGGCGGCCTGCATGGCTGATATTCGAATCATGGAAAGCGAGGCTCTCAAAGTGATGCATAAGGAGACGGCCTGATGAGTGACCAAATCGCCTCGATCACATTGCGCGCTGACGTATCCGATCTGAAAACAGCCAGCAATGAACTGGATAAACTCGGGCAGGCGGCGGCAGGCGCTGTCGATAAAGCCGATGACCTGAACAGCGTATTTCGCGCTGGCGCTGAGTCTGCAAAGAAGGGTAGTGAGGGGCTCAAAGAGCAACAGACCGCGCTCAAAGGGTTGCTGGAGAATATCGATCCAGTAAACAAGGCGCTGAACCGGCTGGATGAGCAGCAGGCCGCGCTGCGTAACTTCCAGGCGAAGGGCTTTCTGGATACCGACTCGTTCCAGGCTTACAACAAGATTCTGGAGGATACCCGGCTAAAACTAACTGACACCGGAGAAGCGGCGGCGCGTGCCCAGACTGAGCTCGCAGCCACCCAGGCAGCTGAGAAGCAATCAGCCGCGCTCAAGAACCTGCTGGGCTCCATCGACCCGACGATCCGCGCATTCAGCTCGCTGGATGAGCAGCATGCACAGCTGGTGGCGCACTTCGAGTCAGGACGCATCAATAGCGCGCAGTTCGAGCACTTCAACAGCATCCTCAACCAGACGCGTGAGCGCCTTTCTGGTGTCGCTGACGTATTGCCTGAGGCTCTGTCCCGGCAGGAGGCTGCCGCCCGGCGCGCAGGTATTTCTGTTGGCCAGTACAGCCAGGCCATGCGCACGCTGCCCGCGCAGTTCACTGATATCGCTACGCAGCTGGCTGGTGGGCAATCTCCGTTCCTGATTCTGCTCCAGCAGGGCGGGCAGATTAAAGACCAGTTTGGGGGTGTAAAGGGGGCGGTTACTGGCGTAGGTGATTACCTACGGACCATGATTAGCTTCGTTAACCCGCTTACCATTGGTATAGCATCGCTGGCCGTAGGTGCTGGGGCTCTGGCCATGGCCTGGTATAAGGGAAGCCAGGAGGCGAGTGAATTTAATCGCCAGCTACTGCTGACCGGGAACTACACAGGGAAAACATCCGCTGATCTTGCCAATATGGCTGAACGCATTGGCGGAAGTGCGGGTAAAATTTCTGCTGCTGCGCAGGCCATTGCTGCCGCTCTGGGCACCGGCGCGTTTAAGGGGAATGCTCTTGAGTCGGTTGCCGCCTCTGCCGTAGCAATGCAGAGCACCACTGGGCAGGCGATCGATAAAACTATCGCGGATTTTAAGCGACTCGCTGATGATCCCGTAAAAGCCTCAATCGCACTGAATGAGCAATATCACTATCTGACCGCAACCATTTACGATCAGATTGTTGCCCTGCAAAAGCAAGGGGATGCGACTGGTGCGGCGAAACTGGCTATCGATACCTACGCCAATACCATGAAGAGCCGCACCACCCAGATTAAGGAAAATCTGGGGGATATTGAGCGACTGTGGAAAGCGATTAAGGACTCTGCTGCATCAGCCTGGGATCAAATGCTCAACGTGGGCCGCCAGGTTACGCCAGAGGACACACTGAAGGGGCTTAAAGAGCGCCTGAAGGCGCAGCAGGAAACGCTAAATACACTGCAGAACAGCGCTGCAGCAAGCCCCGACTACGGGTTTGGACGGCAAAGCGCCAACTTCCAGGATGCTGCCGCCGCTCAGCGCCGCAAAGATCAGGAAGTGTTAGTCGCTTCGACTAGGTCGCAAATCAGCGCCTTAGAGAAGACCCTGGCCTTGGAGAGTGATATTTCCGCCGCCAAAGGCAAGGCTGCCGAGGATAATCAGCGCGACCTTGAGGCATCACAGCGTCGCAATGCGAACCTCGAGCAGTATGAAACCAACGCCATGAAACGGGCTGCGGAACTTAAAAAGCTCGCGGCAGACAGGTCGAGGTACTCTCAAGCTGATTATCAGATGGTGAAGGCTGGCATCGAGAAGCGATACGCTGATGCCAAAATCCCTAAAACCCCGGCTACCAAAGTTGATACTGGCACGCGCAGCCTCGACAGCACCAATGCCGAAACCCTCTCATTGCAGGCACAGCTGAAGACGCTACAAGACCATCGCGACCTTAACGATGTAATTAGCCAGCAGCGCAAGCAGCAATGGGAGCTGATATCGAAATTCAGCATCCTGGACGAGGCATCCAAGGCTCGAGCATTATCCAAAGATGAGCAATCCCTGCTGTCTACCAAAGACCGCGTGCTTGCTCAGGCCGAAGTTAACGCTGGTCTTGGTGATCAGATTGCCATTCAGGAGCGCCTGAACCGCTTGCAGGACAGCTCTCAGAAATACGTTACCCAAATGTCAGAGAAAACAGCCGCTCTCAGGGATAGCGCTGGGTTGAGTGGCAGGCAGGCGCAGCGGCTGCGGGAAGAGGCGCAGCTCCGCCAAGGATGGCTGAACGGCGGCGGCAAGCTCGAAGACGCTGGCTATGAGAAGGAGCTTAAAGCGCTTCGCAATTACTACGCCGAAGAAGACAGGTTGCGTGGTGACTGGAAGGCTGGCGCATTAAGCGGGTGGAATGAATATCTGGAGGCTGCAACTGACACCTACAGTGCGGTGAAAAGCGTTGCGGGTTCTGCGCTCACCGGACTGTCTGACATGCTGACCGATCTCATGATGACCGGTAAGGCGTCTATAAAGGCGTTTGGTATGTCGATGCTGAAGATGATTGCCGAAGTCGTAAATAGGTTAATGGTGGCTTATGCGGTGCAGGCAGCAATGGGTTGGATCAGTGGCGGTGCGTCTGGCGGCGGCTCCACACCTGGTGGTGCATATAACAACGCGGCTTCTGGCATCGCGTTCAATGCCAAGGGCGGCGTTTATGAATCGCAGGGGCTGAGCCATTATGTGAATGGTGTTTACGATTCTCCTCAGTATTTCACATTCCAGGGGGCATCTAAGTTTGCCAAGGGTGGTGTTTTTGCTGAGGCTGGAGCCGAAGCCATCATGCCTCTAACCCGCGATTCTGCTGGGCGTTTGGGGGTGAGGGCGCAGGGAGGCGGCGGTGTAGCCCCGGTAATTAACACCACCATAAATGTGGATGCTGGCGGCTCTGCAACTGCCCACACCTCCAGCTCCGGCGATGCAATGGGGCGCGTGCTTGCGGCCGAAATGCAAAATGCTGCGCTTCAGGTGGTACAAAAACACCTTAAACCTGGCGGCATGATCTACAACTTCACCAAAGGCGGATAGTGTTTGCCTCATCCCCTGGTTATCATGCGCTAAACCATGCTAATCAAGGGGATGATAGTGAAAAGGGTTTTATTAATTTTAGCTTTTGTCGGGCTAACTGGTTGTGACAATCCACCTGCGAAAAACAATGTTTCCGCAACAGATCCGAAGCCAAGTATTTCAGAAATGATAGCGAACGGGACTGAGGAAAAAACTTCACAATGCACCAAGGGAAGTGTGTCTTTAAATTGTGAGTTTCTTTCTGGAGATCTGCTAGGCACTGGTAAGTGGCATTATGCAAAAGTATTCATTTCAAAAGACGGAAAGGTTGATGTGACCGTTGATGAGGAGAGATTCTTTTCTGTCGGCACTGATAGTTATTTCCACGAAGGTGTGGATGTTGGATCATTCAAATTCAAAGGTGTTAAAGACTCCAAAGCTGAAGTAAGGCTCAGTAATTCCAACTCAGGTTCAACCATCAGTCTCGATGTATGGAATGCAGCAGAGAAGCAGTTCATGATGGCAAATTATTAACCACCAAACCCACCCACAATCCAACCGAACTCGAGCCTCGCTAACGCGGGGCTTTTAATTATCGCCCAATGCCTTGCGGGCAAATGGGCGGACTCATCACTTGCATTGGGGCAGAGTCGAAATTTGGCAGTTAACTGCTATTTCATAAGCATGGCTAAACCAGCAGTCGTAACTGTTTGAACGACTGATTTTAGAGCTTCAGTTGATAGTTCTCCCAGAGTCGACTTTGCTTTATGCTTGTCAGCATCACTCAGGTTCGATATGGCAATAAGGTCCTCAAGCACCACGACAGCATCTCGATGAAACTTGATGGAATGCACGTTAAGTATGGCACCCAACCCGCCGTCGTCTCTAATAAAATCAATACCTTTACTAGTGATTTTCAAGCCTTCTAATTGAACGAAAATTTTACCCGACAGATCTTTTCGAAAAAGACATTCAAGTAGTTCATGTTCATGCAGATAAAAGAGATTCGCCACTAGATTATCTATATTTCCAAAGGACTGCATATAATATGGTTTACGCTCTTGCGTAATTCCATAAGGTGCTCGGTCATACAGTTCTTTTAGTAGTTCGTGCTGAGCAGTTCTATTGTATTTATCCATTGATAATTCCTGTGTAATTATGTCAGGAGTAATTATTGCAAGTGCATTATCTGAGCATGTTAACATGCTTTCAAGATTAACTGCTGCTTTCTATAACGATACCTTATGTAGTTTGGAATTGTTATTTATCTATCGAACCCAGCTACGGCTGGTTTTTTTATGGAGCAAATATGGCAGTTGCAACTTACAGCTGGCGATCGCAGCTCGGTGCCGGGCCTGTCGAATATGGTCAGACCGTGCGATCGGCGCAGTTCGGCGATGGCTATGAGCAGGTGGCCGAGAACGGCATTAACTCCACGGCCATTCAGGTACCGATGAAGCATGCCGGTACCGAAGCGGAAGTAAACACGATCCGCGACTTCCTGCTGGCCCATACCGTTAAGGCCTTCATCATTACGCCGCCGGGCGAAGAGAAGGGGATGTATCGCGTTGTCGCCGACTCTGTTCGCAAAAACCAGATCAACAGCAAATTCGCTGAGCTGACCTTCACTATCAAACGGGCTTATGGAGTTTACGCATAATGGCACTTGTCGATCAGGCGGCGATGCTGGCACCGGGAGGCAGAGTCCGCCTGGTCGAAGTAGACGCCTCAGAGTTCAGCGGCGGGATCCACCGCTTTCACTACGCACCATTCCCCCATACGCCAGCAGAGATTGATGCGGCGGGCGGCGACGAGGCTAAGCTCGGGCCGAAGCCGATAATCTGGGGCGGTGATGCATTCGAGTTCTGGCCCTTCCAGGTGGCGGATCTGGCGCTTTCAACTGACCAGGCCGCCGAGCCGAAGCTGAGCGTGTCTAACCTCGACGGGCATATCACCGCGCTGTGTCTCCAGTTCAAAGACATGGTGAATGCGAAGGTCAGCATCATCGACACCTACGCCATTTATCTGGATGCGGTGAACTTCCCGGGCGGCATTAATCCAACAGCAGATCCGACGGCGTTCTCCCTGCAAACGTTCTGGCTCGACACCAAAACCTCGGAAGATGACGAGGTGGCTGGCTGGGCAATGAGCAGTCCGGCTGATCTGCAGGGGCTGGTGATCCCCACCCGGCAAATCACATCACTCTGCGAGTGGGCGCTGCGCGGGCAGTACCGCAGCGGTGACGGGTGCGCCTATAACGGCACAGCATATTTCGACGCAAAGGGTAATGCTGTGGCCGACCCGGCGTTTGATGTGTGCGGCGGCTGCTTAAGTGATTGCCGTAAGCGATTTGGTGCTGGCCTGGCGGAACCGAATACCGCGACCCTCGATTTCGGCGGCTATCCAGCGACCGTGCTTTTCTCCCGATAACCGGATATCAAAATGAATAAAACGATTATGGCGGCGATCCGGGCGCATGCGCTGGAGGAATCCCCGCGCGAGTGCTGCGGCTTTGTCATTCAGTCCGGGCGGCGTCAGCGCTATGTGCCGGTACCGAACAGCCACGAAAACCCAACTGAGCATTTCCGTATTGATGGCGAGCACTGGGCGAATGCAGAGGATACGGGAACCATTGTCCGCGTCATTCATTCGCACCCGGGCGACGGCGCCCGCGCAATAGCATCAGACCTCGACAGGCAGCAGTGCAATAACTCCGGCGTGGTCTGGGGCATCTACGCGCCGGACGGCGATGAATATGCCGAGATAACACCGGACGCCATCCCGCTGATTGGCCGCCCGTTCATCCTGGGCTCTCACGACTGCTGGGGGCTGGTCATGGACTGGCATGCGACCCAGGGCGTAACGCTGACTGATTTCCGCGTCGATTACCCGTGGTGGGAAAGCCAGTACCCGGACAACCTTTACTTCGATAATTGGGAGAGAGAGGGATTCGTTGAATGCGACCCGGCTCCTGGGTGCATGGTCATCATGCAGGTCGAATCCGGTAAATGGAACCATGCAGGGGTCATCACCGAGGAAGGCGAGCTGCTGCACCATCTTTACGGTCAGCCCTCCTGCGTCACGCCGTATGCCCGCGGCTACTTCAAAGACCGGACGATGATCTGCGTTCGCCACAAAAACTTATCACAGGAGATTCAACCATGGCGCGACTAACTACTATCCGTCTGTACGGTGCGCTCGGCGCACGATTCGGGCGCGTGCATAAACTGGCGGTGCAGACGTCGGCAGAAGCCGTAAAGGCGCTCTGTATCAACCTGGACGGGCTGGAAAGCTACCTGATGAACGCAAAAAAAAACGGCATGACGTTCGCGGTGTTTCGCGGCAAGCGCAACATTGGCGTGGACGATTTTAAGGACCTGTCCGGTGATAGCGATATCCGCATTGCTCCAGTGATGGAAGGGGCAAAGAAGGCGGGCATGTTCCAGACCATTCTCGGGGCGGTCATGGTTGTGGCTGGAATTGTCACTGGGGTGCTTACTGGCTGGACAGGGGTAGGCCTAACATTTGCTGCTGGGCTGATAATGTCAGGCGGTTCGATGATGGCCGGTGGTATCTATCAGATGCTTTCCCCCCAACCCAAAGGCCTGCAGGGGCGCGACGATCCCGATAACAAACCCTCCTACGCCTTTGGCGGCTCAGTGAATACCCTGGCGATGGGCAACCCGGTCGCGCTGCTATATGGCGAACGTGAGATTGGCGGCGCCATTATCTCAGCGGGGATCGTCGCTGAGGACATCTGACAGTTTCTCACTCTTCAATTAGCACCCTTTCGGGTGCTTTTTTTATGGATGCAATATGGCAACGATTACTGGTGCAAAGGGTGGCAGCAGCATACAGCACACGCCCGTAGAACAGCCGGACTCGGCCCAGTCAATGGCGCGCTGCCGCATGCTGCTGGCGCTGGGTGAAGGGGAATTCGCTGGTGGGCTGGACGCCACTCGAATTTTTCTGGATGGCACGCCGCTGGGGAATGCTGACGGCTCAATGAACTTTGAGAACGTTACCTGGGATTTTCGCCCGGGCACCCAGACCCAGACGCCGATCCCCGGCTTCCCTGCTGTCGAGAATGAAACCAGCATCGGGGTTTCGCTGACGAAGGTCACGCCCTGGACGCGTGCGATCAGCAATACGCAGATTGACGCGCTGCTGGTGCGCATCGGCATTACCGGCCTGCAGCAGCAGGAGAATGACGGTGATATCGTCGGCACTACCGTCAGATACCACATCGATTTGTCCGTCGATGGCGGCGCATACGCAACGGTGCTGACTAAAACCGTGACGGAGAAACTCAGTTCACTGTACGAGCTGACCCACCGCATCAATCTCCCGAAGGCGAACAGCAGCTGGCAGATCCGTGTGGTGCGCGATACCGACGACAGCACCAGTCAGATGCTGCAGAACAAAACGCAGGTGCAGGCCATCACTGAGGTGATTGACGCCCGCCTGCGCTATCCGCATACCGCGCTGCTGTACGTATCGTTCAATGCCAAGTCGTTCAGTAATATCCCGAAGATTTCCTGTAAGCCGAAAGGGCGCGTAATCCGCATTCCGCAGAACTACGATCCGGTGGGTCGGGTCTATAACGGCACATGGGACGGTACATTCAAATGGGGCTGGACCAATAACCCGGCGTGGATCTGGTTCGATGTGCTGACGGAGCCACGCTTTGGCCTGGGTCGCCGCGTGTCGGCTGACATGCTGGATAAGTGGGAGCTTTACCGGATTGCTCAGCGCTGCGACCAGAAGGTGCCGGACGGTAAGGGCGGTACCGCGACAGAGCCGCGTTTTATGTTCGACGTTTATATCCAGGCGCAGGCCGACGCGTGGCAGGTGATCAAGGATATCGCCGCAGGCTTCAACGGGATGACGTTCTGGGGCAACAACATGTTCAATGTTGTTTCGGACATGCCGGCAGACACGTCGAAGTTGCAGATCCTCACCCGCGCATCCGTTGTGGGTAAGCCGAACTACTCGAGCGGTAGCGAGAAGAACCGCTACAGTTCGGCGCTGATTAACTTCAGCGACCCGGACAATCACTATCAGGACCGCACCACCGCCGTGATGTTCCCCGACCTGGTGAAGCAGTTCAAATTTAAGCAGACGCAGCTGACGGCGATCGGGTGCACGCGAGAGAGCGAGGCGCAGCGCCGCGGCGGATGGGCGGTCTATTCCAACTCTCTCGATCGCATCATCACGCTGCAGACCGGACTGGATGGCTTTGTGTACGTGCCGGGCACGGTCTTTGCCTTTGCTGATGAGCGGTTATCCGGGCGGATTTATGGCGGGCGCGTCGTGGATTACAACGCCGGGCTCAAGGCAGTGACAACGGATCGCGGCACCAGCGCCGTCGCCGGTGACACCCTGATGATCCGTACGCAGGGCGGCACGGTTGAAAGCAGGGTAATCCAGGCGGTAAACGGTTCTCAGCTCATTGTGGCCACGCCGTTCACTGCCGCGCCAGCACCAAACGCTGTGTTCGTCATTGATGCGGGCCAGCTGCGCCTGCAGTACTTCCGCGTAACGAGTCTGGCGTTTAACGACGAAGAAAACACGTTCACCATCACCGGCGCGGAATACAACGCGTCGAAATATGATGCGGTCGATAACAATGCCCGGCTGGATATCCCGCCAATCAGCATGATCCCCACGGGAATTGTCGGCCAGCCCGGCAATGTTGTGGTGTCGAGTTATGACTCTGTGCGCCAGGGGCAGCGTATCGCCACTCTGGTGGCGTCCTGGGATACGCCGCTGGATAAAGCGGGCAAGCCTCAGGCTGATATCGTTGCCTATCAGGCGCAGTGGCGCAGGGGCGATAGCGAGTGGGTTAACGTCCCTCAAACTGGCCTGCGTAATATTGAAGTGCCTGGCATCTTCGAGGGCGACTACCTGGTGCGCGTGCGCGCCATCAACGCTGGTGGCGCGTCCAGTCTTTGGGCAACGTCTGTGCTGACGCACCTGAAAGGCAGAACGGGCAATGTGCCGATGCCGGGTAATTTCCGCACCACGCCGCTACTGTGGGGCGTTCAGCTGGACTGGGATTTTCCTGCGGGAACGGGCGATACGCTGCAGACGGAAATTCAGTATTCCACGGTATCAACCGGGGCGAACGCCATGCTGCTGGCCGGGGTGCCGTATCCCCAGCACAATTATCAGCAGCTTGGTCTGAAAGCCGGAGTGGGGTTCTGGTACCGCGCGCGGCTTGTCGATCGCACCGGCAACCAGTCAGCCTGGACGGGCTGGATTCAGGGCAGCAGCAGCTCGACCGCTGCCGACTACCTGGTGGATCTCGATAATCAGATTAAAGGCACCGATACCTACAAAGACCTCGTCAAAGAAATCACCGATATCAGCGGTGATATTCAGTCAGCGCGTGATGATATCAGCACGGTCACAACGGAGTCGGCGGCCACTAAAGCGGGCCTGACGCAGGAGGTTGCAGATCGTAAAAAGGCGATCACCGATGAGGCGACGGCGCGCGGGCAGGCATTACTGACCGAGAAGAACGAGCGCGTCGCGGATATCAGCAACGTCAACCAGACGATTCAGACCACCGCTGAATCGCTGGCTCAGACGATGGCGCAGATTTCTGCCGGTACTGGAACCCAGTTCGACCCGGCCAAAATCTGGTACTTCGATTCGACGGCAGAGGGCTGGACCGGGAACGGGACTCCCACAATCGTTGACGGGTGGATTCGCCCCGCGAACCATTCCACTGACCCGTGGGTGGCATCGCCGGGATCGCTGGCTATCAGTTCCTCGTCCTATCGCTTTATCAAACTCCGCATCAGGAAATTCGGTGCGCCGGGCTGGGCGGGACAGCTGCGGTGGCGTGGCACTGGGGGTTTCAACGACACCAACATGATCACCGTAACCGAGCCTGCCTATGACGCGAACGGTATCGCAACGGTGGAGTTCGACAACATCCCGTGGCTGACAGAAACCACGATGAACCAGCTCAGACTGGACCTGTCCACCAAACAGGACGCGACAAATTATTACCTGATTGACTGGGTGGCGATCGGACGACCAACGCCCGGCGCGGGTATGGCGGCGCTGCAGCAGGAAACGACAGCCCGTGTTGCTGGCGATCAGGCGGAGTCCACGGCGCGTGAGACGCTGGCGACGCAGATCCGGGGTGGCTATACCGGTGACGATCCGTCGAAACTGGCATCGGGCCTGCTGTACACCGAACGTCAGGCGCGCATTACTGCGCAGCAGGCAGAGGTGACCGAGCGGACGAAGCTGGAGGCGAAAGTTAATGACAACAACGCGTCCGTAACGCAGGAGCTGGCAACGCTAACAACTGAGCAGGAGGCTCAGGCTACCGCGCTATCAAGTCTGAATACGGCTGTTGGAAAGAACACTGCCGCCGTCACGCGCATTGATAAAGCCGTTTCTGATAACGATAAGGCGCAGACCTCCGCGCTGGCGGCGGTTAAGGCGACTACTGACCAGAACACCTCAGACATCAGCACTGAAACCACGGCCCGCACGGATGGTGACAGCGCGCTCGGCCGCCGCATCGATACGCTGAAAGTTGAAGTGGACGGCAACACGGCCAGCAGGGACAGTGGCCTTATCGGCAACGTTACCAATGCTCTGGCCAACTTCATGGCATTCTCGGATCAGCGCGTCACGTTCGCCGTTGGCGAAACGAAAACGGCAGCTGAAATCACCGAGGCGAAGAAGACCGCTGCGGATGCCACCAGTGCCCTGGCTGAGCAGGTCACCACGCTTAAAGCGACGGTTGAAACCAACGGCCAGACTAACGCTGCAGCTGTCACCCGCATCGACAAAGCCGTGGTGGATTTATCAACCGCTACGGCGTCCAGCATTCAGCAGGTGACGGCTGCGATTGGTGATACCAATGCCAATGTGCAGACGACCAGCCAGGCTGTTGCCGATATCAGCGGCAAGCTGAGTGCGCAGTGGGGCGTTAAGGTCCAGGTGGAAGCCAACGGCGTGAAGCGCATCGCGGGTATTCAGCTGGGCATCGACGCCACAGGCTCGTCCAATTTCCTCATTTCTGCCGATACGTTTGCGTTGTACAACCCAACGACCAACGGACAGGAGCTGGTATTTGCCGCCACCGGCGGGCAAATGTTCCTGAGGTCTGTGTTTATCCAGGATGGTTCCATGGATAACGGCAAGATTGGCAATTATATCCAGTCCAGCAACTGGGACGGTACGGGGAATGTCGGCTGGCATATCAATAAATCCGGGTATGCAACGTTCAATGGTGTAACCGTTCGCGGGACGATCTACGCCACCAACGGGAGTTTCAGAGGAAGCATTGAAGCTACAAGCGGTAGCTTCAGGGGCACGGTAGAGGCTACGTCCTTCATTGGGGATGTTGCCAATGTGGGTGTGGGGGCTGACGCTGTCACGACAGGTGCTGACACGGCATCCAGGACCATAACGTTTACTGATTCCTCTTCTTCATCCCTGGACAAATCCGCGCTGCTTGAGGCGATGATTTTTGCATCAGGACTGACAGGCGCAACGGCAGTAAACATCAGTTTGAATATTAACGGAAACGTTCGGGACCTTGGCACTATTACTGTGCCCACTCCCAGTGCTGGTTCGCTCTGGATCACTGTGCGACATGCTGTGCGAAACATTACCTCTAATACGGTTACTGGCACCATTACGGTTGTTGGCACCGGCACATCAAGTAAGCGCATCGCATCCCCAACGATGACAATCACCAGGGGCGCCGGCTCCTTCTCCTGATCCCCAATATGACCAACCTCAACAACCCAGCCCCGGCTGGGTTTTTCCATTATAAGGACATCACGAATGGCCACGATTACCGATGATTTAGCGAAAGCCGTTACGGAAGGTTTTCGACAGGCGCAAATTGATGTCGTCAACCAGGACCTGATTTTATCCGGCACTGGTGACGTCACCGTAACTCTGGCCGATGGCTCGAAAAAAACAGGCCCCAGTTGGACGAAGCTGATTGCCGCCGCGACCGCTGCAGGAACATCCGCCGCAGCTGCGAAAACGTCAGAGACGAATGCGGCCAGCAGTGCGACATCGGCGAATTCATCAAAGAACGCAGCGGCAGACAGTGCTACTGCAGCTGATACCTCAAAGACCAACGCCAAGACGTCAGAAACCAATGCAAAAACGTCTGAGACGAATGCCAAGACGTCAGAAACCAACGCCAAAACCAGCGAGACAAATGCCGCAGCATCACTTGCCGCCGCACAGCTGCTGACGACAGTTCCTTATGAGGAAGCGCCTTACCCTGACGTATGGGCACCGCTCAATGATGACCTGCGCCTGCTGGCTGGGTTTGCTCCATACGATACGCTGACTATTTCGGGGCAGGTGCTGGAGTTACCAACGAAGTCGGCGACATTTACCCGTTCAACTACGGCAACGTATATCGATAAATCAGGGGTGTTGCGGACCGCCGCTATTAATGAGCCGCGTTTTGAGCGTGACGGGTTATTAATTGAGGGGCAGAGTACCAATTACATTTTAAATAGCGAAGACCCGGCGAAGTGGAATAGTAATGGCACTCTTACTAAAGAATCCATTATTGACGGCACTACACAGGCGGTAACATTTAAAGGCACTGTTAATGCCGCTACCAGTTCGAATCACCAGGCTACGGCGAGTGCGGGCATAACTGTCGCTATCGGCGATGTGGTTGTGTTATCCGCGAGGGTTAAAGCCACTTCTTACAGAATCCGATTCAGATTTACGCTTGATGGCGCGCAGATAGCTGACTCCTTTTTTGACGGTAATACCGGCGGGTATATGAGTGCGACCGCAGGCCTCACCTATACGTCGTCTCTTGGGAGTGACGGATATGTATATGTGAGCGTTACATATACAGCCGCAAGTGCGGGGGTAGTAACGGGCGGTATATGGCTTAATAGCGGCACGAACTTACCGATCGGCGCAATAATCTGCGTGCAGACAGCGCAGTGCGAAAAAAATGCAGTCGCGACCAGTTATATACCTACGGGAGCTGCGGCAACGACAAGGGCAAGCGAGCAGCTTACCCTGCAGCCGCAAGGTAATATCGGGTACAGGAATGTAGGAGATGATTTCGCCCGGACCATAGCACTTGAGTTCACAGTGGATAAGTTTGTGCAGCCTACTACGGGCGTCGCTTATGTTGACTTCCTGGCGAACATGGGCGCACGGAATGACATCATCATACGAGGTGTTTCGAGCCAGTTAATTTCTTACCGAGGTTCAGGTGGTATTGCTATTCAAAATGTAACCTACCCATTCAACAAGAAAACATATGTACAGACGGTAGATGTTGCTAACAACAATACCGTAACCGGGTACTTTGACGGCAAGGTTGCTACACGTAACGCAAACATCCCGACGGGACCGACGTCAGCAGGCACGGCAATTATTTTTAATGGTAATTCATTCGCTGTTTACCACATCCGCAATTTTCGTATCTGGCACCGCGTCCTTACCCCTAATCAAATTAACGGACTCCGCTGATGAGAGATTTATACCTGCGTTTTTCTGACGCGACTGACATGCGTCAGGCATTAATCACTTTTGGTTTTCAGGATAACGAAGAGCAGGGCTATTTATATCACCCTGGAATCTGCCTTGACGTCGTAGGTGTTATTTCGACGACTGTCGGTGAAGAGGATCCTTTCGAATATTTAGCTGAACCGGGCTACCACGTGAATCTGCGCGTTGTTGACGATGCTCTGGATTTAACAGGTTTGGACGGTTTCACCGTCAACCCGAAAACACCTGCTCGCGTCTGGGCGTAAGGAAATAGCATGGCAAACAGAATTGACAGCATTGAGTTAACCCAGGCTAACGGAACGTGGATTTCACTGGTGAGCGTCACATCCGCGCCGGGTAATAATACCTCTACGAACGGGGGCTATCTCCGGTCAGAGCTTCGGGTAGGGGCAAACCTTGATAGTTACGCCGCTGTGCGTGCAGTTCGTTCGGTCAGTAACACGGGTGTCATCAGTCGCTTTGCTGCTATTCAGGCGGGTAGCGGCTCTTCGGACGGGCCGGACTTCACCTTTGGGATGGATGGTGTTGGGCGATCCCCGGATAAATGGTCCTCCGATAGCAAAACGGTGTCAGCGTGGTCTGGTGTTATCAGTGCGAAGGGTGCCTTTTACGGTGAGGACCTCAATCTTTCGACCATAGCGACTAGCAGCTGGGTGATGCCTCTGCTAACGAAGAAAACGCACAATAATAATCTCGCAGGAACTACGGTGGGCGTTGCTGCATTGTGGCCCGGCAGCGGGCAGTACAGTGAGTGTTACCTCTTGTCTGCCGGGGATGATGGCGGCGTCGCTCGCCTCAGTGTCCAGGCCGGCCGCAGCGATGTTTATTTTTACATTGGCTCCTCGACGTATGCCCTTAATAAAACAGTCGTTTCTGACAGGAGAATGAAAGAGGGCATCGAATACGGCGAAGATGCAGCAGATGAGGCGCTGGCGAACATCGATAATATGAAACCCGTTAATTTCAAATTTATCGACGATCTGCTGCATCGTATGAGGCGCGGTCTTATTGCTCAGGACCTGCAGGAGATCGATGAAAACTACGTCAAGTTGATGGAGTTCATGGGCGACGATATGCAGATGCATGAGCAGCTGCGGCTCGACACTAATGCACTACTGCTTGATGTGCTGCTGGCTGTTCACGCGCTCAGCCGCAAAATAAAGGGGCAGGATGCCCGGCTGACTGCGATTGAAGAAATGCTGAAGGACAAATGATCCGGAGGAAACGTTAGCCGCCCTCGCACTGCATTTCAGTGCTCCGCATTAATAGGCTGCCCCGCATTGATCTGCACTCGCATTAAAACTACTGTATATAAAAACAGTATAAAGGAGCGCAAAACATGCCCCGCGCATACGAAATTCACGCCGCATTTGTGGCCGCCATACAGCACAACCCCAAAGGCTACCGGTGGTTACGCACAGCCGACTTCATCCGCGAACTGGCGAAGGTACACTGGCATTTCAGCCAGAACGACGCTAACGAGTGGATAGAGCGCTATCAGCCCGACTTCGCCGACAGGACGACAGACCATAGCGAGAACCGCCTGTGGATCCTGCGCAATATGGGGAGAGTTCACTAATGGGCTTCCCTTCACCGGCTACCGGCTATATCGAGCAGCGACTTACGCCAGCGAACATATGCATGACGCCAGACAGCCGCATCCTGGAAACGTCATCCGGGTTTGCTGTTATCGAGCCGGTTACCCGGTTGGTAAAGGGGCAGGTTCTGCTGATCCTTAGTTGCGGCCAGACTCAATTCGCACGCTTCTTGGGAAAGGCGTTAATCACGGAGGACGGCGAGGCGATAGAGGGGGTTGCTGCGGAGGAAGTCGAGGTGCTGGGCAGGGTGACGTTCTTCATCAATAGTACAGATGCTGACGACCTGCCCGTATAAATAGTGGTGCGCGGTTACACGTCAAATGCGAAAGGCCTGCGGTCTTCACTTTGAAGGTTTTATTTCTGCTATGAGCGAATATCAGCAATTAAAAGAGGTTTTGTTCAGTAAAGCCTTCAATCTTGTTCTGGATGTCTTTTTAACCTATGCAGACTCAACTGATCACGAGCTTCAGTCTCGAGTTCAATTATTCTGAGGCATAGTTGTTCAACCAGACGTGGTGTGAAAGTTTTAGTAAAACGCGTGACCACATCTATTTCATTTTGGGCCATGAACTTAACGGGTGTGTCGTATGCTGCTTTAGCCATTCTGGTCAATACCAGAAGTTCATCAATCATTACTGTCTTAGTCATCTGATGTCCCGTCACACTGTCTAAAATATGGCCTTCAAAAAATTAGTCTAAAAATTATAACTCTTTTTTGGACTGACGTTGTCGATGAGCTAAGTCTGCTCTTGGCTGTGAGTTCAATGGGTCGATGCAACGCTATCCTTAATCGAAGGGGGACGTTAGTTCTTGACCGAAGAAAACAGGTAAAGAACAAAAATAGACAGTGATAAGGTCGACGCCTTACTGAAAATAGCGAGAGAATACATGCTGTATTCTCTCGCTTACAGGTTTACCTTTTGAGGATTTTTCCTTGTGTGCCGGCATCTGTATCCCGCCAGACATCTTCGCCTTCTAGGCGTCGGTCACCCTGAATGGTGTAAATAATCTTACCCTGTTTAAACTGAAGGCCACCATCCAGTTTCTTAGCCTTAATGCCCTTACCATTAATCGTCACTTTATCATTTGCGTCAATACTGATGTTGGCTACGGCAGCCCCACTATCGCTCATTGCCTGCCATTGACCGGTATAAGGGCTTGCAGTAGAGGCCTTGCTGCTATCGTCATTGACGAATCCAGCCCTAATGTTTTCTGCTTTCGTTTTATTGATATCACACCCCTGGGCTTCGGACACTTGCGTACAGCCGGATTGCTCCAGTTTTTGCCGGTACTCTTTATTAATTGCCCAGGCAGGAGTACTGAGGAAGGATGCTAAAGACAGGTAAAGTAGTATTTTTTTTTGAATCATAATGATGTCCTCAGTCTATTCAGATATTGTCATACGCAGACATAAATTCTCTGGGTGCGTGGAAACGTAATTTTGGATCATAAGATATGGAGCCGGGTATTCGTCAATGGAATGTTTCATTAGTGTCAGTGGGAGCAGAATCAGTAATTGCCCATCACGATAGTGTAGGATCTCATCGACGAGCTTGCCGCGCTGGCGGGAAGTCAGTTGATGAAGAAAATACCCCTGAACGTATATCAGAACACGCTTTTAAGATCTTGTGACCTCATCTTCGTTTCATGGCAACGCCCCCCCATTGATTAAGGATAGCGTTGCATCGACCCGTTGAACTCACAGCACAAAGCGGCCTCCAGTGGCCGCATTACCTTTGTCCATCTTTACAGGTTTAGTCCGATACCATCCACATGTCGGCTTCTTCAAACATCTCCTCAAGCATCCGATTCAGCTTCTCCCGATCACTTTTTCTGGCATCGCTGTTCAAACCGTTCGCCTGCATTGGCTTAACCTTCACCTCTGCAGCGGGAAAGATCCGGTGTACCCGCTTTGTCAGCTCATTGAGAATTATTTCTCTGGCACCTGATAATCCTTCTACATTCCGTTTGTCGTATACCAACTCAACGAACATAACGCCTCCAAAACAACAATGATTTAGTACGCAATTTACACTGTTTTTTTATACAGTTTCAACGATGGGGTGCATAGCTTTTTAAGGAGGTTTTTGGGGCAGGGATGGGGCATAAACATGCCGTGATTACCCTAGGATATTACCTGCCTCGATGTTTTTGCTCTGGCAACATCATGATAAATACCCGGTTATGACGGGCTATTCCGTGGTTAACGAAAATAGCCCGTGAATTTATGGACTTTCAGCTCTATTCACTGGGCGCAGCATTAGTTTTTCACGAGATCTTCTTCCCGGAACAGTCCGCCGCGATGGCGCTTATTCTGGCGATGGGCACTTACGGCGCGGGCTATATCGCCCGTATCGTCGGCGCGTTTTTCTTCGGCAAAATGGGCGACCGGATTGGGCGTAAAAAGGTACTGTTTATCACCATCACCATGATGGGGATCTGTACTACCTTGATTGGCGTGCTGCCGACGTACGCCCAGATTGGCATCTTTGCGCCGGTACTGCTGGTGACGCTGCGTATTGTCCAGGGGCTGGGCGCAGGGGCAGAGATCTCCGGTGCGGGCACCATGCTGGCGGAGTATGCGCCGAAAGGGAAACGCGGCATCATCTCTTCGCTGGTGGCGATGGGCACCAACTGTGGCACCCTGAGCGCCACGGCGATCTGGGCGGCGATGTTCTTCTTCCTCGATCGTGAAGAACTGGTGGCCTGGGGCTGGCGTGTGCCGTTCCTCGCAAGCGTGGTCGTCATGATCTTTGCTATCTGGCTGCGCATGAACCTGAAAGAGAGTCCGGTATTTGAGCAGGTCAATGCGGAAGATGCTCCCGTGCAGTCTGACGATCGGGAAAGCACCCTGGGAGCGATGTTCAAGAGCAAATCGTTCTGGCTGGCGACCGGCCTGCGCTTTGGTCAGGCGGGTAACTCCGGTCTGATTCAGACCTTCCTTGCCGGTTATCTGGTCCAGACCCTGCTGTTTAACAAAAGCATTCCCACCGATGCGTTAATGATCAGCTCCATCCTCGGCTTTATTTCCATTCCGCTGCTGGGTTGGCTGTCCGATAAAATAGGTCGTCGTTTACCCTATATTGTGCTGAATATCTCCGCCATTATTCTGGCGTACCCGATGCTGTCGATTATTGTGGATAACGCCTATTCGCCGGGGGTGATCATGACCTCGATTATCATTATTCACAACTTTGCGGTGCTGGGATTATTTGCCCTGGAGAATATCACCATGGCAGAAATGTTTGGCTCACGTAACCGCTTTACCCGGATGGCGATCTCGAAAGAGGCCGGGGGTCTGGTGGCAGTCGGGTTCGGCCCATTACTGGCGGGGATCTTCTGTAATATGACCGGCTCATGGTGGCCAATTGCGGTGATGATGGTGGTCTATTCGCTGATCGGGCTGATCTCTGCGATCCTGATGCCTGAAGTGTGCGACCGCGATTTGAGCACCCTGGACGATGCCGCAGAAGACAAACCTCGTGTAGCGGGCGTCAATCCGCGCGGCAACCATAGCGCTATTTCCTGATCCACACTGACTCTCCTGCACCCGCAGGGGAGTCATTTTTTTAGACCCTTGCAACAGACAGCAGGAAGAGTGGTATACAGCCCTGAAGCTAATTCTGGATGTTGTCACACAACTTTTAATTGATGTCACACCAGATGGCAAAAAGTTATCGTAAATCAAAATATCAACATCAACAATCAGTATGGTTAACGACATCAGTTTTTATACCTACTGCCATTCTAGTTGGGTTAGTGGGTCGGTGGTGCCATGAGGCGTAACTGCACTGCAGAACACCGGCCAGGATCGTCGCTTAATCAATTTAACGAGTACTATCATGAAAAATCCGTTATTCCATGCGCAAGCAACCCTGCCTCACTACAACCGCGATAACCTGAAGCCTAAAATAGTGCATCTGGGTTTTGGCGCCTTCCATCGTGCGCATCAGGCGGTGTATGCCGATATTCTTGCCGCCGAACACGGCAGCGACTGGGGGTTTTGCGAGGTCAACCTGATTGGCGGTGAGCAGCAGATTGCGGACCTCAAAGCCCAGGACAATCTCTACACCGTGGCAGAAATGTCCGCCGATGCCTGGACTGCGCGGGTCGTCGGGGTGGTGAAACACGCCCTGCATGCGCAGGTCGATGGTCTGGAAGCGGTGCTGTCGGCGATGTGCGAGCCGCAGGTTGCGATTGTCTCGCTGACTATCACCGAGAAAGGCTACTGCCACGCCCCGGCAACCGGACAGCTGATGCTGGATCATCCGCTGATCGCTGCCGATCTGAATAACCCGCACCAGCCGGGCTCTGCCGTTGGCGTGGTGGTCGAAGCGCTGGCGCGGCGTAAAGCGGCGGGCCTGCCCGCCTTTACCGTAATGTCCTGCGACAACATGCCCGAGAACGGTCATGTGATGCGCAATGTCACCTGCGCCTACGCTCGCGCGGTCAATAGCGAGCTGGCCGACTGGATCGAAACTCACGTCACCTTCCCGTCGACAATGGTTGACCGCATTGTGCCCGCCGTCACTGCCGATACCCTGAACAAAATCGAACAAATCACCGGCGTGCGCGATCCGGCAGGTGTAGCCTGCGAACCGTTCCGTCAGTGGGTCGTAGAAGACAATTTTGTTGCCGGTCGTCCGGCGTGGGAGAAAGCAGGCGCCGAGCTGGTGGCCGACGTGATCCCGTTCGAAGAGATGAAGCTGCGTATGCTCAACGGCAGCCACTCATTCCTGGCGTATCTGGGCTACCTGGCGGGCTATCAGCACATTAATGACTGCATGGAAGACGCCAACTACCGTCGCGCCGCGCATGCCCTGATGCTGAACGAGCAGGCACCGACGCTGAAAGTCACTGGCGTCGATCTGGGTCGCTATGCGGATCTGCTGATCGAGCGTTACAGCAATCCGGCGCTGCGTCACCGTACCTGGCAGATCGCGATGGACGGTAGCCAGAAGCTGCCCCAGCGTATGCTGGATTCCGTGCGCTGGCATCGCGTACATCAGCTGTCCTTCCCGCTGCTGGCGCTGGGCGTGGCAGGCTGGATGCGCTATGTCGGGGGTGTGGATGAGCGCGGTGAAGCCATCGAAGTGTGCGACCCACTGCTACCGATGATCCAGCAGGCAGTGCAGGACAGCGCCGAAGGGGCATCACGGGTGAAGGCGTTGATGGGCATCGAGGCGATTTTTGGTAATGAACTGCCGCAGGACGCGACTTTTGTTGAGGCAGTCACAGCGGCGTATCTGACGTTGCTGGATAAAGGGGCAAAAGCCACGGTGGCGCAGTACATCGCGGGCTAACCCTGTCGAATGCCGCCGTCGTGGCGGCATTCATTTTTACGGCTACTCTTCGCTAAACCACTCGCTATTTTCCTGCCGAATTAACTGCACCGACTCGCCAATTTCCTGTAGATGCACGGTCATCGCTTTTTCCACTGCATCGGCATCGTGTTTTTCCAGCGCGCTGAAAATATTGTGATGCTGACGGAGCAGCATCTCCGGCGGCGAGACGTGATCGAGGCTCATATAGCGTACCCGATCCATCGTCGCTTTGATGTTCTCGATGGTGTCCCATGCCAGCTGGCAATCGGCAATCTGCGCCAGCTTCTGATGGAACTCATCGTCCAGCAGGAAGAAATCATTCAGCTGTTTGCGCTCAATGGCGATGCGCTGCTGATGCAGGTTTTGCTCAAGCAGGTAACACTGATGGCTGTCGATAAGGTTCGCGGCGCGACGTGCGACGGCGCATTCTATGGCCTGACGAACAAAACAGCCGTTGCGCACCTGCGAGAGTGAAATCTTGTTTACGTAGCTGCCGCGCTGGGGACGGATCTGAATCAGGCCGTTTTCAGCGAGCTTAATAAAGGCTTCGCGTACAGGCTGGCGAGAGACGTCGAAGCGGATCGACACCTCTTTTTCAGACAGCGGGGTACCCGGCGGGATCAGACAGTGAACAATGTCGCTGCGCAAAATACGGTAAATTTGCTGATTAACAGGTTGGGTCGGATTGAGTTGCGATTCAACGGCCATTCGATGTGATTTCTCAGAGAGTTAACCAGTAAATACTACCATTCTTTTCGCGGGCATCCCATACCCGACCCGCAGGCCGGGCGAGGAAAGATCAGCCGCGATGCACGCTCAGACCAGCAAAACTCTGGCTTACCGGCATTATTTCAAGGGTGTTGATGTTGACGTGCTTCGGCAGCGTCGCCACCCACCAGACGGCTTCCGTTACATCTTCCGGTGTCAGTGCGTCGGTGTTTTCATAGGTTTTACCCGCTTTGGCGTCATCGCCTTTGAAACGGACATTGGAAAACTCAGTGCCGCCCACCAGACCCGGTTCGATATCGGTCACGCGGATTGCCGTGCCATGCAGGTCGGTGCGCAAGTTAAGGCTGAACTGACGCACAAAGGCTTTGGTTGCACCGTAGACGTTGCCGCCCGCGTATGGCCAGCTGCCGGCGGTGGAGCCGATATTGATCACGTGACCACGATTGCGCTCGACCATTCCCGGCAGCACGGCGCGGGTCATGTACACCAGCCCTTTATTGTTGGTGTCGATCATCGTTTCCCAGTCTTCGACGCTGGCTTTATGCGCAGGTTCAAGACCCAGCGCCAGCCCGGCGTTATTCACCAGTACGTCGATGGCTTGCCATTCAGCGGGCAGATTAGCCAGCATCTCTTCAATGGAGGCGCGGTTACGCACGTCCAGCTGCGCGGTCAGAATGCTGTCGCCGAGCTCGTCTTTCAGCTCCTGCAAACGCTCCTGACGGCGGCCGGTGGCAATCACTTTGTGCCCGTTGGCAACGAAGCGACGCGTGATGCTTTCACCAAAACCTGCGGTCGCCCCGGTAACTAAAATAATCATGTCACTGTTCCTCAACGCTTTTTGTGTAGTACTACCATAGCATGTGATCTGACGCAGGGTAAGGCGACTTTTCGCACCTCAGCCGTCGCGGAGATTGCAGCGCAGGGCGGGCTGACCTACTCTGGTGAGATTCATCATATTCCGGAGTCTGATATGTCTGGCACTAACCCCTTTTTAGCACGCAGCACGCTGCCGTACCAGGCACCGCGTTTTGATCTGATCGACGACCATCAATACCGTCCGGCCTTTGATGAGGCGATCCGCCAGAAGCGCGATGAAATCGCGGTAATTGCGGGTTCGACTGACGCTCCGGATTTTGCCAATACCGTGCTGGCTCTGGAGAACAGCGGTGAACTGCTGAGCCGGGTGAGCAACGTCTTTTTTGCCATGACCTCGGCGCATACCAATGATTATCTGCAAGAACTGGAGGAGGCCGTCTCCACTGAACTGGCTGCACTTGCCAATGATATCTGGTTGAATGACGCGCTTTTTGCCCGGGTGAATGCTATTTACCATGTGCGCCAGACGCAGGCAGCGGATGCCGAGTCTCTGCGGTTGATTGAGGAACTGCATCAGCGTTTTATTCTGGCCGGTGCCCGGCTGGGAGATGCACAAAAACAAGAACTGAAAGCGCTCAATACGGAATCGGCTACGCTGACCAGCCAGTTTAACCAGCGCCTGCTGGCGGCAGATAAAGCCGGTGGGCTGGTGGTGGATTATCGCCATCAGCTGGACGGTTTGAGCCCGGCGGAACAAGCGGCCGCCGCGCAGGCCGCTGCCGATAAAGGGCTTACCGATCGCTGGTTGATTCCACTGCTGAACACCACTCAGCAGCCTGCGCTGCAGCAGCTGCGCGATCGCCAGACCCGAGAAAATCTGTTTAACGCAGGCTGGCTGCGCACGCAAAAAAACGATGCCAACGACACCCGGGAGCTGGTGCGTCGACTGGTGGCGCTGCGCGCGCGACAGGCGGAACTGCTGGGCTTTGCTAACTTCGCGAGCTGGAAAATCGCCGATCAGATGGCGAAAACCCCCGAAGCTGCACTGCAGTTTATGCGCGGGATCGTCCCGGCCGCGCGCAAACGTGCCCTGCAGGAACAGGCCGATATCCAGAAGGTGATCGACGATGAGCAGGCCCGCTTTACCGTTCAGGCCTGGGACTGGTCGTTTTATGCCGAGCGCGTGCGGCTGGCGAAATATGCTCTCGATGAATCGCAGGTTAAACCCTACTTTGCCCTTAATACGGTGCTGACCGACGGTGTTTTCTGGGCTGCGACCCAGCTGTTCGGCATCACTTTTGTCGAGCGGACGGACATTCCCGTCTATCACCCGGACGTGCGCGTCTGGGAAATATTCGACAAAAACGGGGAAGGGATGGCGCTGTTTTACGGCGACTTCTTCGCCCGGGATTCAAAAGGCGGCGGAGCATGGATGGGCAACTTCGTTGAACAGTCCCATGAGTCTGGGGCTCGTCCGGTGATCTACAATGTCTGCAATTACCAAAAACCCGCGGAAGGCCAGCCCGCGCTGATCTCCTGGGATGATGTAATTACCCTGTTCCACGAGTTTGGTCATACCCTGCACGGACTGTTTGCCAGCCAGCGTTTTGCCACGCTGTCCGGTACTAACACGCCGCGTGATTTCGTCGAATTCCCATCACAAATTAACGAGCACTGGGCCAGTCACCCAGCGGTGTTTGCCCACTATGCCCGGCACTATCAAACCGGGGAACCGATGCCGGAGGCTTTGCGCGAGAAAATGCTCAGCGCCACCCAGTTTAATAAAGGCTACGACATGACAGAGTTGCTGGCGGCGGCCCTGCTGGATATGAACTGGCATGGGGTAACCGCCAGCGAAGCGCCAGACGATGTCGAGACATTTGAAACCGCCGCGCTGGACGGCGAGCAGTTGCTGCTTCCGGCCATTCCCCCGCGCTATCGCAGCAGTTACTTCGCCCATATCTTCGGCGGCGGTTATGCAGCGGGCTATTACGCTTATTTATGGACCCAAATGCTGGCCGATGACGGCTATCAATGGTTCGTGGAAGAGGGCGGATTGAACCGTGAAAACGGCCAGAAATTCCGCGAGGCGATTTTGTCTCGCGGCAATAGTACTGATTTAGCTGAACTTTATCGCGCGTGGCGCGGGCACGATCCTTTGATCGAGCCGATGCTGGTGAATCGCGGGTTGAGTGCGTAGGGCGTTTTCAGGCTGGAAACAGAACCGGGCATGATGCCCGGTTTTTTGTACGTTTTTTCTTCCCCAAAGCTTCTCCCCAAACTGAATCCTTAAATTCTGCGAAAGCTGGTTGTTCCGACGGTCCGGGTGATTTCCCGTGAAATCCGCCGCACCAGGAACAAGCTGGCCAACCTGGAGAAATTGCGTGATGCGGTTCGCGTCGTTGGCCGCCACAAGAACCTCGTGCATCAACTGGTGAACGAGGCAGGGCGTGTGACTACTGGCGACGTTGTAGCAAAGTTCGGCCTGCACCGCACCACCGCTTAGAATTTCCGGCGTTGTATGTGAGGCAATGCGTTTTTTAAGCCGAGATCATCACCTGGTAAGCAACAAACAGGCAAATACTAATAATTACAATGGCCGCAATGACATTGAATATTATTTCACCCGTGGTGGCTGGCGGCTTCTTCCCACCATAACCAGTACCGCCTCCATGGTTGTCTGGATACGGATTACTTGGTGATGGATGTCTGTATGTGGTGGGGTTGGGAGTAAAATCAAACCTAATCTTGGATCGCTCGTTCTCTTCGCAGTCAGGGCAATGGTAATTGGTAATAGTTCTGAAACATTTTGGGCAGGTAGCCATAGAAACACCTTTTGAAGGGAGTGAAACAACAATAAAACCGTCTACTTCGTATTTTTTAGTTTTTATTTAGTTCCATGTTGTACTTAGACTTTTGTTGGCCTTCCTTAGACGTAGCTTTTACTTTTACAAAAGGAATGGGGTCTTTCAATCCCCTTTTTTAGTGGGCGATCTGCTTGCTAGAGGTGTCTGCCATTAGTAGCCTGCGTAACAAACTCATCGCCGCTGCTGGTTGAGGTGCAATGCTGATCGTCTCGCTGTTTTCGGTGGACAGGATGGCGTCGAAGGGCGGAAGTATGAAGTTTATAAAGTCGTTGCCGGAGTGTGGACTGTCTGCGACGGCCGCCCTCTACAGCTTTGTCTTACTTTAAAGTGATTGCCGGGCAGCTATCACCACCCGGCCTGTGGTTACTACTGCAGTTCCTTATCTTTTAGCTGTTCAATGTAAAAGTCGTAACGGTTAAGGAACCACAGCCGGCAGTCTTCATCCATGTTGCCGGTTATTGCATCCGTGCATAGATGTCGGCCTTGCAAGCGCATCCGGGCGAAGCTAGATGCAAGAAAATCTAAATCCCGGGAAGACACAACACCCTTCTCACTAACTAACTGCATACATTCCTCCTCTGCCAGACGAACCAAAAAGAAAAATGCGGCTGTTGTAAGTATGGCTCAAAAAATCGTAGGCGTGATCATTCCGGCTGCACTAGCAGGTCAGAAATCGTCACCAGACAACTACAGGCTTATAAGTGCATAACCAATCGAGGCAGGCGAACTGCCAACAATCTACCGATAGGGCACCGAGATGAGTGAAGCAAAACCGCCAGACGGCAGCACCGTAAACGGGTCCGCTCGGTAACTCCGGGTAACATCGCCCGCATGAACCGCCTGAAGGGCGTCAGTCGTCACTTCTGCAGCCTTCTTGATACAGAGCGTGAGGTGGTGAATTCTGAGAAAGTGGAAACAGGACATCATTCTGTGGAAGCAAGCGAGGCCGCGCGCTGCCTTGCTATTGCTTGCACCAAAATGCAGGAAGCCTGTATGTGGGCATGTCGTGCTGTTGCGCGCGCTGACGCTGATTGCTAGCCATCCCAAAGCTCATCTGCGGGTGGGCTTGATGCTTTTTTTTTAGTCTGGTTAAGGTGCTGCCATTACCATGATTTCGTCATCATCCTGCCCGCTATGAAGTTTGTTAAACAAAGGATTGGGATGGCGAGAAGCCAGGGAAGACGTGAACCATCCATATAGGATGTACTCACTACATTAACAAGTGAGATGCTGCCGTAAATGTTAATGAAGATAAACCATGCCAATACTAAATTTCTCATAACTATCATCCGCAACCCATTAATTGTGTGGATAATATCCATCTGCTTAATTACAAAAGCAAATTTGAAAGCCAGAACCGGGCGAGATGCCCGGTTTTTCTCCATAAGCCGTGCGAAACGAACCAGGAATATGCATGAAATATGCCGGGCGCAACGTCAGGCCTTACTCTTGTTCGGTTAACTGCGGCATATGTTCTATTGCAAACGCCAGAACCTTTTCACCATCCAGTGAAGCAAAAGGGTAGCTTTCAATCACCGCGACAGGGCGGTCCGGGCCAATTTCCTTTTTGAGTTCATCAAGCTTGTACTGGATATGGGGGGTGACAAGGAAGCAGTCAAAGGCAGGTGCCACGCTTGCAAAATTATCTACCCCTACGGCGCTGATGATCATCTTATAGCCGTGTTCATTCGCGACGGTTTGCATCTTTTTCGCCAGCGAATTAGCGGTATTACCGAACAGGCAACATATAAGCAGTTTTTTCATGGAGGTATCCTCGTGGAAACTGCGCCTACACTATGCCTGCGGATGACAAGGAAATGAGAGGTTGCTCAATATTCATACGGTGAATTGGTCAAACGATAGATAAGTTGATATTAAGCAACTTCAGCGCACAGGGGAATTGACCAGCTTGAGTCGGTGACCACTAGTAATCATCTTTCAGATCCTGCGTGGCAGAAAGCAGCGTAAAACCCATGACGATCACGGCAAGAATGCCAAGGATCAGCAGTGTAATAATCATTCGCTCTCCTTATGGTGTCCTTTACAAAAGAATAGCGTATGAACACGTTACTCATGGCGCGGCTGTTCTACATTCGGAATTCACCTTAAACCTCATACCTGCCCTACATGTAGACAGGAGCGACTCGTTTAGCTTTCATTTATCCTCCTCGTGCTAGCTTGATAATGATCCGCAACCAGGTACGGAATGCCCGGTTCGTAGATATCAAAATACAAATCTATCCATGCAAGCATTTACCGCCAGTTTCTGGCGGTTTTTTTTGCCCCTTCGCAGCATCATGAATTTTTTTCAACACAGATGAATTTTTCTCGTTTGCCGTCGGCGCGGTGCTGTGACATCTTTTTTAGACATTTAGCCATCCAGATGTCTAAAAATTCACATAATGAATTATCACTGTCGGCAATTATCTGCCGGCAGTTAAAGGAGATAAGCATGCAGCGACAACACGCCCCGAACCGCGCCGATGTGGTAGGCAGTTTCTTACGTCCCGATGCCATCAAGCAGGCGCGAGTGAAGTTTGCCAGCGGCGAGATCGACGCGCGCCAGCTGCGTGCAGTAGAAGACGAGGCGATTCGCCATGTGGTTGAACAACAGTGCGCCTGCGGTCTGCAGGTGGTGACCGACGGGGAGTTCCGTCGCGCCTGGTGGCACTTTGATTTCTTCGACGGGCTTCAGGGTGTGGAGCGCTACGACGCCAGTCAGGGTATCCAGTTTAACGGGGTCCAGACCAAAGCTCACGGTGTGCGGGTGACCAGCAAGCTCGGGTTCGGCAGCCATCCGATGCTGGATGACTTCCGCTACCTGCAAAGCATCAGCGGCAGTGCGCAGGCGAAGATGACCATTCCGAGCCCGAGCGTGCTGCATTTTCGCGGTGGGCGCAAAGATATCGATTTGACGGTCTATCCTGAGCTGGATGCCTACTTCGATGACCTGGCGCAAACCTGGCGCGATGCGATCCACGCGTTCTATGCGGCGGGTTGCCGCAATCTGCAGCTGGACGACACCGTCTGGGCGTACCTGTGCTCAGACGATCAGCGCCGCCAGATCCGCGAGCGTGGCGATGACCCGGACCAGCTGGCACGCACCTATGCCCAGGTGCTGAATAAGGCGCTGGAAGGCAAGCCGGACGATCTGACGGTCGGGCTGCACGTCTGTCGCGGTAACTTCCGTTCGACGTGGATTTCCGAAGGGGGTTACGAGCCGGTCGCTGAGATCCTGTTTGGCACCGTTAACGTCGATGCGTTCTTCCTGGAATACGACAACGATCGCAGCGGGGATTTCGCGCCGTTACGCTTTGTGCGTCCGGGCAAGCAGCAGGTGGTGCTGGGGCTGATCACCACCAAAAGCGGTGAGCTGGAGAACCCGGAAGGGGTAAAAGCCCGTCTGGAAGAGGCGGCGAAGTACGTGGCTAAAGCGCAGATCTGCCTGAGCCCGCAGTGCGGTTTTGCCTCTACCGAAGAGGGCAACAGCCTGACGGAAGCCCAGCAGTGGGACAAAGTTCGTCTGGTAACCCAAATCGCCAGCGAAGTATGGTAACGGGCTTGTTTTACGATATGTTATAATATAACATACTCGCTCTCTAAAACGGAGTGAGGATCTTATTTTGGCTGGACATATTGGTAAATTTGCAATGACTCTGGGGGCGCTGCTGGTCAGCGCCCAGGCGTTCGCCCATTCCCACGGCCATCAGATGACCGAGGCGGAACAAAAAGCGGCGAACGGCGTGTTCGAAGATAAAGACGTCAAGGATCGTAAGTTGTCCGACTGGGATGGCGTCTGGCAGTCGGTGTATCCGTTTTTACTGAGCGGCGATCTGGATCCGGTATTTAAAAAGAAGGCCGAGAAAGATAAGAGTCAATCTTTTGACGAGGTAAAAGCCTATTACCGCACGGGCTACGCCACGGATGTCGAGACCATCGGCATCGAGAATAACGTCATGGAATTCCATGTCGGTAAAGCCGTGAGCAACTGCCAGTATGCCTACAGCGGCTACAAAATTCTGACCTATACCTCCGGCAAGAAGGGCGTCCGCTACCTGTTCGAATGTAAAGACGCCAGCAGCAAAGCGCCGAAATTCGTTCAGTTCAGCGACCACACCATCGGCCCGCGCGCCTCGGCCCATTTCCATATCTTTATGGGCAACACCTCCCACGAGGCGTTGTTAAAAGAGATGGATAACTGGCCGACCTATTACCCGAACGAAATGTATAAAGCGCAGGTCGTTGACGAGATGTTGCATCATTGATAGAGAGCCTGATGCCCACTCCCGGGGAGAGGGCGGGCATCAGGCCGTCTTGCAATGCCGCACGGCGTCAGGCTAATTTTGGCGCCTCACCCCACGCTTTTACGCTCATTCCGCGCAGGATCATCAGCCATGCCACCACGATAGCCACCATCATAATCACAAACAGCGACCAGTGGGGAAGATGGGTCAGGATAAGCCCGGTGATCATCGGGTTAAATGCTGCACCCAGCCAGCCCAGCGCCTGGGCGGAGAAGTAGCTCGCTTTCATTCCCGGCGGGGCGATGTTGTCGATCAGCATATATTCACCCGGGGCATAAATTATCTCACCCACGGTAAACACCGCCGCTGCCAGTCCCCAATACAGAAGATTCTCCCCGGAGAACATGAATCCCGCCAGGCCGAGCACGAAAAACACCGTACCCAGCGTCATCAGCGGGCGAATATTTCGCGCCGACAGTTTTCGACCAATAATGTATTGCAGCGTGACCACCATCGCCGCATTCACCGGCAGCACCACCGCCACCACGTTCTGGGCAAAATCGCTATCGTAATCCGCTGCCAGCACGTACTGAGAAATACAGCTGGCAAACGACCCGCCCACGTAGGAGGCCAGCAGCCCGGAAAGCGTATACCAGAACAAGGCCCGGTCACGCAGCAGCACCGACGGCTGCCACGCCACGGCGACCTGCTCACTCTCGGCTGCGATACCTTTCTGCACATAGCGTTGAATTAACACCAGTGGCAACGCGGCGCAGAAGGCTGCCATCCAGAAAGGCAGTTGCAAACTGTACATCATCAGCAGGGTGCTTAATGGCGGCCCGATGGTCCAGCCAATGTTCAAAAAGCTGTAGTTAAGTGAGAAAATCCGCGCTTTTTCCGCCGGATTCAGCACATCGGCAAACCAGGCTTTAAGTACCGTCGAGAAAACCGAGTAGGCGCAGTTGATAAGGGAGAAGGCAAGCACCACCAGCACAACATTATCCACCAGCGGGATCGTCAGAAAGCCCAGCGCAACCGCCGTAATGGCGATCAGCATATAGCGATTTTTATCGAACTTATCGGCCAGAATGCCAAAGCCCAGGCTGAAAATGACCCCGATAGTCAGGGCAATTGTCAGGGCATAACCAATATTCGCCACGCTCATGTTGTAGACGCGCGTCAGGTAGATGGTCATAAATGGCAGCGTGGCGCCGCGCCCGATGGTGAGTAATAACGACGACGCCAACAGCGCGGAGGTTGATCGCCTGATTGATAAGTTCATTTTCCTGCCCGACATGACGAGAATTTTTTGTTATGTCTTATCAGGATTATCACGCCATAAGCGGCTTGTATAGCACCTAATTTATCCGTAAGTGCTTCCACTGGCTGCCAGAATTAATGATCTGTTCCTGAGCGTTTTTTTTCGTTACCTTGAACAGTCTTTACAAAAACTGAATAAACAGGGGCAGGGTATGACGCGCAAAGACGGGCTACTGGCGTTGCTGGTAGTGGTGGTATGGGGGCTGAATTTTGTGGTGATTAAAGTCGGACTGCACAATATGCCCCCGCTGATGCTGGCAGGTTTACGCTTTCTGCTGGTGGCCTTCCCGGCGCTGTTTTTTGTTGCCCGTCCGAAAATTCCGTGTCGTCTGCTGCTGGGCTACGGTCTCACCATCAGCTTTGGCCAGTTTGCCTTTTTGTTTAGCGCCATTAACTTTGGCATGCCTGCCGGTCTGGCTTCGCTGGTGCTGCAGGCGCAGGCCTTTTTCACCATCATCCTGGGCGCGGTGGTGTTTGGCGAACGCCTGCAGGGTAAACAATTGGTGGGGATTACGCTTGCGGTATTTGGCGTGCTGGTGCTGGTGCAGGCCAGCCTCAACGGGCAGCACGTTGCGCTGCTGGGCTTTATGTTGACCCTGGCGGCGGCGTTCAGCTGGGCGTGCGGCAACATCTTCAACAAAAAAATCATGCAGTTGGAATCGCGTCCGCCGGTGATGTCGCTGGTGGTGTGGAGCGCGCTGATCCCGATTGTGCCGTTTATGGCCGCCTCGTGGCTGCTGGATGGCCCATCGGTGATGTGGCAAAGCCTGGTCGCCATCGATCTGACCACCATTCTTTCACTTGTCTACCTGGCGTTTGTCGCGACGATTGTTGGCTACGGCATCTGGGGCTCGCTGCTGGGGCGTTACGAAACCTGGCGGGTGGCGCCGCTATCGCTGCTGGTGCCGGTGGTGGGTATCGCCAGTGCGGCGCTGCTGCTTGGTGAAACGCTGGGCGCGCTACAGTTGTTCGGTGCGCTGCTGGTGATGGCCGGGCTGTACATTAATGTCTTTGGTTTGCGACTGCGTCGGTCGACACGGGCGAGAAGCTAAAAAAAGCCCCGCACAGGCGGGGCAATACAAATTAAGCGCCCTGGTTGTAATAGGGCACGCCTAATTCGTCGGATTTGTCGCTGCCTGCGCCCATATGATTAAAATCATGAGGCGACTGGCCGTTGGCCGTTGGCAGGAACGTCGCGTCGTGGCTGGTCTGCTGCGTCGCGTTCAGGGTTTGCTCCGCAAAACTCGGGCCGGAGAACAGCACCAGAGCGGCGAGGGCGGCGGAGGCGAACAGTTTCATAATTTCCTCGATACGTCTTAATACAGGCGTTTAGCAGTTACAGTGGTTGATAGGGAGTAGATAACGAGATTCACCGCGCATATTGGTGATGCGATATTTATGCGGTGGAACGTCGAAATAGTTCTTGAACGTGCGGGTCAGGGTCTGTTGCGATTCAAACCCGTAACGCTCAGCCAGATACAGGATCGGCTCGTTGCTTTCCTTCAACTTCTGTGCGATTTCAGTCAATTTACGGCTGCGGATGTACTGACCTAATGAATGACCGGTCTCTTTTTTAAACATCCGTTGCAGGTGCCATTTTGAGTAACCTGAACGCTCGGACACTTTCTCAAGTGACAGCGGCGATTCCAGGTTATCTTCGATCCAGCCCAAAATGCTATGAATAGTGATGGCGTCAGTATTGCGTCTGGACATCGTCATACCTCTTTCTGTTTACGGCAGGATTTTCTTAAGCAAATGCTCAAGCGTTGCCACTTCATCCGCCGCTAAGTTTTTTGTTAGTTCCTGGTGCAGCTTTTGCCCGACTAATTGATGACATTGTTCACATACGGCTGCGCCGTCGCGGGTTAACTGCACCAGCACACCGCGTTTGTCATTCGGATTAGGGCGTCGTTCAATCCATCCCTTACAGACCAGACGATCCATCATGCGCGTCAGCGCACCCAGGTCGACAGATAAGATTTTCTTTAGCTCACCCGGCGTGATGCACCCTTCGCAGCGCACGGAACACAGCACTTTGAACTGGGTTGCGGTGATATCCAGCGGTGACAGATAGTCATTGAGCAGGCGATCTTTTTTCTGGTTAACCATATAGATCAGGCGCCCCAGCGGAATAATATCGTTGAAGAGGTCACTGGCGCTTGTCACAATGGTTGCCCTGGCAAGTAGTTTAGTTGCGGCAGATATTATTGCTCAGGCAACTATAAGTCAACTGAATGCATAAGCTTATGACACGTTTTGCTAAAACGATTCAGACACATTTTTTGCCGTCTTTAGCTATTCATTCATAACCTGGAATAATTGATTTCGGGGCGCAAATATTACTTACGATGTGCGCGTGGTCGATCCAGCCATTTTCACCGTATACTTGCCGGGGTAAATGTTGATAAAGGACGATGACGTAACATGGTGGATTTATTTCAAGCAATTGGCCTTGGGCTGGTGGTGTTACTGCCGCTGGCTAACCCGTTAACGACGGTGGCACTCTTTCTGGGCCTTGCCGGTGATATGAACCGGGAGGAGCGTAACCAGCAGTCTTTAATGGCTTCTGTTTACGTTTTTGCGATCATGATGGTGGCCTATTACGCCGGACAGCTGGTGATGAATACCTTCGGGATCTCCATTCCCGGTCTGCGTATCGCCGGGGGGCTGATCGTGGCCTTTATCGGTTTCAGGATGCTGTTCCCGGCGCCTAAGGCGCACGAACCTGCGGATAAAAACGCACTTGAGGATCAGCAGGACAAACAGTCGCCGAATATCGCGTTTGTGCCGCTGGCGATGCCGAGCACGGCAGGGCCGGGGACGATAGCGATGATCATCAGCTCCGCCTCCACGGTGCGCACCGGTTCTACTTTCCCGGACTGGGTCGTGATGGTGGCTCCGCCGCTCATTTTCGCGCTTATCGGCCTGATCCTGTGGGGTTGTCTGCGCAGTTCTGGCGCGATTATGCGCTGGGTGGGTAAAGACGGTATCGAAGCTATCTCCCGTCTGATGGGCTTCCTGCTGGTCTGTATGGGCGTGCAGTTTATCATTAACGGCGTGCTGGAAATTATCCAGACCTACCCGTAATCGCGGTGCCGGGTGGCGCACGACCACCCGGCCACAGCGCTAACCGTTTTGCGGCTGTTCTTCCAGAGTGACAGGCCATTTGCGGAAGATCAGCACCGACCAGATCAAGGCCGCCAGCGCCGGGATCGCCCCCAGATAACCAATCGACGCCATCGACAGATGCAGGCTTATCTGATTCCCCAGCAGCGCACCTGCGCCAATCCCCAGATTAAATATCCCGGAAAACAGCGACATGGCTACATCGGTTGCATCAGGCGCCAGCGCCAGCACTTTCACCTGCATGCCGAGGCCGATAATCATGATCGCCACCCCCCAGACGATGCTCAGGATGGCCAGGTTGGTCTCGCTGCCCGACGCAGGCAGCAGCAACAGCAGGCACGCCAGCAGCAGACCGATGGCGCTGCTGACCAGCAATGAGGCATGGCGGTTGCCCAGTTTACCAAACAGCACGCTGCCGATAATACCCGCGCCGCCCAGTAGCAACAGCAGAACGGTAGCGAATGAGGCGCTAAAACCGGCGATAGTCTGCACGAACGGCTCGATGTAGCTGTAGGCGGTGTAGTGCGCCGTGACCACGACGACCGTCAGCAGATACAGGCTCATCAGCGCCGGACGGCGGAACAGTACCGGCAGGCTTTTTAGCGATCCGGAGTGTTCACTCGGTAATTTTGGCAGGAGTTTGATCAGGCACAGCAGGGTGATCAGCGCTCCAAGGCCGATGATGAAAAAGGTGGTCCGCCAGCCGAAATACTGCCCGACAATACGACCCAGCGGCAGCCCGAGCACCATCGCCAGCGCGGTCCCGGTGGCCAGCAGGCTCAGCGCCTGGGCGCGTTTCCCGGCCGGGGCCAGGCGGATCGCCAGTGAGGCGGTAATCGACCAGAAGATGGCGTGCGCAAAGGCAATCCCGATCCGGCTTATCACCAGTACCGTGAAGTTCCACGCCAGAAATGACAGCACGTGGCTGGCAATAAACAGCACAAACAGCCCGATCAGCAGCTTGCGGCGTTCAACCTGGCTGGTAAGCAGCATAAACGGCAGCGACAGCAAGGCCACCACCCAGGCGTAGATGGTCAGCATGATCCCCACCTGCGCGGTTTCCATCTGGAAGCTGGCCGCAATGTCGGAGAGCAGGCCAACGGGAACAAATTCAGTGGTATTGAAGATAAACGCCGCAATCGCGAGCGTCACCACCCGTAGCCACGCGACCCGGCGGGAAACGGTATTGGTTGTCATAAAAATGTCCGGGAATCGTTACATAAATGAGGTGAGGGCGATCTTAAAACCATCCCTGCTGAAAATACAATCATTTTGTGATGCAGATCTCAATTCAATGCTGAGGTAAAGGCTGGTGAAAGGCGTTATTTTCCATGAATATAGAATGCAACATTAGGTTAACAGTGGGTAAGGCGATGCAGGAAAGTGAGTTTTATCTGGTGGACGCATTCAGCGACGGCGCATTTGGCGGCAACCCGGCGGCGGTGTGCCCGCTGACGGAATGGTTGCCGGACGATACGCTGTTAAAGATGACGCAGCAGCACAACCAGTCGGAGACCGCCTTTTTTGTTTGCCACAAAGGGGGCATTGAGCTGCGCTGGTTTACCACCCACGGTGAAGTTAACCTCTGCGGCCACGCGACTCTGGCTACCGCCTGGGTGCTGTTTAACGAACTGGATTACCCCGATGCCCGGATCCATTTTGATACGGCATCCGGCAGGCTGACGGTCAGCCGCGACGGGGAGTGGTTAACGCTTGATTTTCCTGCCTGCCCCACCGAGGCGCAGACCCCGCCCGCAGAGATGCTGAGCGCGCTGGGGATCGAGCACTATGTGGAGGCCCGGAAAGGGCGTGCCTGGATGCTGGTGCTGGAAAATCGCCAGCAGGTCGAGGCGGTGACGCCAAATATCAACGCCATGACACCGGGGGAACATAAGGTGTCGATCACCGCGCGCGCAGACGGCAAGTACGATTTTGTCAGCCGCTTTTTCTCACCGGGCGTGGCGCTGTGGGAAGATCCGGTCACCGGCTCTGCGCATACCATGCTCATTCCTTACTGGAGTGAAAAGCTGGGAAAAACGTCGCTTTTCGCCCGGCAGGTTTCGCGCCGGGGTGGCGATATTCGTTGTGAACTGAAGGGCGACCGGGTATTGATGAGTGGCAAAGCCTCGCTGTATATGAAAGGTCATCTGTTTTTGCGCTAAAAAAGGTTAACACAATGAAAGAAATTGCATTTTATCTTGTCGATGCGTTCAGCGATCGCGCGTTTGGTGGTAACCCGGCAGCCGTTTGTCCCCTGGAAGACTGGCTGCCGGACGATACCCTGTTAAAAATGGCACAGCAGCATAACCAGTCCGAAACCGCTTTTTTCGTGCGGACTGACGCGGGCTTCGAGCTGCGCTGGTTTACTACCCAGCATGAAATCAACCTTTGCGGTCACGCTACGCTTGCCAGTGCGCACGTGATTTTTGAGTATCTCGACTATCCGCAGACCGAGATTGTCTTCTCCACCCGTTTTGTCGGCGACCTGACGGTCACCCGCAAAGGCGACTGGCTGACGCTTAACTTCCCGGCCTGGGGCTGCGAGGCGGTCGATAACCCGCCTGAGCTATTGTTCAGCACCCTGGGCATCAGCGAGGCGAAAGAGGTGCGGGCAGGGCGCGATTACATGGTGGTGCTCGAAAACCAGCAGCAGGTTGAAGCCCTGACGCCGGACATCGACGGGATGATGCCGCTGGGTAAGATGGTTTGCGTGACCGCCCCGGGAGATAACGATGATTTCGTCAGCCGCTTTTTCTGTCCGGGTGAAGGAGTAGCGGAAGATCCGGTTACCGGCTCCGCCCACAGCATGCTGATCCCGTACTGGAGCGAAAAGCTGGGTAAAACCCGGCTGCAGGCGCGTCAGGTCTCCGCCCGCGGCGGGGATCTGCGCTGTGAGCTGAAGGGCGATCGGGTACTGATAGGTGGCCAGGCAGCCCTGTATCTGAAAGGCACCGTGTTCCTGCGCAGGTAAAAGCAAAACAACAACCCAAGGTTGTTGTTTTTAATGTTTGCCCCCTCTCCCTGTGGGTGTACAGTCCGGGGACATGGTAGACAGATGTTCGGGGACAGGGTGAACACTTTTTAACATCCTTTACCCATGGTGATCGACTTTCTTTTCAGGTCGATCACCCCCACTTTTGTGCTGTACCACCATA